>JAOPYH010000410.1 GCA_025964715.1 Streptosporangiaceae bacterium | reverse complement strand
GCGGGCCTCGACTGGCGCGACCACGTCCGCTTCGATAACCGCTACCTGCGCCCGACCGAGGTCGACGACCTGGTCGGGGACGCGTCCAAAGCGGAGCGAGTGCTGGGCTGGCGGCCGACGGTGCACGGCCGGGAGCTTGCCAGTCTGATGGTCGACGCGGAACTCGACGCCCGGCCGCAGACCGCGGCACAGGCCACGCCCGTCACGACCACTCTCTCCGGGCTCCTCACACCGGTCTTGCGGTGAGCAGCGCCCGCCGGCCCCGGTGCGAGTCGAGCCGGACAACCGCGCCCCGCAGCCGTGCGACACCCGCGACGGCAACGCGGTCCTGGTCACCACCGCCGCCTGACGCGTGCTGGCCGACATCGACCCCGCGTTCCCTCCCCGCTTGGGCTGCTTCGACCGCGGACTGCGCGCCCGCCAGGCCGGCATCCCGGTGCTTCTCGGTTCCGCGCACGTCGGGGCGGCGCTACTGCCGCCACCTCGGCGCCTGGGCTGTGGGCGGCCCCGGAGCCGCCGTTCCTCTTCTCTCACGCCCCTTTCTCCGGATCGCAGGACGGATTCACCGTGCAGCACCTCGCCCCGAACGCCCTGCTCGCCCTCTTCGCCGCGCTCGCCCTGGCCGGGAGCGTGCTGTGGGTTCTCCTCAGGCATCAGACGGCCGGGCTCGGTCTGCTGCTGGCCGTGCAGATCTGGTCGGTCGCCGCCAACACGCCCGCCCTGGTGCTGGGCATCCATGTCTACCTTGCCGACGTCCTGGCTGTATGCGCGTCCTGCGTAGCACTCGGCAGGATGCTGATTCACGGTCTGCCGCAACGAGCCGGGCTGCTGCCCCTGCTGGGGCTGACCGTGCTCGCGGCCTGGTCGACGCTGAGCGGCATTCACACCTTCGGCCTGCAGTCCGCCGGCAATGACGGCCGGCTCTACTTCTGGTACGTACTCGCCGCCGCGCTCTACACCGCCACCATGCCCCCAGGGGCCGCGCTAGCGCGCTCGGTCACCCGGGTGTGGCTCGGCACCGCAGCCGTACTCACCGCGTTGTGCCTGAACGGCTGGATGAAACACGGACTGCACGCGATCACCGAACGTGTCGTCATCGACGGCACGGTGACCGACTCCCGGCCCGTACCCGCTGCTGCGGCCCTGTTGCTGGCTCAGGCCGCCGTGCTGCTGCTGTGCCCGCCGTTCGACTCCCGCTCCCCGGACGGCGGCCGGGCGACGGCTGTCCGGCTACGCCGCGGCAGGCGGCTGCTGGCCCTGTCACTCCTGCTCATCGTCATTCTTCTGCAGCACCGGACTGTCTGGGTAGCAGTGGCAGCCATGGCGGTAGCAGGGTGGGCGCTGCGCCCCGCCCGCCCGGGGCAGCGCATCCTCTCCGGCGCCTTCGGAGTGACGGCGCTCGGCCTGGCCGCACTGGCCTTCTACGTGGGCGCCTTCGGCAACGTCGGCGGCACTCTCGCCGCCTCTGCCGAGGAGGCGCGGAGCACTCACAGCACACTCACGTGGCGTGTGATGGGCTGGCAGGATCTCCTGGACAAGCCACGGTCAGTCGTCGAATGGCTGATCGGCACGCCCTTCGGTGCAGGCTACGAACGCTATGTCAACGGCACTCTGGTCGAGTTCTCCCCGCACGACTACTACCTGCACGTCGGGATGCGTCTGGGAGTGATGGGGCTGGCGCTGCTGGTTGCCGCGTACACGCTGATCTGGTGGCGGCTCCCGCGCGACTCGCCCAGCAGTCTGCCCCTGCGAGTGCTGATCGTGGGCCAGCTGGTGTTCTTCGTCGCCTACCCTGCCTTCCTCGATCAGGGCGTACTGCTGGGGCTGTTCCTGTGGCACGTCGGCGCGGACCCGACCGGTCGCGTTCCAGACCCGGTGACACCTGGCGATACCGATATCTCGGGGGGTCCGCGCCCGCACACCGTTTCCCGGCCCGTACACCCGGAGCTCCAGGGGATGGCCCGGCATACCGCGGCTGTGGCGCCCGGCCCGACGCATGCGTCCGGAGCGGGTCAGTGATCGGGCGGGCGGTGCGGGCCGCTCGGCTCAGGGCGCTCCTGCTCGGCGGGAGGCTCCGACTCGCGACGTCGGGCGTGCGGACGGGCGCGAACGTTCAGGCGCTCGGCCGACCGTTGATCGGTCTCGTTCCAGGTTCACACATCACTCTCGGCGAGCGGGTCGTTCTGGTCTCCAGGACGCCCTGGACCGCTCTCGGAGTGGCCCGCCCAGTCATCCTTCGTACCTTGCGCCCCGGGGCGGTGATCCGTATCGGATCCGATTCCGGCCTCAGCGGGGCCACTGTCTGCGCGGCGACGAACATCGACATCGGCGCCCGGGTACTGGTAGGAGCCGACGTCCTCATCGCCGACACCGACTTCCACCCGGTCGATGTGCTTCCTCGCAGAGCCGCCCCCGAGAGGGCATCCGCCGCCGCGCCCGTCCGTATTGGTGACGATGTGTTCCTTGGCGCCCGGACCATCGTGCTCAAGGGTGTCGAAATCGGTGCCGGCACCGTTGTGGGGGCCGGAAGCGTCGTGAGCGCGTCACTGCCGGAAGGCGTCGTGGCTGCCGGAAACCCCTGCCGGGTCCTGCGCCCGGTCAAAGGCACCCGCCCGCTTCAGGACCAGTGTGACGCCACCCGGCAGGAGCATCGCGATGATGAACGGGATTCAGGCCGGGCCTGAACACGGCGGCGGTACGCGCGGACGCGCTCTTGCCGGGTGTGGCGCCGTCCTCCCCGACGGCCCGGTCAGTGCCTCACCCGGCCGTCGCGAACCAGTCGACGTAGGTACGGGCGACGTCCTGGAGCTGGAAATGCGTCGAAACCCGTGTCCGCGCCGCATGCACGAGAAGTGCGCGGCGCTCCTGGTCGCCGACCAGGGCCCACATTGCCGCTGCGAGCTTCGCCGGGTTGTCGATGTCAGTAAGGACCCCTGCACGCCCACCGTCGAGAACCCACGGCACACCGCCACTGCGCGCCCCCGCCACCAGCGGAATGCCCACGGCCATGGCTTCGGCGACGACCATCGGGAAGCACTCCACCCGTGAGGGATGGACCAGCACATCGACCTCCTCCGAGACGCACCTCAACATCGAGAGGTGATCGGTCGGTCCGAAGAACTCGACCCCTGTGTTGAGTCCCTTCTCGGCCGCCCACCTCGATGCGGGCCCGGCGGCGCCGAACCCGTCACCGAACATAAACAATCGTGCATCGGGAAGTCGTTGCCGCACCAGCCGGAAGGCCCGGAGCAGGCCGATGCCGTTCTTCAACGGGCCCCAACCGTTGATCACGGACGCGAATACCGGACGGTGGACCACCGCACGGGGCTGCCCGGCGCGGGGTAGGGCATCGAGGCGCACGCCATTGGGGATCACCTTGACATGGCGCCGTACGCCCAGACATTGACGCAGATGCCGAGCGGCATAGGGGCTCACGGCGCTCAGTGCGGTGGCACGGTGCACGGCAGGCAGCGCGAGACCGCTCCGCAACCAGCGATAGGCACTGCGCATCTCCCACGCGGCGCGAAGTGGCGTGTCATGGGCGGTGACGTACGTCGGCAGCCCGGTGGACTCCGCGGCCAGGGCGAACTCGTAGGTCCAGTGGGCGCTGAGGACATCAGCGGGTTGATCACGCATGGCCGACGCCAGCCCCACCCGCTCGGCGTGGAACAGGTCCCGGAGGCGATGCCTGGCCCGTGGCCGCTGGGGCACCACAACGATCCGCAGTGGATCAGCAGTTCCATAGACCTGTCGCTCCGTCACCTCAGAGCTCAGGGCATACACGGTGACGCGATGTCCCTGCTCCAGCCAGCTGCGGGCCAGCCAGCCGATGAGCGGGAATGAGTAGACGGCGGGGAACGGCCCGGGCACGTACGCACGCAGGGGGTCGAGATCCACAGGCCCGGCGAGGCCGATATGCACGGTCAGGGTCCTTCCATATGGGTGACAGTGGCGCCCGTGTCGAGCCCCTCGATCCCCGGTGAGCGTGTCGCAGGGCGCCTGGCCTTCCAGGGCCGCTGAAGACCTATGGCGTTGACTGCCGTGTACAGCGGAATCCAGGCGCGCAGCAGCGCGCAGAGGAGAACCACCGGCAGCATGGACGACAGGCTGCATGCCACGGCGGCAACGGCTTGCCGCCCATGGGCTCCCAGAGCGGCGGCCACACCAAGTGCGGATCCGACGGCCCCATGGACCGCATGGGCGCGTAGCGCGACGGACGCGTGCAGCAGCCCGGCACGGTGCCAGCACACCAACTGCACGACGTGCCCCACTGCCTGCCCCATCGCGGCGGAGGCAGCGAGTAACAAAAGACTGTGCCATGCGACGGCCGCAGCGAGTCCCGCCGCGGTGGTGGCCGCCACCGCAAGCTGAGTTCCGATCAACGCCCCTGTCGCGCGGCGCACCTGGTCGATGATCATCCCGGATCTACAGACCAGCGCCATCGCCGACCCCAAGGCCAGTACGGGCACCAGCGCAGAGGCCGTCTCCCAACCCGAACCGAGCAGCAGGCCGAGCGCGGCCGGTCCAACCCCGGCAAGCGCACCCAGGCAGATGAAGGCGGCGGCGGAGGCGGAGCACACGGTGTGCGCCACAGCACGGTCCCGTGCGAGGCCGCGCTTGCGCCGCTCGGCAAGCATGGGGGTGACGGCCGAGTTCAGCCCCTGGAACAAGAACTGCGATGTGAGACCGGCCATAAGGGACGCGCGGGAGTAGGCCCCCGTGACATCCATCCCGAAAAGTCTGCCGACGACCCATACCGGAGCACTGATGGTGACGAACTCCAACAAGCTGGAACCAGCCAGGAAGCTCGAAGACGCGAGCAAATCACACGTCCTGACCGAGGGGCCTGGGGGAAACAAAGGTCGAACGAGGGTTACCACCGTGCCCAAGGCCAAGGTGACTGCCGCAGCGGTGGGCTGTGCGGCGGCCAGTCCGAGAGGATTCCGTCCGTAGGTCAGCAGCGTTGTACTCACAACGATGCCTGCCACCTGTCCAGCCAGTTCGCATGCCACCGCGGCTCGGGACTGCCCCACTCGGCGCAACGCGGTAATCGTTACAGACGCACCCGACTGCACGAGGAGCTGAAAACCCAGCACCCGCAGCATTGGCGTTAGGGCAGGCATGTGCCACAGGTCGCCGCACCATGGCGCCATCGCTTCGGTCAGGAGGAAGAAGATGATCCCGGAGGCCGTACCGAGTCGCATCGCCGCACGCATGGCTGGACTGGTCAACTGGTCGATTCGCAGCACGCATGTGGCCAGCCCGGCATTGGAGAAAAGGCCGAGGAATTGAGTCACCGTGAACGCGATGGCATACGACCCAAAGGCGTCCGGGTGGGCGATTCGGCCGGTGCAAGCGACGTAGCCGAGCTGGAGAAGCATGGCCACGGCCGAACCAGCGTAGTTCCAGCCCAGGCTGATCAGAACCGAAGAGGGAGCGGAATCCGGAAGATGGCCCAACCCATCGGCCTTGATGGCCCTCATACGGGAGCCCGCCTGCGCGTGCGGCCCTTCAGACGGTGGCTTTGCACACCAGGACCTGCCCCGCGGCGAAAGCAGGTCGCAGCCGGGCCGCAGCACGACAGATCGCTCTATCAAGGCGAGCTCGCACACCAGTGCCCGAGTTCACATGATAAAAGAACCAATTACTTGGACTCAGCCCGCAGTCTGATACAAGGCGAGCCAGCGAAGCGGGCGTGAAAACGTACACATGATCCGGATGGATCATTTCAAAGCCCGCCACTGTATTGAGCAGGGTCTTGGCACCGAGCCCGTTCGGAGTCGAGATGATCAGCTCGACCCCATTGCCCACAGCTCGCATCAGCGTGACAATGCCACGCAGGAACGAAGCCGCGTCTCGCACATGTTCGATGACGTCGCCCGCCAGGATCACATCGGGCTTGAACTGCTCGGCAACGGCCCTGCCGTCGGAGCCGGCGATATCGAGAACCGCGTACTCGCCGCCAAGATGTTCACGCAGTAGCTCGACACCGTGACGGTCGATGTCCACACCCAGCACATCTGAAGCGTGCGTCAGGAGTCGCGCATGCAGAATCGACCCGTCTTTCACCCTCTCTGCGGTCAGCGGGTGGTCGGCGCATCCGATGTGGAGCACCCGACGCCCTTCACAGAGGCTGAGGAGCAATGCGTCCCGTTCGTCCCTGACCGGCCCGGCGACGAGGCGGTGTGCGAAGAAATCCGGATTCGGCAACTCAGCCTCCAGTCAATGTGTGATCCACGAGAAAACGTCCATAGCGGCACGGTAAGACTAGTCTCTGACTTCATCGGACCGAAGACTGACACACCATCACCTTTGCCGAAAACTACGTTACGTTTCCAACGTCCCCGAACCTGGCGGCCCGGCGATCGCTACTCGCCCGTGGTGCTTCTGCCGTGGTTACCGAAAGCACCGGAGAACACGGCTCCGGCAAGGAAACGGACGTACGGCGAGAGCCAGTAAACCAACCACATCGGTCCGGCGTGGCGCCGCGTGAAGCGCAGCCAGCTTCCCGGCGGCAGTCCTTTGGGCGAGCGCATCAGCCGCCACCGCATTCCCAAGGACAGCGAGGGGTCAGTCCACTCTTGTACCGATGAGTTGCGGGCACACGTGCCCAGGGTCACGGGAGCGACCCAGACCGCGCATCCGAGGGACCTGGCCCGTAGGCCGTAGTCGAAGTCGGCCATGCCGTGGCTGAAGCCCCCGTCGAGATGTCCGACGCGCTCCACCACCTTGCGCGGCACCAGGACCAGGTTCCCGTTTATGGTGTCGGCCGGAACCGGCGCGCCGGCCGGGATGACCCGGGTGAAGCGCATCGGGCGCAGCGAGCTACCGCGAGCAACACCCGAATAGGTCACTGTGCCGGTGCGCGGGTCACGCAACGCACCTACGACGAGCAGGTTCCCCTGAGGATCCGCGAGGGATCGGTAGGTGCCGAGCAACCGCGTCAGGGCCCCGGAATCCAGGACGACGTCATCGTTCAGCCAGAGCAGAAAATCATAGTCGTGAATGGCTGACGCAGCCAGCGCCATCCCCTTGGCCCAGAACAAGGATCCGTCGCCCCGCACCACGTGGATGCCGGGCCATACCTCGCGGGCAGCGCACGCGGTCCCATCGGTGCTGCCGTCGTCGGTCAGGACGATCCGTAGGGACACACCCGGTCCGACCTGTCCGACCAGAGACCGCAGGCACTTGACCGTGGTCGCACGCCGGTTGTGGCATGCCATAAGCACCACGACCGTGATCATCGCCGCTCCGTGAGGCTCGCCGGTCGCCGGTGGACCGCGGCGTATCGGGCCGCGCCAAGCGCCATATCCAACCGGTCCTGGAGCGCGCGGACGTCTTGGGGGCCAGACCGTTTCCCCACGGGTGATCGTGCCGCCGGCCTGGTAGGTTCCTGCGCCTCACCCGATTCGCGACGGCCTTGCATGGGATCCTCTCGGCTGCCGGGCCGAAGACCGGACCGGGCATCGGGGAAGCATCGGCGACGAGGCTGTAGTCCCGGCCCGCCACCAGCGACGAGATCTGTTCGATCAGGTCGGCCACCAGCCCATCCCTGGTGCCGGAGTAGGTCGTCGTCACCATGGACAGGTCCGGCAGCTTGTCCAGCAGCGGCGTCGAGCCGGGCCGGGGCGCACTCGTCACCGGCATACATGGTGTCCACTCCCCTGGCGCAGCGCCCCTCTGACACCTTCGGCGAAGCGCCGCACCATCGCGTCCAAGGTGTAGGTCTCGGCCGATGCCGCGCAGCCGTTCTTCAGACGGCCGATCCGGGCAGGGTCGCACAACAGCTCGATCACCGTTTGGGCGTAGGTCTGGGGCGTGCCACCGGGGGCAGCCATCAGGCCGTTCACCCCGCTACGCAGGTACTCGATCTCCGGACCGTGCAATGCCTCCGTCGTTGTCACCATCGGCAGCCGGAACGAGAAGGAGTCGAGAATCCCGAGCCCCACGGCGCCTGGCATGAGAAGGAGTTGCGATGTCCGCGCAAGCACCGCCTTCTCCCGGCCGAAAACGGCACCGCGGTGATGCAGCCACGGGAGCCGGGCAGCGGCCTGTCGCACCGTCTCCTGGTCCGGTCCGGACCCGACCACGACGAGTTCGAAGTCCGGGACCGTCGCGGCGATCACCTCGGCGGCTTCCAGCAGGAAGCCGAGCCGCTTGTTCGGATACAGGCTTCCGATGTACATGCAGGTGTTACGCCCGGCCAGTCCTAGCCCGGCGCGTGCCTGCGCGGCTTCGGCCGAGGTCACGGTGTCGTACCAACTCTGGAGCGACAACGTGTCAACCGCGTTCTGGACGACGGTGATGCGTTGGCACGGGAAGCCGAGCCCGGCCACCCTGCGTGCCGTTCCCTCGGTGTAGGCGAACCACCAGTGCGGAACCCGGGAGTACCTGCGCTTGGCGGCCTCGCCGACGCGCGAGAGCACCGATCCGTCAGGCTGCAGGTTCGCCCCATGGCCCCAGAGCGCGACCGGCGGCCCTCCGAACCGCTGGCGGGCCAGCAGGACATAATTGGCCAGCAGCCGAGACGCCTGGTCAACGATGATCAGGTCCGCCTGCCGTGTCGCCGAGATCACCGGCTGCCAGACCGCCTCGTGAGCCGTTCCCAGCCTGAAATGGCGATCGTGCACGTAGGTGCCCCAGGGGAGATTTCCGCTGTCCTCGCGCAGCGCCACCGCCTCCGACGCCGTGCCATAGCGGACATCGAGGGCGATACCATCATCTATAAGCGTCCTGCGGAGCAGGTCGAAGAAGGGGATGCGATAGCGGAGGAGCCTCTCCTGGACGCAGACGACCCGCTTCACCGGCCACCCCCCTGAGACCGGACCCGCGACACCAGGCACCGACCGGCCGACCGGCGTGGCGGTGGGGCAGCGGCTCGGGGCCTGAGCCCCTCGGGACGGAGCACGGCTACGGCCGGCATGTCGCGGGCTCCCTCCGGTGTCGCACACGCTCCGCCGATCCGAGAAGGAGTTCGTGGGCGGTGATCGCCGCATCCTCGAACCGCCGGCCGACAGGTCTGGCAGGGTTGCCCGCGACGACTGCGTACGGATCCACGTCCGAAGTGACGACGGCTCCCGCCGCGACCACGGCGCCGCGTCCGATGCTGAGACCACTGAGCACCACTGCTCCGTATCCGATCCAGACGTCGTCACCGATGTGCACCGGTTGGCTCAGCCGGTGGGGGTGGTCTCCCACCCAGTCGGCGCGGCGGATCGTTGCTCCCACCTGCCGCATGGCGTGGTCACTACGCCCGATGATGCCAACTCGATTGGCGATGAGCACGGAGTCACCGATCGACCCGTCTACCTCGATGGTGCATCCCTTACCGATGTAGACGTCTCGGCCTACGACTAGCTGCCGGGGAGCCCAGAGGACCGAACCGATCCCGATGTGGACATCGCTACTGACACGGACGTTCCTGCGAACCGCATACAGCTTGTGCACCCGCTGCCAAACCCATCGCACGTGACTCTTCATCCGGACATTCCTCCCTTGTGGTTGGCCGGTGCACGCAGTTCGCCCGACGGCCCTCGGCGCGTTGGCAGTAATAGGGACAGCGCGGGCGCACGTCAACGAGCCACGATTCGGCTGCTGCTCCGCCGCGGCCTGCCCAAGCAAGCGGCGCAGTCGTGGCGATGTGTGCTGTGCGGGCCGCATCTGAGCAGGCGGCCGTGGATGTCGGCATGGAGCGGCACCGCTACGGGAACGCGCCCGGGCGGGCACCGGCGGTCCAGGTCCTGCTGGTTGCTACCGCACGCATGGGGTCCTCTCGGCTGCCGGGCCGGAGACCGGACCGGCCATGACGAAGGGTCGGCTACGAGGTGTCGACACCGTGGCTGTGTATATGCGCCGTATATCCGCAGGGATAAAGCACTCTGCAGCTTTATGCATTTTTTGCTGCAAATCGGGAGTGCATTCCCCCCATTCGGTGGCAGCCACATGAGGGACGGAGCCGCTGGCCAGCCGCCGTAGCGGCTGGCACAACCGCTACATTTCGCTGCGGGTCACCTCGTGGGTCGGCCGCGGGAAGACGGTCTTCACAGCCCTCAACCTGATCCGCCGGGCGAGCGTCGCCGACTCGGAACACCTCTCCGTCCCAGCCTTCCCGGGACCCACCCGGCGCTTCCATCACAGCCCCTCCACATGGCGTCCGCGGTCTCTCAGCGCCCCACGTGTATCGAGCACCAGGGGA
>JAOPYH010000217.1 GCA_025964715.1 Streptosporangiaceae bacterium | reverse complement strand
CAGCGGCCAGCGCCTCGGCCAGCCACTCCCGGCCCGGCTCGCGGGCCTCGCGGTGCCGGGCACCCAGCGCGATCAGACGACGCTCAGCACCGCCGTGCCCACTCTCATCGGCCCGCACCTTGCTGATCACGCGATCTGCCAGTACCGAGCCGTCGGGCAGCACCGTCAGCCGGCGCGGCCGCGTGCGACCGAGACCAGTCGCGGTCCGCCTGATGGTCCGCGGTCTGGAGGGCGTCGACAGCATCGCCGCGCTGCCGCCGAAGCAGCTCGCCGACCTCGGCTACATCGACCGCAACTGCGAGGCGCACTGGAACGATGTCCTGCGCCTGGTGCGCGCCGCGTTCGACCGGTTCCGCGGGATCGACCCGCTGGACAAGCCGGTGTGGGAGCTCGCTGACCTCGGCCTGCGCTCACGCACCCGCTCCGGGGTGCGCACCGTCCCGCGGCAGCTGGACACCTCGGTGATCCGACAGGACTGGCTGCGGCGGCTGCTGACGGACTGGGTGAAGGAGACAACCCCGGAGAACACCGACTTCCGCCGGGTCTTCGAGGGCTGCTTGTCCGCGTCCCGCGCCCTGGAGCTGCGGCCGGGCGGCGGTCACGACCCGTCCGCACTGAAGGTCACCACATGGACGCCGTGGTGGAGGAGATCCGCACCCGCGAACGGAAGGACGGCGCCGGACCGCTGTCCGCGGGCGCCCGAAACGAACTGCTCACCAGCTTCTGCCAGCTGCTCGACTTCGGCCGCCGCCTGCAGATCGTCGACAACCTCGCCTCCGGGTTCGCCCGCCAGCGCCACCACAAGATCCCGTACGAGGACGCGAGCGAGGACATGGCCGGCAAAGCCATCCCCGAGCTCGTCATCGCCCAGCTGGATGCGGCCATCGACCTCATCGGCGTCGACTTCCCCTACGGGGACTTCGCGCCGGAGGTGGTGCAGGCCATGGTCCGTGCCGTCTACGTCCTGTTGCGTGACACCGGCCGCCGCCCGTGGGAGGCGCGCTGGCTGCGTACCGACTGCCTGGACACCGACGGCGGCGAGTACGTCCTGATCTGGGACAACCACAAGTCGAGGCGGAACCGGCGCCGTCTGGAGATCGGCCGGGAGACCGCATTCGCGATCCAGACATGGCTGAAGATCCGCAACACGTTGAAGGTTCCAGCCCGCTCGCGGACCTTCCTGTTCCCGGCCGCCCGGCACGCCTTCGACGCCTGCATCGACGGCGGCACCGTCGCCAAGATGATCCGGCAATGGGTCGACGGGATGCCCGAGCTGGTCACCGACACCGCCGACGAGGACGGCCGGCCAGTGCCGTTCGACCGCAGCCGGATCTTCGCCTACGCCTTCCGCCACACCTACGCCCAGCGCCACGCGGACGCCGGAACCGACCTGCACACCCTGCGCGACCTCATGGATCACAAGTCAGCAGACACGACTCTTGGATACTTCAAGGTCTCACTGGACCGGCGCCGCAAGGCCGTGGAGACGATGCGGCTACACGTCGTAGACCGCTCCGGCCAACCTATGCCCACCTCCTCGGCGACCGCTTACGACGCACGGTCGGTCGGGGTGCCGTTCGGTAACTGCACCGAGCCGTCCAACGTCAAGGCAGGCGGCGGCAAGTGCCCCATCCGCTTCCAGTGCTCCGGGTGCGGCTTCTACCGGCCCGACCCCTCGTTCCTCCCGGCCGTCGAGGACCACATCCGCGGGCTGAAAGCCGACCGGGAGAGCGCCGTGGCCATGCAGGCCGCCGAGTTCGTCATCCGCAACCTCACCGACCAGATCGAGTCCTTCCAGGCCGTGGTCACCGGCATCCTCACCTCGCTCGCCGCGATGCCCGAAGCCGAGCGCCGCCACATCGAAGAGGCGGCCGCCGTGCTGCGCAAGGTCCGCGCTGCGGCCCCGCCGAACCTGCTGCCGATCGTTAGCCATCCCTCCAGGAGCACGTGCCATGAGTGAGTCCCGTACGCCCGCGCAGGTCCTGCGCGAGGCCCGGCAGAAGGACTCCCGCGACAAGCGCGCCCGAGTCCTGGCCGCGGTCGACCAGATGCTCGCTGACAAGGAGCCAGTCACTTTCACCGCGGTGGCCAAGGCCGCGAAGGTCTCGCACTGGCTCGTCTACGCCGAAGGCGTGCGCGAGTACATCGAGCAGGCCCGGCGGCGCCAGGCTCGTCAGCCAGCCGAGGACGGAGCCCGGAAGGCTCCGGCCGGCTGGAAGGTCGAACAGCAGATCACCCGGGAGGACAACCGGCGGCTGCGAGAGGAAGTCGAACGCCTCAAGACCGCCCTTCGCCGCTCTCTTGGACGGCAGATCGACCAGGTCGGAGCCGCCGACCTCGGCGCCCGCGTCGACGAACTCACCGCCGCCAACCAGCGCCTCGAAGACGCCCTCGCCCAGGAGAAAGCGCGCAACGAGGAACTGCAGGGCCGCCTGACCGAGACGGAGGACGATCTCGCCGCGGCGCGGACCAGCCTGCGCCGCATGATCCGCTCGGAGAACCAGGAATCCGCCGTGTGATCCAGGGCAGCGCTTGGTGGCCTCCCGTGTGCGCGGCCGGTATCACGGCGTGACGCGACGTCGCCCGGGCGGTCGTCGGCGGGGGCCAGCGAACGTGGAGTGCCGCCTCCGCCAGCCCGGTCCGGTTCACGCGGTCAGCCCACACTTTCCATCCTCGAGGAATAGCAAAATTTGCTACTGTCTGTAGTTATAGATGCCGTTTTGTCCAGCTCATGCCGAGGCGCAGGTGGGGGTGCGATGACGGGGCGGGAGCGATCCTCGGAAATTCCAGTGCCTGTTCCGTACCTGGAGCAGACGCCCGATCCTGGCTGGCGTGAAATGATCGACGGGGTGCCTTGGACCCCGTTCCCGACCAGCGAGGATCCGGTCTGGTATCAGAAGAGGACGTCCTGCCCCCGGTGTGGATGTCCCGACGGCGTCAGCGTCTCGAAGGACGCTGAAGGTTACGTGGGCATTCGCGCCGCTGGTCGCCGACGCTTCTCACCCTCACTGCACGACGTCTTCGTGAAGTGCCAGTGCCACGGAGACCACCTCGGCCGCCCCTCGGGCAGCTTGGGCTGTGGGTGCGGGGATTACGTGAGTGGGCCGGTTGCCGGAGGGACACCATGACCCTTCCCTCGCCGGAGTACTGGGAGGCGAAGGCTGATGAGTTGAGCCGGACGGGACTCGACACCATCCGCGCGTCCGCTGCCGGTTGGGCGGCAACAACCACCGTGCTGCTTGGGCTGGCTGGCACAGTGACCCTGGTGAAGGCGCCCGAGACCGTAGAGAAGATCGACCTCTCGGTGCGCGGCTTCGTGGTCGCGTGCAGCATCGCGGCAGTGGTCCTCGCCTTCTTCTCCGTGGCAAGCACCGCGCGGGCGAGCCGCGGCTTTCCCAAGCGCTTCCGGCCGCTCAATGGCATCCAGTTGGCGCAGTGGCACAAGCAGGAGGCAGGTCAGGCACGCGCGTGGCTCGCCTTCGGCAAGCTCACAGGAATGCTTGCCGCAGTCCTCCTGCTGTTGGCAAGCGTGATTTCACTCCTGGCTTCCGCCTCGGGTGACGTTCCACCCCGCTGGGTTTTGGTCCGCACCGACGGAGGTGCGGTTCAGTGCGGCGAACTGCAGCGCGACGGCACAAACCTGGTGCTCGATCACAACGGGAACCGATTGCTGGCCCTTGACCACGGCATCGCCACCACAACGGTGGTCGACAGTTGCCCCTGAGGGGGGATGATGACGTGGCCGACTCAGCAAGGAGGGAGCAGACGCCGAAAGCGTGCTTCCCTGCGGAACTCCAACGGCTCACAGATGAGTACGTACGGAACGAGGGACTTGAGTGGCCCACGCGGTCGACAGATGCAGATGGACTTGATGAAGACCCGAAGCAGATGTTCAGTGCCTTGGGATTTGCCCCCGAAGCAATCGAGATGTTCGCGGACTTCAGCCTTGCAGACTTCATCGAGAAGGATCTCGTTGCAACGCTCCTCGCAGGTCTCCCGGGCCCCCTCGCCGACGTACTCAGGAACTGCGTTGCCGTGCGGGCGACCGGAGTGAAGTCACCGCACGCAGACGTCCACGATCGCCAGCCATTCGGGATCATGGTGCTAATGAACGGTGGGCTGCCCGGAGCAATTTTCACCCTCTTGGGACACTCCTTCTCCCGCACGCACTACGCCCGTATCGATAGCGGGCGCACCGGTGTCACGGTCGAACCCCCGACCTCGGAGCAACTCCTGGCCGCTGCTGCCCACTTGTATGCGTGGCTGCACCCCAGCGGTGAGTTCGATTGGTCGGATTTCCCGGCAATTGCACCGACCAGCGGAACGTCCTTCAGCGTATTTGCCAAAACGCTGCGATTCGTCGAACTCTTCTGTCTCGCCCACGAGTATGCCCATGCCCTGGAGATCCTGGGCCTCCTTCCAGACGTCAGCCTCTGGTACAACCAATACTTCGACTTCGAGGACTTTCCCCCGGAGGTGCGGCCCGGCTGGGAACGCGAGCTCAACGCCGACCGGGTTGGGCTGCTACTCGTCACAATGGCCTACGAGGACACCCCCGGCGCGTCCGATGTAGCAGCTGCAGGATGCCTCATCGCGATCGACGTGCTCGACGTACTCGACCTGGTCATCGGAGTTCCGTTTGCAGCTCACACTTCGCCGAGAATGCACTCCGCTGGTCTACCGCCGCTAGAAGATCATCCGCCGACCGATCTACGACGGCACCTCCTCACTGAGATGGTGAGAGAGCACCATCCGGAGGGGCTCCGTCTCCTGAAGGACTTCCATCTGACGACGTCGCTACGATGGCTCGTGCAGGGCATGGATGCGAATTCGGGGCACTCATGCATCGCGCCCTCGAACATCTCGGGCGCCCACCAGTCCTTCTGTGGGCAGCCCCGAGCGGCCCATGGCTGGTACTGTCCCGAGCACGTTTAGCCCGCGCCAGGCGGCGGTGACACTGACTGCGCCGAGGTGTGCTCCACCGGATTCGGCCGTCCTCGCCGCTGCCCCAACCACGTCGTGGCCGGCAAGGCACACAGTTCCCGCGGCTTCCGGGCCAACCTGCGTCTGCGTCGGGCTCACACCCGACGGTGAGCATTCGACCCGGCTGGAGGTCAAGCTCGGATCGGCGACCGACCCAGGCACGCCCGTGGCCCGGCTACAGGCCGAAGGCACCGCTCTCGATCAAGACGAGCAGGCCGACGGCGATGAGGACGACCAGCAGCAGGATGGTAATGACGGGTCGGGTGGCTAAGAACCTGCCCGCGAGGCACTACACCGCGACCCGAATCAAAGAGTCGATCGTGCCGACGCTCATGCGGGCGACATCGGACAGCCGGAAGATCCTTTCAGCCGGTATGAACCCGGCGACCGTAGTCGGGCGGCCGGCCTACGGCACCGGGAACCGGCAACCATATGGCGGCGCCCCTCTCGCGCGGACGCGACGTCGCAGGGGCCGCTTCCTGCGCGCGGCCCGTGCCTTACGTCTCTGATCTGGCTCAGGAGCGGTGACCAGGCTGATTACTTGACACCTGTAGATAACGGGCCAGGTGCCGCTGTAGTGGTGCGTGGTGACAAAGGCGCGGGCGGGCGCGGCCGGCAGGGAACGGACCCGGTAGCGGGCGGTGTCGAAGCCGCCTTCGCTGGTGCGCAGGAAGCTGTGGCGGCGGTGATTCCAGCGCTGGCAGACCGGGGCGTCGAAGCCGAGCTCCAACTGCTGGGGCGAGACGGCGAGCTGGCTGACGGGCATGGCGGGCTCCTTCATCGGTTGTGGTTCGGGAGGGGCAGTCACCGGTGGCGGGGCCAACCGCCGGCCGGTGGCCGTCGAGCAGGGGTGGTGCGGATCAGAGGTGGTCGCGCAGGTGGTCCCAACCAACGGTGTCCAGGTCGACGCTGATGTGCAGGGTGGCGCCGTCCCGGTCGAGGTAGGCGAAGACGAAGACGCCGGCCATCTGGAGGGCGGGCAGAGTGCCGGGTTCGTTGCGACGCGCAGGCCAGAACCGGGCGGTGAGGTGGAAGCGGTGGCGGAGCCGGGCGGAGATGCGCATGACGGGGTCTCCCATGCTGAGGTGCTGCGGCAAGCGGGAAGCCGATTCCCGGGAGTCAGGAGAGGGCGGCGAGGACGTCGGCAGCGGTGCCAACCGCACGGGCCTGGCCGGTGTTCAGCAGCCCGGCGGCCGCGTCGGGGTGCGGGGCGCTGTGCGGTTCGGCGTCGGTCAGGACGAATACCGGGCGGTGCAGGCGGCGCGCGGTCCGGGAAGCCTCCAGCGGCACGGTGACGTCCGGGGCGGGCTCGACCAGGACGACGGCGGTCGACAGCGCGGCGACCAGCTGGGCGGTGGTGGCCAGTGTGACGCTGCTGGCCGCGGTACCGGGGCGGTAGGCGCTGACGGCCACACCGCCCCGGGCCAGTACGCCGTGCAGCAGGTCGGCCTGGTGGTACGGGTGGCAGGTGTCCAGTCCGCACGGCACCACGGCCAGAGCGGGCGCGCCCCCTTCGTACGCTCCGCGCTGGGCGGCGGTGTCGATGCCGTACGACAGCGCGGAGGTGACGGTGCGTCCGGCGCTGGCCAGGTCGCGGGCCAGCTGCCCGGCGGCGCGGGTGCCGCCTTCGCTGGCGGCGCGGCGGCCGGTCACCGCGATGGCGCGGGCGGACAGCGCAGCCAGGTCGCCGGAGCCGCGGACCCACACCCCCAACGGGCGGGCGTTGCCGAGGGCGTCCAGGGCGGTAGGCCAGGCGGCGTCGCCGGGGATGACGAACCGGGCGGTCAGCTGGGCGGTGGACAGCTCCGGCTCGGGCCGGTACTCGGCGAGGCGGCCGGTTTGGTCGGCGTCGGCCAAACGCTCCCACAGGGCGGTCGGGCCGATATCGGCCAGGCGGGCTGAGATCTTCTCGGGGCTGCGGAAGACGGACTGGACCGCGCGGGCGGCGCGCTCGCTGATCCGGGCAGGCGAAGAGAACACGGAAACCTCCACAAGGGCGGGCTTGGGATTGGTCGAGTGGCGCCCGGACGGCGGGGCCAACCGCCGTCCGGGGCCTTGTCGTTCAGGGGCGTTGTGCCTCAGTTCTGCTTCGGGGCCTGTTCCGTCTGCTGGCGCCTGCGCACCAGGTGGGCGGCGTGTCCGGCGGCGTATACGCCGGTGCTGAGCCGGTTGGGCGGTGCCGTACGGACGTAGCGGACCGGTGGTGCCGGGTGGGTGCTGGTGTCGTGGAGCCACCACCACTCCGTGCCGCCCGGGGTGGTGGCCGGGCGGTGGAGCACGTCGAGGCGGGAGCCGTCGGGCAGCTGTGCGGAGACCCGGGCGTCATGATCCGGGTCGGCTTCGATGCGGACCTGGGCGCCGGTCTCGGCGCAGGCGAAGCGCAGGCTGACGTAGGTGGCGAAGAGGTCGGCCAGGCCTGGATGGGCGGGAGCGTGGGCGACTTGGCTGATCTGCTCGACCAGGTCGGCGGGGTCACGCTCGTAGAAGGTGAGGGTGCTTCCGCGGTGCGTGGAGCCGCGGATGCTCCAGTCGAGGACTGCACCACGTCCCGTGACCAGCAGCAGTTCGGGGCCGCTGTCCAGGATGACGGCCAGCGTCTGGGTGCCGGTGTGGTCGAGGCGGGTGCGCAGTCCTGCGTCGGTGAGGGCGCGGTTGAGGTCATCGAGGGTGCCCGGGTCGACTTCCCACCACAGGAAGCTGCGCGGGTCGAACTGGTACAGGCCGTCCGCATCGGGCGTGCAGGTCTCGAATGCGCGCCAGCCGGTGTCGTCGTCCCACTGGAGCAGCTCGACGGCTC
>JAOPYH010000376.1 GCA_025964715.1 Streptosporangiaceae bacterium | reverse complement strand
CCCTCGGTCCAGCCACGGCGTCCGTCCAGCGCTCGCCGAAGCACCGATGCCATCGCCGCGCTGCCCTTGACGCGGGCTGCTTCGACCGCGTCCACACGATGCGCAGACGCTTCCCCCGCGTAGAGCGAGCGGAGGTCGACCTGGAGGATGTCGGAGGCGTCCAACGACGGCAGGACGCCGCTCATGTAGCTGAGGAACGCGGTGCTGGGCGCCACGACGAGGATGCCGGCACGACGAAGTCCTTCGTCGTTGAAGGCGTGCCAGGCCGCACGGTGGAGGCCGACAACCGTCTTGCCGGTTCCGGGTCCCCCCTGCACGACCAGGACCTGGTCGCGTCGGGCCCGGATGATCCGGAACTGCTCGGCCTGGATCGTCGCCACGACCTCGCGCATGGCGCCGTCGCGAGAGCGGTCGAGCTCGTTGAGCAGTGCGTCACTGATCGGGGTGGGACCGTTCAGCTCGGGGTCCCCGAGGTCCGCTGCAGTCGCGGCGGTGATCTCGTCGACGACCTTCGACAGCACGCGGTCCTGCTCGCTGAACACCCGCTTGAGCTCGAGCCCGCGCGGGTCCTCCGTCGTGGCCTCGTAGAACACCTGCGCCGCGGGCGCGTGCCAGCTCGCGACGACGAGGTTCTTCGCCTCGTCGTGAACGCGGCGCCGGCCGATGTACAGCGGCTCCCCGTCCCGGTCGATCCGGCCGAAGACGAGCTGCCCGCTCCCCCGTGAGTTCCTGAGGATTTCCAGGGCGCGCTTGAGCGCCGTGGCCGTGGCGCGATTGCCCTCGTCGTAACTCCGGTAAGTGTGCTCGACGCTGGCGAGCCCCTTGTCGAGCAGCTCGTATGCGCGCGTCACGTACGCCTGCTCGCGTTCGTGGTCGGCGTGCTCGACGCCATCGGTCGGCAGGTCGGTAGTAACCGTTGAGGTCACGCAGTGACTCCTCCGTGTCGAGCGGCCGCCCAGGCGGTGCCGTCGACACGTCCAGGGATGGGATCATCAAGAAGCCGACGTTGGTGCCATCGGCCAAACAAGACCCTGCCATCCCGTTACGACGAACTCGGATAGCAGCGCTGGAGGATCACCACATCTGGTGCCCAGGACGCGCAATCGTCCCTACGTCCTCACGCGCCCCTGGCCGACTGGCAGCCAGAAGGCGATCGCGCAACCGCTTCGTGCCACGAGATCGGGCTCTTCGGCGCGGACCACCACGCGTCCGGTCCGGGGCGCGGGGTGGCCGACGCCTCGGCGCTTTGACTAGCGCGACCGTTACGCAGTAGAGGCGTCGACCTCGTCCGGTCCGCCCCCCCGGAGGACCTGACCCATGGCAGCTCCCGACTGATCGTGGGAATCCCTGAACGCCGATCGCCTATCGCGGTCCTTGGATGCCTGTAGTGCTGACGCATCCGCGATCGAAACGACTCGCAGTAGATCGCGGCGCCACTTGGTCGCGTTGGCACCGCGCGTCTTGCATGCATGGCAGTTCGGGCACAACGCCGCCATGTTCCGGGGATGGTCTTCACCACCGAGCGCCAGATCCTTGATGTGGTCGACGTCGAGGATCGGCTCACCACGCCGGTTGCGCTCGGCTGGCATCCCGGTACAGCTGGGGCTCTCGCAGCCTCCCTGGGACCGCAACAGCACCGCCCGCCGCGCCGCCGCGCTTCTGGCGTAGTCCGTGCGAATGACCCCAGTGGGCTTTCGCTGCGGGCCGCGCCCTTCCACGCGATCGACCAGATCGGCGTACGTAGCGTCTGGACGAGCCTCGGGGACGTAGGGGTCGTTCTCGACGTTGTCCGCGGCGTCGTTCAGCGACTCCAGCACTTGCGGCGGCCACTCGGTGGGCGTGGGCCCAGGTACCGCCTCTAGCTGCCAGTCAAGCTCCGGGCGCTCCTCCCCGTCGCCACCCACCCCCGCAACCCACGTGCGACCCAGCACGACGACCCATGTCAGGAAAGTGAACGGTTCACGCTTGGGTCGATACCAGAAGCGAACCGGCGTCGACGAGAGGCGGGCGCCCTCAAGTAGCGCATTGCCTCCGGCCGATACTCTGTGCGGCCCGATAAGGCCTTCCCCTCGGTATCCGAACGGCTCGGCGAAGGCTGGCGGGTCGTCGGCGTATGGACCCTCCGCATCGGAAAAGACGCTCACGAAAGCGTCGCCCGGCAAACGAATGATGCCGGCTTGCTTGTTGCCGCCGTACTTGTCGTAGATGGCGGTTCGGTCGCGATAACTTTCGCCGAGCCGCGGCGGATCGAGCTGCGCTTGAGTGACGAGGTTCAGGCCCAGGCGTCGCAACGCCGCGCCCGCACCGGCTTCGCCTCCCGAGAAGTCTGCGGCCGACAGAGGCGCCCGTCCCGGGTGTTGGTAGGCCCAGATTGCTGCCACGAGGGGCTTTGAGTCGATGAGCTGGTCATCGACCTGGGCGAAGTAGGACTTGCTCTCAGCGAAGCCGTACTTCTCAAGGAACGCCTGGCGGCCGAGCAGCCTGAACTCAGCCACCGCAGCATCTACGGCTGACCGATCGGTCAGGTCCGACAACCTCGCCATGATCCCGAGCGCGCCATTCAGGTGCTCGCAGCGGGTGAGGGCATGTCCTGTCGGAAGCCCGTTGGGCCGTGCTCATCCAGCTGACGCACCACGCGTCAGCGTCACTACTATGCGTGACGGACGGCCGACCTAGGCTCGCCGACACCCCGAGCTCAACACGTCAATTCTTCCGTGGAGCGACGCTCTTGTGCCCCTCCACCGGAAAACGCACCTCATTCGAGCTCAGCTTCTGGCGGGCGGCCGTGGGGAGGTCAACGCCTACAACGTCGGAGAGGCGAAGCAAGTACAGAAGGACGTCGGACATCTCTTCAGCCAGCCGGCTGTGCAGCGGCTCGGCCCTGACGGCCTGCGCCTGCACGTTGTGCGGCAGCCACTGGAGGAGCTCTGCTAGCTCCCCCACCTCGCCGACTAGCGCCAGGGTCAGGGACTTCGGGTCATGGAAGCGACCCCAATCCCGCGCCTCCGTAAACCGGCGCATCCGCAACGTCAGGTCCTCGATGTCAGACACAGGCTGAGTATCGGCGGAAGGCGCACCGGGCCGGCGGCTACTGTCCGGAGAGCGGCCCGACAGGCTTCCGCAGTCTGGACATGCCTCCACCCGCACGACCTCATTCGTGCTGCCCGGAGACTGTCCTTGCCCCTGTTGCGCACCTCTGCCCGAGGTCTCGCCGACCTGTCCACGGACGGACGCGTCGGCGCCGTCCTCGCCGAGCAGATGTCCTTCCAGATGAAGCGCCGGGCATCGGCCGCCGAGATGCGCTCCTGGGACAGCAGCCTGCGGGTGCTGGCTGACGACCTCACCCACGCCGGCCTCGACCAGGTCGAGGTGCTGCTTGAGTACCAGCTACCGCTGAGCAGCAAGAGGATCGACGTCGTCCTGGCCGGGCGCCACCCGCGCCGCGACGCACCGTCGTACGTCGTCGTGGAGCTCAAGCAGTGGACGGAAGCGACGCTGTTCGAAGACGACGCTGAGCTCGTCGTCCAGCCCACGTACGGTCCACGGCCGATTCTGAATCCCATTGCACAGGTGCGCGCGTATGGCGAGTACCTCCTGGACTTCACCACCGTGCTGCACGGGACGACGGACGTCCTCGCCGGTGCTGCTTACCTCCCCAACGCGTCGACGGCCCGGGTCGGCGAGTTGTTCAACTACCCCCAAGACGAACTGGGCCGTCTCTTCACCGGCGAGAACCGCGGTGAGTGGCTGGACTTCCTCCGCAGCCGGCTGGCGCCGACCGACGGGAGCGTCTATGCCGACCGCCTTCTCCACTCAGCCATCGCACCCAGCAAGCAGTTGATGGCCGTTGCTGCCGAGGAGATTCGTCGTCGGGAGCAATTCGTTCTGCTCGACGAGCAGCGCGTGGCGTTCGACCTCGTGATGCACCAGGTGGAGAAGGCCCGAGCCGGTGACCACAAGAGCGTGGTCGTCGTGTCCGGCGGCCCGGGGAGCGGAAAGAGCGTCATCGCGCTGTCGCTGCTTGGTGAGCTCAACCGACGGGGTCGCTCCGCAATCCACGCCACGGGCTCGCGATCGTTCACTCAGACACTGCGGAAGGTGGCCGGCAAGGGCTCGCGCCAGGTCCAGTCGCTCTTCAAGTACTTCAACAGCTTCATGGACGCCGACAAGAACGGCTTCGACGTTCTCATCGCCGACGAGGCGCACCGGCTGCGGGAGACCTCGGCGAACCGCTGGACGAAGGCGGAGCACCGGACCGGCAAGGCGCAGGTCGACGAGCTAATCGATGCGGCGCGGGTTCCCGTCTTCCTCCTGGACCAGAACCAAGTCGTCCGCCCCGGAGAGCTCGGAACGGTCGAGGACATCGAGCAGGCCGCCCGGGCGCGTGGACTCGAGGTACACCACGTCGACTTGAGCGCCCAGTACCGCTGCGGCGGCTCGGAGGTCTACATCGACTGGGTCGAGCGACTCCTCGGTCTTCGCCCGGGCGGGCCGGTGCCGTGGGATGGCGACCCGAACTTCGAGGTGCGGGTCGTCGAGTCACCATCGGCCATGGAGACCGCTCTGGAGACGAAACTCGCCGAGCACTACGGGGCGCGCATGGCGGCCGGCTACTGCTGGCCATGGAGCGATCCGCGCAAGGACGGCTCCTTGGTGCCGGACGTACAGATTGGCGACTGGGCACGCCCATGGAACCTCAAGGATGAGAGGTCTGTCGGTGGCGCACCGCCAGCTGCCCTTTGGGCGAGTGAGCCTGCCGGCTTCGGTCAGGTCGGCTGCGTCTACACGGCACAAGGCTTTGAGTACGACTGGAACGGTGTCCTGCTGGGACCGGACCTTGTGTGGCGAACGGACCATTGGGTCGCGGTCCGCTCGGCAAACCGCGATCCCGACTTTCGCAACACTAAGCGGGTCAGCGTCCAGGAGTTCGATGGGCTCGTACGCAACGTCTACAAAGTGTTACTGAGCCGCGGCATGCGAGGGACACTCCTGCACTCCACCGACCGCGAGACCCATGCCTTCCTTCGCTCACTAATCGCAACCCCCTGACGCGGACATGACCTTCCGGCTGCCGGACTGCCTCGCTCGCGGCGAGCTCGATCTCGCGATTCGCTACCTACAGACCTATTACGGCAAGCCCTACACGGGTGCCTACTTCGACACCTGGGCCACGTCCGGCAGCAATCCCGACCGGATCACCGCCGACGACCTGATCGCCGTCAGCTTCCTGTCGGTCGTGGTGCCGCCTATGGCCGCGCGCGAGCTTCTTAGCACCCGTGCGGACGAGTTCGCGGAGCTATTGAAGTCAGTCGGCCCAGATCGCGACCTCGCTGATCAAGATGAGCCCGTCGAGGAAGTGCAGCCGGGCTCGCAGCTGTACGGAGCAGTCCTCGGACTCCATGGCGTGGGCCGAACGATCGGCACCAAGCTTCTTGCCCGCAAGCGACCGCGGCTCTTCCCGATCTATGACTCGGTGGTGGCCCGAGTCTGCGGTATCGGGAACTACCACTGGGAGCCGCTGCGTCAGGCGCTGCGTACAAACGGCCTTCACGAGCGCCTGCTCGAGCTACAGGAGCGGGCATGCCTCAGCCAAGAGGTATCGGTTCTCCGGGTGTTTGACGTCATCACATGGATGGAGGGCAAAGCAACGGGTGTCCGAGCGACAGCGCCCGAGGAACTGGTCGGGGAGTTGCTCACCGACCTTGAGAACGTTGACCAGTGTGAACCAGAGGTAGCCGACCTCTCGCAGGCATAACTGCGCGATGTGCTCGTCGTCGAGGGACAGGCTGGCAGCGGTCGGCGTAGACCCACAGTCGCTGAGGGCGTCTCAGCCGGTTCCGGCAAGCAACCGGAGCAGGAAGTCGCGGTGACAGACTGGCGCCGCAGCTCCCGACAGACTCCGTGGCATCGGGTGCGTCCGCTCAAATTCGGCCCACAAACGTAGAGCGCCCGCACCGCACGGGGAACTGTGCCTGCCGATGCGGGCGGATTAAGGTCGACCCGGAGGACGGCGCTGTCGCCCATCGCGTTGTCGTTCTCGAAACGTCCCCTCAGCTCGCCTGTCGCCCTCGGTTAGCGGATTCGGCAGCATCAGGCCTCGGTCAGAAGCTGACCGATCGCATCGAGAAGCACCTGCTCCTTGTATTGATCCCCGGCCACGTCGGCGAGATACAGGGACGGATACTTCTTCCATCCGCTCTGCCGAGCGTCCTGGATTTTCTGCGTCAGGTGTGGGAGCTCCTCCAGGCGCCGAGCCGCCTTCTCGATGCGCTCGACGCCTAGCCGCGGAAGCAGATCGGCGAAATACAGGACGAGGTATGCACGAGTTGACGGGCTTTCGTTGTTCGCATTGATACTCCATACGCCCGCCGGTCGACCGTCGATGCGGTACCAGCCACTGAGTCCGGGGGTGATGCCTCGCCCCCAGTTGATGCGGTGCCCCCGGCGTTCGACGTCGTCGACGAGCTGCCGCATCAACGCAACCTCCTCAGGTGAGCATCGCCCCTCCGCCGCCGCGAAGAAGGACTCGTAGTGCCACTGCTGCCCCGACCCGGAGCCGCCCGACTTGGTCATGACGGCGCCGCTGGTCCGGCCCACCAGACGAGGGACGTAGACGGTGTGCTGACTGCTGGTGAACTGCTGCAGCTCGACGCCGAGGACTTCGGCCGGATTCATCTGCTCGTTGAGGAACTCGATGATCCGCACCAGCTCCTCAGGCAATCTGTCAGCGACGAAGATCAGGCGGACCCGGCCGGCCTTGAGGTTCGTCTCGACGGTGCGCCAGAACTCGTCCGGGTCGAGCCCGGGATGTAGCTCCTCAATCAATTCCTCGGGAGACGTGTTCTCCTCCGCCGCCGTCTGCGCCAGGGACTGCTGCAGGGAGATTAGAGGCCAGTACTTCACGGCGTTGGCGGCGTAGTCGAGCATCTGGCCGACCACTTCGCGGCGGATCCGGGTGTCAGAGGATCGCTTGACTTCCACGAGCACCGGGACGCCCTCGGCGTCCACGAACAGATGGTCGAGACTGAATGTCCCAGGCTTCTCCTGCCCGCCGGGCACCTGCATCTCCCGCCGGATCAGCAGCAGGCGCGCTTCGTCGTCCCCGGTCGTGGTTGGGCCGGCCAGAAACTCGGGGTACTGCGCCAGCGCCGTCTGCAGGATGGCCTCGGAGTCGTAGCCAGTCTGCTTTAGAACGGTGAGACCGTCACCGGACCGTAGAAAGATGCCCTCGGCAGACATGGTCATTCCCCTCCGTGTCGGTGTGCTCGACGAGTGACCGTCCTCGTCACTGCATCAGTCGTGGACATCTTCAGCGAGCACTGGCATTAGCCGGGTCAGGTCTATCAACCCAACGTGCGACGCTGGGCCGTTCGTGAAGTCGCGGACGGCGATCGACGGGTCGCCGAAGTGCTCAGCGAACCGCTCCCGGAGTCTCGGGGAAGAGCGACCGAGGGCCCATGCCGCTGTCGAGGTCCCATTCCTTAAGAAGTGAATCGGTCGAGGGCCGACGACGAAGAGCTGCGCCCGACGACTCGAGTCGTCCATCGCCAGGTGGACGAGATCTGCGAAAACACCACGCATGCGCATGGCGTCAGCGCCCTTCCAGAACGACAGCTTGAACTCGGCGATTCGCCTGTCGGTCTCCAAGTCGAATGGCCTACTCGGGTCGTTCCCCGCAGCCAGAGACGGCCGGACTCGAACGCACTCCCCAGGCTCGAGCAACGTGGGAAGCAGTTGGACGATCGTCGCCGCGTGCACCACGTCATTCAGCCGTCCCGCTTGTCGACGGACGAGAAGCGCCGACGCCAATACGTCCTCCGTCATCCCGAAGCGCTCGACGATCGCCGCAGCGGCAGCCCCGTCCGCACCGTCGAGGGCCGCTTCCGTCTGACCGATGCGCTCAGTCAGTCCGGAGGACAGGAACCCCACGAGCATCGCGAAAGCTGCCGCGGAATCGGCTGCAGTGACGTTCGATCGATGTGGCTGCGTAGGTCTGGACGGACTCCTCGGGCTCGCCTCACCCGGTGAAGAGCTCGTGCGCGAGCTGTCGGTCGCTCCGCCCCATTGGCTAGTAGGAAAGCCGAGGCGCTGGAACTGCCGCAAGGCCATGTGCGAGGTGAGCTCGCCGCGGTCGATACCCGTGGCGACAGAGAGCGCGTGCTTCGGGGGCCAGCGGACCCCGTCCACTTCGACCCAATGGTCCTGTAGGCCATCCGGCGCGCCGCCCCTTAGGGCGTGCCGGACCTTGTCGGCCTCGAGGTCATGCTCGACGCCGTTGAGACGAAACCTCATGACACTCTCTCCGTCATGGCCCTGGACGACTGAAGCCCGGCAGACGACGGGGTCGCCTCCCACGCGGCGAATGAGCTCAAGGTCCCCGCAGACCACGAACAAGTGGCGGGCACGCGAAAACCCGACGTAGAGCATCTCCCGGGCTCAGGCCGCGTCGCGAAAGCCATTGACGGCGAGCACCACGGTCGGCCGCTCGAGCCCCTTAAAGCCGAGGACGTGGCCGTAGTAGACGTCTTCGCCCTCCCAAAACAAGGACCAGCTGAGGCGCGACGGCGGTGATTAGGCACCAATCGGCGTGAGTAAGACTGTGACGAGGCCGCCCCTGACGGACGACGAGGTTTCGCGCTGTGATGTCCGCCTTCTTCGACACGGTGGCTCCTCACGACGCTTCTTCCCCTTGCGCCACGGTGTCGTTCAGCTGCAGTGCTTCGCTGAGCCCGGTCACTGCGGTGTGCCACGTCCGAAGTTCGGCGGCCGTCGGCGCCAGCTCGTAAGGGTGGTGGTGGCAGGCCCGGCTCAGCGCGTGCCAGGTCGCCGCGACATCCCGCGCCGTCTCAGCCCCGGGCGGTGAGTACGTAGCGAGCACAAGCAGCTGTGCCCTCATCGATGCCTCTCCCGTGCCCGGCTCGGTGCAGTCCCAGAAGGCTCGGAGTTCCAGTTCCAGAGCAGCCCGGATGAGGAAGGCGGCAGTTCGCGGCCACCAACCGCGGGCGTCCGGGCCGCCGGCGAGGAGAAGGAAGTCGGCCTGGGTGAGAAGATCCTCCGATTCGGTCACGGGATTGCCGCGTTCGGATCGAGGGCACGGAGGAAATCGGCCACCTTCTGTGTCTTCTCCACCAGGTCAACCGCGTCGAAAGCGGGCCCTCCGTGCACCCCCTTGTTGCATGCCTGGTGCACGTCCCCCGCCCACGAGCCCAGGCGCCTGTTGTAGCGCGCGAGCACCTCGCCGCCCCGTCCTGCGTCGTCGAAGAGTGCGAGGGCCGTAGTGGCCGTCAGCGTGGTCGCGCGGATCAGTGCCGCCTCCACGTGGGTGTGCCGGTCGCCTCGGCCAAGACGCCGCCTCCGCACGACGTCGTGACACGCGGCCTCCAGCGCACTCCGACAGAAGCCGGCGACCACCCGGTTCTTCGCCGCGTTGGTGAGATTCTCGGTCCGGGCGACCGCCCGGGCATCGTCGAGATACCGGGTCACGGGGTGGTCGGACTGCACCAGCTCGACAACGCTGCGTTCCCGGCGGACGACCTCCCAGATGGTCGCCGGGAGCTGAAGCCTGCGGACGGCGTCGGGAAGCCGGTCGTCGTGGGTGAAGACGACGACCTGATGCGTGCGCGCGGCGCCGGCGAGCACGCGGGCGAGTCCGTCGACCTTCGACGGGTCCATGGCCTGCACCGGATCGTCGATCACGACGAAGCGGAACGGGCTCTGGTCGAGCATCGCCCGGGGTAGGAAGAGCGCAAGGCCGAGGGCGTGCAGCTCTCCCTGGCTCATCACCCCGAGCGCCGCCCCCGCATCGCCGTCGACAGTGACGTCGAGCTCGACCCGCCGCCTGGTCTTCGCGCCCTCCAGCCGCACGGGTCCCAGGTCGACGTTGCTCTCCTGGCGCAGCTGCCGCCAGACGTCGGCGGCATGGTCGGCGATCGGCCGGAGGCCCTCGTCGCGGAGGTCGTCGGCCTGGGCCCGCAGCCAGTCGCGGGCGGACTTCACGTCTGCGCGAACCTGCGACTGCGCGGACACGTCGCGGGCCCGCGGCAGGTGCGCGCTCAACCGCTCCGCCAGGGGCTGCCAGGCGTCCTGGCGCCGCCGTAGTTCCGCACCGGCCGCCGCGGAGGCCGCGCTGACCAGCTCCGCAAGGGCTGCGGTGTCGTTCCGAAGGGCGGCGACCGCGGTCGCCGGGTCATCGGCCCGAATGGCCGCCGTCCAGGCGGTCCAGCGCGCGTGCAGTGCAGCCCCGTCGACGTCGGGCGGGGCCGCGTCGTGCAACACAGCTGGCGGAAGGACTGCGAGCGGGTGGAGGGCAGCCCGGGCGCCGCGAAGCGCAGCATGAGCGCGGTCAGCAGCTTCGGCTGCGTGACGCAACCGCCTCAGCTGCTCCTCGGTAGCGGCCCGCCACGTGGCATCGATCCGCCCGGGCGCACCGCACACCGGGCAGTCGGCACCCGCGGCGTGATTGGCGTGGTCGACGGCCTGCTCGAGCAGCGCGACCAGGCGCCGCGCCTGGTCACTGTCGCCGCCGGACAGCTCCCGAACAGCGCCGGCGGCTGCCTCGAGCGCCTCTGCCGCGCGCAGGGCCGCGGCAGGATCCGGAGCGATGAGATCGGCCCGTGCCCTCAGCACGGCCAGATCGCCGGTCGGTGCCTGCTCACCTCGGAGCACGTCGGCGACGACATTGAGGTCCGGCACCCGTCCGCCGAGCGCCTCGGCGGCTCGCGCGGCGCGGTCGTCGTCGGCAGCGCGCAAGGCCGCCAGCAACTCCTTGCCTTCGGCCCCGCACGCCTTGCGCCGGTTCTCCAGATCGGTGAAGGCGCGGTGCAGACGCTCCTGCGCGTCAGACACCTTCTGCAGCCCGAGGATGCGGAAGAGCGCGTCGTATAGATCGGACGGCCGGCCGAGCACGGAGCCCAACTCGGAGTAGGAGAGGAAGGGTCGGTAGGCAGTAAGGGCATCAGCCCAGCCGAGCTCGCCGTACTCCCGGCGCCCGCCGTGTCGCTGGGCCCACACGCGGGAGACGTCGACGTCCTCCCCGTCCCACTCCCGGGCCACCCGGGTCGCGCCCGGCTCGCCGTCCACGTGCAGTTCGACTTCCACCGACGGCTGCGCGTCGCCGCGGTGCAGGTTGCGCCAGCCCTCCCGCCACACCGACGAGCGGTCCCGCCAGCGCGCGTTGGTGCCGGTCAAGGCGATCTCGGCGGCCTCGGCGAAGCTCGACTTGCCCGATCCGTTCCGGCCCACCACGAGGGTGAGGCCGGGTCCGGGCCGCAGCGCGAGGGTCGCTTGCGGTCCGATACCCCGGAAGCCGGTGACGGTGACCGCCGTCAGGTAGGTCCTCGGGACGTCGGCCTGCTCAACCGTGCCAACCGCGGCGACATCAGCGTGGACCGCCCCGTCGAGCGCCGCCCGGAACTCGACGTCCCCCCAGAATGCGCTGAGGACCAGGAGCTTGGCCGCCTCGGACAGCGCGGACTGGTCTATCCGCTGGGAGAGCCGCTCGTGCAGGCCGTCGTCCCCCGTGCTCGTGGACACGCTGATCTACTCCCCTTTCAGCAGTCAGCCAGACGGCCGACGGATTCCCAGAACGCCGCTTCGCCGATCACCCGCACACCGAGCGCGCGAGCCTTTCGCGCCTTCCCTGATTGCGACTCGGGGTCGGCGCACACGAGCACATCGGTCTTGCCCGAAACCGCATTCATCGGCTCGAGGCCGGCGGCGCGGGCGGCGTTCACGAACGCTGAGCGCGGACGAGACATCTCTCCGGTGAAGACGATCGTGTTGCCGGACGAAAGGCCCCGCGCACCGCGCGGAACCGACACCCGCGCACCGGAACGAACCATGGTCAGCGCCGTGTCGACGTCGTCCGGCCGCATCCCCAGCAGGACGGCGACCCGGTCGAGGTCGTGACGCTCGGCCTCAGTGACCACGTCGTCGGCAAGCGCGACGGTAGCCAGGGCGTCGAGGTACAACCGGTGAGCGGCCTCGACGTGGCCCGGCCCGCAGCCGAGCTCCCCGGCCAGCATGATCAGTTGATCGGCTTCGGAGACGCTCACCAGGCGGTCTTCGAGAACCTGGTCGAGCACCGCCAGGTACGGCGCCATGGTCGCCGGAGCAGCCGCCAGGTCGGGCAGGGCCGAGACGAGGTTGGGCAGGTAGCTGTCTCGCTCCGAACGGGCCGCCGCCGCTCGGGATCGGGTCACGCTGCGACAGGGATCCAGGGACGGTCGTCGGCTCACCGACACCTCGGCCAGCAGAGTCGCCCACTCCCGTGTGGACACGCCACCGGAGCGCACGTAGCTGCCGTCGACATCGAAGTCCACCGCCAGAGCGGCGTCGGTCAGCGCCTCGTCACCGAGCAGCTCGCGCAGGCGGCAGAGGGCGGTCGCGGTCACGCGGGCGTCCTCGAGTGCCGCGTGCGCGTGGTCGTGCGCGATAGACAGTGCTTCGCAGACGGACGCCAGCGAGCGCATTGAACGGTCGAAGAACCCGGCGAGCCGCATGGTGCACAGCGCGGGTGACAGCCCGATCGGCAGACCGGCGCGGCCGAACTCACGGGCAAGGAAGCGCAGGTCGAACAACGCATTGTGGGCGACGACCACCCGGCCGGACAGCAACGCAGCCAGGTAGGGCGCCACCTCGGTGAACGTGGGGGCACCGACGACGTCCGAGGCTCGGATGCCGTGGATCGATGTGGCGCCGACGTCTCGGCCCGGGTCCACCACGGTGCAGAACTCGTGCTCCACGCCGCCGGCGTCGTCGAGCAGGACGACACCGATCTCCACGACGCGGTCGACGCTCGGGTACACCCCGGTGGTTTCCAGGTCGACGACGGCGACGCTCATGCCGCCGTGCCCGTCGCCGCGCCTGCCGCGTCACCCGGCCAGCCGGGCGGGTATGCCCGCGCATCCTCTCCGCCATTCGTCACGAGGAACGAGCGCGCAAGCCGCAGCCTCTCGACCTCGCTCCAGGCGACCAACAAGTCGGACAACCAGCGCGCGAGTGTCAACGCCGTCAATGCAACCGGGTCCCCAGCAACCGCCTCCGTAGGCGTGGCAGGGATCCGCGGCCATCTCGGTCGGACGAGCTGCCGACGGGACGACGGCAGGGTGGCGAGGTGTCCAACGAAGGCCGCATCGAGCAGATCCACCTGCTTTTGAATGGCCGCGGCGAGCCCTGCCGGATCCGCCCCGACGCCAAAGCGGTCGGCGGCCGCATCTGTCGTGACCAGTAGCCGGCCGACAAGAAGCCCTTCAATCCGCTCATCATCTGAAGGCAACACCCAGGCGCCTGCCATGGTCGACCCCAAGCCGTCGCCAACGCTGACGTGCCAAACGACCACCCGACCCTCGACAGACTGGTCCACCACTGCAATCCCGCTCATCTGTCCCCCGCTCTCCGTACCGCTGAGCGGACCATGCCATGGCGCACCGACAAAAGGCCTGATGCGAAACCGGCGTGGCTCGCTCTGCTCGTTTGCCTCTTGCGTCCCACCAGCCCCAGCTTTGGCCGGTCACACTTCAGACGTGACTGGCCCCTTCTGGCCAAATCGCGATGAGTTTCTGCACATCCAGAGGAGAACGAGGGAGACTGGCGCCTCGGGGATAGGAGATATATGTCAACGCCGATCTTGCAAGGCCAAGCACTAGCAGCTGTTCAACACCGCGGCTCGCACGTTCAAATCATCGCGAGTGCGGGATCGGGTAAGACAGAGGTTGTCTCCCAGCGGGTCGCCGCCCTATTGGCTGAGGGCGCGCCGGCGAGCAGCATCGTCGCCTTCACATTCACCGAGCGAGCCGCCGCGTCGCTGAAGGAGCGCATCAGCGCGCGGGTGGCGAAACGACTCGGCCCCCAGGCCCTCGATCAGCTCGGCGGCCTCTACGTCGGCACCATCCACGCGTACTGCTTCCGCCTGCTGCAGACGTACGTGCCGCGCTACGAGACCTTCGACGTCCTGGACGAGAACCAGCTGACCGCCTTCCTCGTCCGCGAGGCGACCCGCCTTCAAGTCAAGGACATCGACGGCGCTCTGTTCAAGTCCATCCGGACCTTCCTCGACAACCTGGACGTCGTCGAGAACGAGCTACTTGTCCCCAGCCAGCTTGACGACCCGTTCCGTGGCGTGCTCGAGCGGTACTACGCGTCGCTGGAGAAATACCGGCTCCTCACCTACGGGCAGCAGATCGCCCGGGCGGTTGCCGAGCTCGGCCGCCCCGAGGTACGCGACAGCGTCCTAGCGGACCTTCGGCACCTCATCGTCGACGAGTACCAGGACGTCAACCCGGCCCAGGAAGCGCTCATCCAGCGCCTGGCTGGGCCGGCCGTGAACCTGGTGGTCGTCGGCGACGACGACCAGGCCATCTATGGCTGGAGGGGCTCCGACGTCAGCAACATCATCGACTTCTCCCAGCGCTACAACGACGTCGCCACGTTCTCCATCACGGAGAACCGCCGGAGTCGCCCCACCATCGTCGAGACCGCGGACGAGTTCGCGCGCTCAATCCCCGGCCGCCTCCCGAAGGTCATGACGCCCACGCGACCGTCGATGGGCGTCGAGCTGGTGAAGTGGCAGGCCGAGTACGAGGAGGACGAAGCGGCCGAGATCGCCGAGGCGATCTTCTACCTGCACAAGAACGGCCTGGCCTACCGCGACATCGCCATCCTCGTTCGTGGTCGCGCCAGCTACCCGGCCCTGCTGACCGCACTCGAGGACGCCCGGATCCCGGTCCAGCCGGCCGGGCGCACTGGCCTCTTCGCACGGCCCGAAGCGGAAGTCCTGGGCAAGACGTACTGCTGGCTGGTCGACCACGACTACCGGCCGGCCGGCTACGGCGTCCAGTCGCAGGTCATCACCGAAGCCGGTCTCGTGGCGGAGTACGAGGCAGCCTTCAGCCTTCCCAGCTCAGCGGTCGCCGCGGTGCGGCGGCTCTTGAACGAATGGAAGGGCGCCGTTCACCAGCAGGAGCGACGAGTCGACCTCGTCCGCGACTTCTACCAACTGGTCGACGTGCTGGGCTGCAAGCACTGGGACCACGACCACCCGCACGCCGTGACCCGACTCGGCACGCTCGCCCGGTTCACCACGCTGCTGGCCGACTACGAGTCGGTGCGGCGCCGGGCCCGCCCGGACGATGAGACGCCCGGCGAACAGGTCGGCGGGCAGGACCGCGGGCTCTGGTACTACAAGAACCTCGCCATCCACATCACGAACTACGCGAACGGCGCCTACGAAGGCTTCGACGGTGAGCCCGACGTCAACACGGACGCCGTCGACCTGACGACGGTGCACAGCGCCAAGGGGCTCGAGTGGCCCGCCGTCTTCGTTCCGTCGCTCACGAAGTCGCGCTTCCCGTCCTCCCGGACCGGACGGCCTCGCCCCTGGCTGATCGACCGCACGCTGTTTGACGCCGATCGCTACGAGGGTTCGGACGCCGACGAGCGCCGGCTGTTCTACGTGGCGATGACACGAGCGCGCGATTGGCTGTCTCTGTCGCGCCACGAGCGAGTCACGAAGAACCTGGTGCGGTCATCTCCCTACTGGGACGAGATCCCCGGTCGGCTCGTTACGACCTTGCCGGTCGCCGTTCCGTCGTTGACCTCCGAGAGCGCCGACGGGGACGCACTCCTGCAGGTGACGTTCAGCGAGCTTGCGGCCTATGACATCTGCGGGCTTGCCTACCGGCTGCGCAGTGTCCTCGGCTTTCAGCCGACGTTGGCTCCCGAGCTCGGTTACGGCAAAGCGGTTCACCACGTCATGCGGACGATCGCAGAACACACCAAGGCCAACGGGACGGCGCCCGATCCGGCGACGGTCGACCAGATTCTGGACGACGAGCTGTTCCTGCCGGCCGCGAACAAGCCGGCGCACCGGATGATGAAGGACGCCGCCCGGCGCCTCGTCAACCGCTACATCACCGACCACGAGTCGGACCTGCAGCGGGTGTGGATGACGGAACGGCCGTTCGAACTACACCTCGCCGACGCGGTGGTGTCCGGCCGGGCGGACGTGATCCTCGACCAGGAAGGTGGCGTGACCACGGGCTTGGCGATCGTCGACTACAAGACGTCGACCGGTGAGGACGGCAGCCACGACCTTCAGCTGCAGGTCTACGCGGACGCCGGACGTCGCGAAGGCCTAGACGTGCGCGGCGCGTACGTACACGATCTCAAGAAGGGCGCTCGCATAGCCGTCGACGTGCAGCCACCTGCCATCATGACGGCCGAGGCGAAGGTTGCCGAGGTCCTGGAGGGGATGCGCCAGCGTCAGTACACCCCCAAGCCAGGGACGCCGTGCCGCAGCTGCGACGTGAGGGTGCTCTGCAAGTCTGCTCAGTAATCGATGGGGTGGACCGGGACATCCCCGTTCCACCCCATCGACGATCGGCGGCTGCTCAGACCTGGAAGACCTTCATGACCTCGTCGCCGTAGTCGTTGATCACCTTCACCGCGATCTTGCCGGTCTCGGGCTTGTCGAACGGCCGGGACTCCGTGCGGTACAGCGACTCCCAGGCGTCCGGCTCGATCTCCGCCTTCAGCGCTGCCTTCAGCCGCTTGTACGGGTCGTTGCCGCCGGTGAAGTAGCAGTGCCGGACGAAGAACGACTCCTCGTTGTAGTTGGTGTCGATCATCCAGAGCGCGATCTGACTGGTGTCGTCGCTGCGGATCTCGCCGGTAGTGGGGTCGAAGACGTCGACGCCCTTGAGGTCGACGACGACCTGCCCCTCGTCCGTGGAACGCAGCTCGATATCGGGCTCGCCGAAAACGGTGAAGAGGTTGCCGGCGCCGGTCTTGGCGAGGTCCTCCCCCATCAACAGATCGACGTTCATCCGGACCAACAGCACGCGGATACGGCCCACGGTGCGCTCGCCGGCGACTGAGGCGAAACCCTCGTCAGTGCTCTCGACCGTGACACCGTCGGACTCGGTGACCTCGGTGGCCTGCGCGTCGAAGGCGAAGCCAAGCACGCACACGAGGTCCACATCCCCGGCCCGAATCGCCGCACGTGCAGCCGACTTGATGAAGGTCGGCGATACGGTCCCGTACTGAGGCCCGATGGCGATCCCGATGCGGCTGGGCACCGATTCGTCACCCTCCGCCGTGTCAGCACGCTCACCAATGCCTTGGATATAGGGGTTTGCGTAAGGCTCGAGCCCAGCGAAGTGGATGCGCTCCTTGCGCTTGCCGTTCTGGATGCCAGCCTTAGCGAGGTTGTCGAGGATTGACTGCTCGAACGTGGGCGCGGACGCGTCCTCCGCCGCACTCTGCTCGCTGATCGTCTCCCGGTGCTCGACGTCGTCCGGACCACCAGCGAACGCCAACGACCGGTGCGGCGACAAGCTCTCGACCGTGAAGGGCCCGGTTACGCGCACCTTGGACTTGTCCTCGTACGGCTTGTCGTAGAGCACCTCAAAGTCCGCGTGCCGTTTGATCGCCGCGTCGATTTCCTGCCGCGACATGCCCTCGCGGATGTCCGGGTTGTTTGCGATCGACTTCAAAGTCACGTGCTGGACGCGCTCGTACACAAATCCGTGTCGGATGTCGTTCGTCACCTCG
>JAOPYH010000363.1 GCA_025964715.1 Streptosporangiaceae bacterium | reverse complement strand
TGAGGGCCTTGAAGATGAGGCTGCAGAATGCCGCGGTCTGACCCACCGGGATGTTGATCGGACCGACGACGTCGCGGTCGCTGCCGGTCCAGTCGATGACCATCTCGTCGTCGGTGATGGTGACGGTGACGTTCATCTTGATCATCCGGTCGAGGTCCACACCGTCGGAGTCGACGAAGTCGTGCGCCGTCCACGTGCCCTTGGGCATCTTGGCCAGCGCCAGGCGTGCCAGCCGTTCACCGTGGTCATTGATCGCACGCATGGCGTCGACGAGGGTCTGGGTGCCGTACTTGGCCGCGATCTCCTGGGTCCGCCGAACTCCGGTGACACAGGCCGACACCTGCGCCTGGATATCTCCGATCGTCCGCTCGGGGAGCCTGCTGTTGAATCGGATGATGTTGAAGATGTCCTCGTTGAGCTCACCTTCGCGATAGAGCTTGCTCGCGGGGAAGAAGAGGCCTTCCTGGTACATGTCCGTCGAGTCCAGGACGTAGCCGGGGTCCTTCTGTTTCAGGTCCAGCACGTGGATACGGCATGATGTGAAACCGATGAGTTCATCGTCGACGTGAATCGGCGCGAAGACGAGCGGATCGAGGGTGTGCGCCGACGACCAGTAGGGGAAGTTGAGCAGGAAGACGTCCCCAGGGCGCATGTTCTCCGTCCCGAGGAAGGACATTCCCTCCTTGATTCCGTGGTCGTTGCCGCGGGTGAACACGGCGATTCCGGGGGCATCCGCGACGACGTCGCCGTTGGCGTCGTGGATGCCGATGCCGTAGTCGTGGATCTCGTAGACGACGGTGTTGTACGCGGTCCGGCACAGGTTGCGGGCCATCTCCTCGGCGCTGGCCAGCAGGCCATGCCGGATGATCTCGGTGGTGATCGAATCGCTCATCGCTGCTCAGGCCTTTCCGGTGGAACCGACTGTGATGACCATTTCCCCGTGCCTGCCCACCCGGAGTCGGTCAGCCGCATGGATGACGGTGGTGGCGGTGTGCTCCGAGATGACTGCCGGCCCGGCGATCTCGTCACCGGCGAGCAACGACTCCCTGGTGTAAAGCGCGTACTGCGCGTCGGGTTCGTCGTCGGAGAGGTAGACGGCCCGATGACCGTCGGGCTTCGCTCCGCCACTGTCGCGCGGGGGCAGCAGGGGCAGTGTCGGCTTGTCGACGGTGCCCGTCGCCCTGAGCCGCATCGTCGTCATCTCGATGGGGTCGTCCATCGTGTGCCCGTACTGGCGTTCGTGCAGTTGGGTGAACTGTTCCTCCACCGCGGCCGCCACGTCGGCCACGCCGTCCGGGATGGGCACGGTCACGGTGTGTTCCTGGCCGCTGTAGCGGACGTCGACGCTGCGAGTGAGGACCTGCGCGTCCGTGTCGAATCCCTCGGCGGCCAGGACGTCGCGGGCCTCGCCGATCATCGGGCCGTAGTTCTGGTCCAACCGGGCGGGGGTCAGTTCCGCCAGCGGCGCGACTGCGGTGCGCGAGAAATCGTGCTGCACGTCGGCCATCAGCATCCCGAACGCCGAGAACGCTCCCTGGCCGGGCGGCACGATCACGGTCGGAATGCCCAGTTCCATGGCGACATCCACGGCCACCAGCCCGCCGCCGCCACCGAAGGACAACAGCGCGAAGTCCTTCGGGTCGCGCCCGACCTCGACCGTGATCGCCCGGACGGCGCCCATGATCTTCGTGGTCGAGATCCGCACGATGCCCCGTGCGAGGGCCATCGCGCTCAGCCCGACCTCCGTCCCGAGCGGCTCGAGCGCCGCGGTCGCCAGCTTGTCGTCCAGCGTCAGCCGGCCGCCCAGCGGGGTGCCGGTGCCGAGGTAGCCGATCGCCAGTGCGGCGTCGGTGAACGTCGGTTTCGTGCCCCCGCGGCCGTACGACGCCGGACCGGGGTCGGCACCGGCGCTCTGCGGACCGACCTGCAGCGCCCCTGCACCGTCGAGCCAGGCGATGGAGCCGCCACCGGCGCCGATGGTGTGGATGTACAGCGACGGCGTGTTGATCGGCAGGTTCTCGAACTCGGCGCCCTGGTGCAGAACCGGTGCGCCGTCCACGATGAGCGAGGCGTCCAGGCTCGTGCCGCCCATGTCGATGGTGATCAGGTTCGGCTCGCCGATGATCTCGGCGAACGCGGCCGCGCCGATCACGCCGCCGGCCGGGCCGGAGAGGATCAGGCTCACCGGCTGCTCTCGCGCCGAGCTGGCGGTCATCGCCCCGCCGCCGGAGCGGGTCATGAGGAAACGGCCGCCGAAGCCTTGTGCGGCGAGTTCCCCCTCCAGGGTCTCGAGATAGCGCCGCACGATCGGCTTGACGTAGGCGTCCAGCACCGCGGTGCTGGTGCGCTCGTACTCCCTGTACTCCCGGGACAACTCGTGCGACAGCGTGACCACGACGCCCGGTGCCACCTCGGCGAGGATCTCGCGCATCTGGAGCTCGTGGGCCGGGTTGGCGTAGGAGTGCAGGAACGCGACGGCGACCGAGTCGTAGCCGCGCTCCGCAACCGTGGTCCCGACCTGGCGAGCCGCCGTCTCGTCGAGCGGCCGGTGCACCGTCCCGTCGAACAGGCTGCGCTCCGGCACCTCGAACGTGTCGTAGCGCTCGAGCAGAGCGGCGGGTGGCCGGTAGGTGATGTCGTACATCGTCCGGCGATCCGTCCGGCCGAGTAGGTACACGTCGCGGAAGCCCTGGGTGCCGATGACGGCGGTCCGGGCGCCGGTCCGGGTGAGCAACGCGTTGAGACCGAGCGTGGTGCCGTGCGTGAACATCGTGACGTCGGACAGGTCCGACTGGGTCACGCCGAACGCATCCATGACGCCCGCGGTGGGCGCTGAGGGAGTCGTGGGCACCTTGTCGAAACGCAATTCGCCCGAGTCCGGCAGCAGCTCCACGACGTCGGTGAAGGTGCCGCCGACGTCGATGGCGACGCGGCTGGAGCGGGACATAGGAATTCGCCTTTCGTGCGTCCTCGCGCACCCCTCGGCGGGGTAGCGCGGAGCGGGTCGGTCGGCCGGCGTCAGGTGCTGGTCGTCGGCGGTATCAGCGATGGGGCTCAGCAGGAGACGACCGACACCGTCGGCGACGCTCGACCTGGCTGCTAGGTAGCCGACCCACGAGTCCCGCTGTCCCACGGAGACCAGATCGGCCCGTACGGGTGGCGGTCGGCGCACGATTCCGCCGGTTGGCACGACGGAGCAGAGCCACGTTCACACAGGTGCGCGGCGCGTGTCAACCGGGCCGTGGGCCCTCCGCGCCGTGTCCGCATCCGGACCCGACGGGAGTGCACAGCGGCTGTCGCGGGCGGTGTGCTCGCCGCACAAGACCCTGGTCACGGGTGCGGCCAGCATCTTCCCCACTCGACGACCTGAGCCATCCGGGAGTGCCGTTGATCCGCAGCGTTCTGGCCCTACGTGCCGCCGGCGGCAATGCCGGCGCGCTCGAGGGCTTCTACGCCGAGCAGGGGATCCTGGCCCGCGCCCGGGCGTTTCCGGGATGCCGGGATGCCGTTCTGCTTCGGGCCACCGCTGGTAGCTCCGCCACCCACCTGGTCATTGCCGACTGGGACACGGCTGAGGATTACCAACGGTGGGTCGAAGACCCCTGGCGCGCTGCTGTGTCCCGGCAGCTAGCCGACCTATTGGACACCGAGTCGGACGAACCCGTCGTTGGCGGCGTGTTCGAGTTCGTCCCGACGCGGTGACTCTCCGGATCCCGATCGCCGGGACCATCCCAGCCTGAGGAGCACCAGTGACAAGAGCACGTCGACTTGCCGCGGTCGGACTGACCGTCGCAGCACTGACGCTGTCCGCTGCAGCGTGTAGCAAGCCCTCGAGCGGCACCGCGTCCGGTGCGTCGAACTCCGCCGCCCCGGCGGACAAGCAGCTGAAAATCGGCTTCCTTGGTTTCGCCAAGGCGAACTCCTTCGCCCAGGCGACCTGGGCAGGCATCCAGCAGTACGCGCAGGGGCACAACGCGACGGCGACGTTCCTGGACTCGAACTTCGACGGGCCGACCCAGGTGAACCAGCTGCAGGACGCCATCACCTCGAAGGCCTACGACGTCGTCATCGTTCAGGCGAATGACGGTACGGCGATGGTGAACCCGGTCAAGCAGGCCATCGCGGCCGGCATCACCGTGGTCGTCGAATTCACCCCCGTCGGCGGCAGGTACGACACCGCCGCTCCGCAGGTTCCGGGCACGGTCACCATCATCGACCCGCCGACGGTGAACGGCGAAGGTCTGAGCAAGCTCGGTCTGCAGGCCTGCAAGACCGTGGCGACCGGCACCTGCACGGTGGCCTACCTGCAGGGCTTTGCCAACTATCCCCTGGACACCGCCCGCACCGACGCGGCGGTGAACGCGCTCAAGGCCGGCGGCGCGACCGTGATCTCCAACCTGGTCGGTGGATACACGCCCGACAGCGGCCGGGCGGCCATGCAGAACCTGCTACAGGCGCACCCGGAGGTGAACGTGGTCATCGGCTCATCCCAGGCGCTTGAAGGCGCGACGCCCCTGGCCAGCGGCAAGAAGATCGCCTTCGTGGGCAACGGCGGATCGACGCAGGCCTTCGGCTTCGTCAACGACGGCACGTGGTTCGCCGTCTACGACGTGCCCGAGAAGTCGGACGGCGCGAAGGCCGCCGAACTCGGTCTGGACAAGGCTCGGGGAAAGACCGTGCCGATGTCGTCGGTCACCTGTGAGGTCCTGACCAAGTTCAGCTGCCTCGGCACCAAGGACACACTCAAGGGCCTCACGGCCGACTACTCCGACTGACGACTCAGGCGCGGGGCCGGGAGGCTCGCCTCCCGGCCCACCGCAGCGCACCGGAACAGGAGCTGGCGATGACGCAGACGGCACGGCCGGCACCCGAGATCGCGGTGCGCGGCGTTGGTAAGAGCTACAGCGGGGTCAGCGTGCTCCGCGACATCGACCTCGACATAGCGCCCGGTGAGGTGCACAGCCTTGTGGGAGAGAACGGCGCGGGCAAGAGCACCCTGCTCAAGATCCTCGGCGGTGCGATCCGTGCCGACGAGGGCATGCTGAGCTTCGACGGTGATCACGTCACTCTCGGTAACCCGCGGGATGCCATCGCCCACGGCGTCAGCCTGATCTCGCAGGAGGGCGCGCTGGTGCCGGCCCTGTCGGTGCTCGAGAACGTCTTCCTCGCCCGGTGGTCCCATCGCGCCGGACTTCGCCGTGCCCGAGTCGATCGCCGCCACTTCGACGAGCTCATCGAGATGACCGGCTTCGCCGTGGACCCGCGCGAGCGCGTCGACCGCCTTCCGATCGGCACCCAACAGCAGGTCGAGATCCTGCGCTCACTCGCCCGCGGGGCGAGGGTGCTGGCGATGGACGAGCCCACCGCCGTGCTGACCGAGCACGAGAAGGACAACCTGCTGGCGCTCATCCGCCGGCTCGCGGCGGGTGGCACCACCGTCCTTCTGGTCTCGCACTTCCTCGATGAGGTGCTCCACGTCGCCGACCGCGTGACCGTCCTGCGCGACGGCGCCCTGGTTCTCACCGACGACGCCCGACACCAGACATCCAACTCTCTGGTGCGGCACATGGTGGGGCGGGAGCTCGACGTGCTGTATCCGGAGCCTGCGCCCGTGCCCGAGGATGCCCCCGTGCGGCTCTCCGCCCGGGGCCTGCGGCGTGGCCTGGTGCACGACGTGGACCTGGACGTGCGCGCAGGGGAGATCCTCGGTGTCGCCGGCCTGGTCGGCAGCGGCCGCAGCGAGACGCTCCGGCTGGTATTCGGGGCCGACCACGCCACCGAGGGAGTGGTCACGGTCGACGGAGCCCAACTGTCTCGCCTCTCGCCTCGCCGCAGCATGGCCGCTGGAATCGCCCTGGTTCCGGAGTCACGCAAGGAGCAGGGACTGGCGATGATGCGATCGGTCCGCGAGAACGTCGCACTCGCCTCGCTCGGCGCGCGCCGCATCGGCCCCTTCGTCCGGCGCTCGGCCGAGCGGACCGCGGTCGAGCGGGTGTCCGCGGCGGTCGACATCCGCGGCGCCCGCAGGGACGCGGCCGTCGAGACCCTCTCCGGCGGCAACCAGCAGAAGGCGCTGTTCGCGAAGTGGTTGGTGCGGTCCCCCCGGGTGCTGCTGATCGACGAACCGACCCGGGGAGTGGACGTGGCGGCCAAGAGCCAGATCCACCACCTGATCACCGAGCTCGCCGCCGACGGAATGGCGGTCGTCTGCGTCTCCTCGGAGATCGAGGAGCTGCTCGCCCTCTCACATCGCGTGATCGTGCTTCGGCACGGCCGCACTGTGGGTGACTTCCCCCGTGGAACTGATCGCGAGGTCATCATCGCCGCCGCGTTCGGAGATGAAGGAGAAAGCGCGTGACCGTCGAAGCCGCCCCGCAAGCAGGCCCAGCGACCCCGCAGGGCACCCGCACGGCCGCGCGGCCAGGCGCCCGAATGCGCGACTACGGCATTCTGGTCGCGGTGGTCGCCATTGTCGTGGCCCTGTCCTTCAGCACCAGCACCTTCCTGACCACCGGCAACCTGATCAACCTGCTGGACCAGTGTGCGGTCGTCGGCCTGCTCGCCACTGGGGCCACGGTCTGCATCCTCAGCGGCGTCTTCGACCTCACCGCGAGCGCCTCGCTGGCATTGTCCGCCATCGTCGGTGTGCAGGTTGCCCGGCACACCAGCGTATTCGTGGGATTCGCGGCGGCGATCGTCGCGGGAGCCGCCCTCGGCTTCATCACCGGAACGATCGTCGTGCGCAGCGGCGTCAACTCGTTCATCGCCACGCTGGCCACGAGCATCATCTACCGCGGTCTGGCCGTCGTCGTGACCTCAGGGGCGATCATCTACCCCCTGACTAAGCAGAGCGTCGACTTCGGGGCGCTGACCTGGCCGTCGATCTTCAACCTCACCTCGGCGACCATCCTCTTCGTCGTCGTCGTCCTGATCATCGGTGTCGTCGTCGCGGCGACGACCTTCGGCCGGCGGATCTACGCGGTAGGCGGAAACGCCGAGGCCGCACGCCTGTCCGGCATCCGTGTCGGTTCGGTGCACGTCTCGGCATACGTCATCAGCGGCATCTGCTCCGCACTCGCCGGGCTGATCCTCGCCTCGCGAGCCGGCTCGGCTCAATCCAGCATGGCCACGGGGCTGGAGCTCACTGCCATCGCGGCCGCCGTCATCGGCGGGACGAGCATCCTCGGCGGCGAGGGCGCGATCTGGCGCGGTGTAGTCGGTGCCCTTCTCATCACGCTGATCGGCAACGGGTTCAACCTGCTGGGCTGGAACACGACGTACCAGCAGGTCGTCCAGGGTTGTCTGATCCTGTTCGCGGTAGCCATCGACCGGTGGCTGCGCAGACGGGCCAGGTAGCGCGACTAGCATCCGACGGTGCCGACGCCGGCTTACCGACCTGCCTGTGCAGGCGTCAGCCTGCGCCCCGACAGCTACCGGGCTGTGGTCGTGTCGGGTGGTGTGGCCGTTCCGGTGGCGACGGTGCTGACGACCGACATCGACGTGGTTCTTGCCGCGGTTGTCGGTGGGGTGCCACCCGCGGCCTTGCGGGCCGTCACCGTCGACATCTCGCCGCTCCTGTTGGAGGCGGTCATCCGGTCCGCGCTGGAGCTTCCTCTGGTTGCGGTGATCCGGATCGTGCCGCGGGTGGCCACCGATCCGTTGCTCGCGCGGTCGCCGGCCCACCTGGTGGAGCGGTTGATCCGTCACCGCTTCACCGTGGCCGGTGGACATGACCTTCTGGGTAATGAGCTGTGTCCCCTGGACGACGCGGCAGTGGCCGATGTCTGCGCCTCGCTCGTCCGGGCGGAGGTGCGGCACGTCGCGATCGTTGCCGCCGGTTCGCAGGCCCGTCCGCAGCACGAGCGTTCCGTGGCCGACGCGATCCAGGCCGCGATCCCGGGCGCCCGCATCTCGGCGGCGAGTGAATTCGGGGGTCAGGGACTCGTCGCCCGGGAGGCGACGGTTGTGCTCGACTGCGCCCTGGGCGAGCTCACCGACACCGTGCTCGGCCGATGCGAGCGGGCCCTGCGACGCCGCGCCCCCGGTGTGCCACTCCGGGTGGCCCGTGGCGACGGCGGGTTCAGTACACCGTCGCGAATTCGTGCGCTGCCGTCGGTGGCCCTGGGCGCCACCGATGCGGCGGTGTTGTGTGGGGCGGCCTACCTGACAGGACTGCAGGACTGCCGTGTGCTGCTACCCCGGTCCACCGGCCAGGTGGCCGGTGACGTCCGGAACGGACTTCCCGTAGTCCGCTCGGGCCAGCTTCGGGACCTCGGCACCGAACTCGTCGTACCTACGACCGTTCTCGCACCTGACCCGGGGCGCGTCGATCACAGGGACGTCATGCGCGTGACCGACATCCCGGTGATCTTCGCCGGTGGCGACGCCGAGGAACTTGCCTGCGTCGGCGCGGCGGTGAGCCAGCCGACCGGCTGGCTGGACGAGGTCGCCTTCATCGAGTCGGCTGCGCAGCTCGAGGGGGCGCGCCGCGACGTCGAGGAGCGCGCTACCGCGATCGTCATGGCCAACGGCGCCGCACCGGGAACCACCTACTTGGTCGAGTCGTCGAGTGTCGCAGTTCCCTACAGCCCGTCAGGGACCGTACGGATCCGGGTTCGGGTGGCCGGCGCGTCGGACGTCGCCAAGCCCCACCAGGAGAGGCGGTGAGTCCATGAGTGCAGCCGAGCAGGGCGCCGCCGCCGGGTACGTCGGTGCGATCGCATCCATTTCTGCCGATGATGTTCCTGCGCTGTACGAGGGCGCCAAGTTCTACGCACCGGCGGTCGGTGATGCCAGTAGATCCTCCCTGACCTCGTGGCTGACCGGACTGCTCGACCGCAACGGTCCGGTCGCCCTCCGACGTCCGGAGTCCCTCCCACCGGACACGCGGTGTGTGGCGCTGTGCGTCATCGGTTCCGGCTCGGCGCTCGCGGACCTGCCGCCGGCCGGGGACGAGTTCGCCGTTGCCGTCGAGCGGATCGCGCGGCTGCAGGGCGAGGCGTTCGGCGCCGTCTATCCGCTGGCCGCCGCGACGGTGAGCGCGCTCGCCCCGGTCGTGGCCGCCTCCCAGCTCGGCCTGCCGGTGCTCGACGCCGACGGGATGGGTCGTACGTATGCCCTCATCCACCACACCGCGATGCACCTGGCCGGGCTCTCGCCCGCGCCACTGGCAGCCCACGGGCCCACCGGTGAGAGTGTCCTGATCGAGGTCATGGCCGGCCCCCGCGCCGACCGGCTGCTGCGCGCCAACGTCGACACGCTGGGCGGGTGGGCCGCGCTCGCCGCCTATCCGACAACCGCGGGTGAGCTGCGTCGTGCCGCGCTCCCCGGGACTCTGTCGAGGCTGATCAACGTGGGTCGGCTGCTGCTGGAACGCGCCGATCCCGACGTGTTGGTGCGCCGGCTCGCCGCCATCACTGGTTGCCAGCGGATCGGGCGGGGACGGATCGTCGAACTCGAGCATCTGAGCCGGCCCACCGACGTCACCATCCCGGGGCACCCCTCCAGTCTCGTTCTGGAGGAGATCGGCGGCCGCCGACGGCAGCTGCGCATCGAGCTGCGCAGCGAGATCGTGGCCGTCTTCGCCGACGGGCTATTGGTCGCCGCGGTGCCCGACCTGCTGTGCCTGCTGGACGTCTCGCGCGGTGAGGTGGCGACGCTCGACAGCCTCCAACCCGGCGACCTCGTCGACGTGCTGGTCACGCCGGCCGAGGCGGTCTGGTACTCCGCCGAGGGCATGGCCATGGTCGGGCTGCACTCGCACGGCATCGGGCTCGAACACCCGAGGCGTCGATGACCCGACCACGCGGCTCCACGCTGCCGATCACGCTCGCCGAGCTGCTGCGGATCGAGCCGCTGGCGTCGGCGGCCGTCCGGCAGCTGGCCGAGCCGGCACGCGCGGTGGAGCAGGTGATTCTGGCCGAGACGTTCGACCGGCTGCGCCGCAGCACGCCGCATTCGCTCATCGTCCTGCACGCCGAGGCCGCCACCGGTGGCTGGTCACTCGCCGCGGCACTGCACCTTGCGTGGGAACGAAACGCGTCGGCGGTGGTGGTGTCCCGCTCGGTGGCCGGCCCGTCCAGTACAGCGCTCGCTCAACGCCTGCAGATGTCGCTATTCGTCACCGACGCCGACCCGGTGGACGTCGCGCTGCGCCTTGCCGGTCAGATCAGCGCACCGGCTGCCGCCCGGGCCCTGCGGCAGGCAGTCTTCGCGGAACGGCTGTCGGAGCAGACCAGCATCCGCAACGTACTGGGCGTGCTCAACTCCGAGCTGGACTCCGTACCCGTGGCGCTCGTCGTGGGGGATGTCGTCGTGGCAGGTCGCGCGGCGGCGGTCGCTGAGGGCGCCGACCAGGTGCAGGTCAGCGTCGATGTCCACGGCCCGGGAGAGCGCCCGTGGGGTCGGCTGGTCGCCGCCGTGCCGGCCCGCATGCCCGCCGCCGCGCAGCAGATCGAGGCGCTGCTGCGGCTGGCCCGCCCGACGCTGCTGGCCGCGTGGGCGCACACCCGGCTCAACTCGTCGCAGCGTGCAGCGCATGACCAGGCCGCGTTCGGGCTGCTCCGCAAGCTGGCGACCGACCCCGCGCACATCGATCGGATGGAGGCCGAGGTCGACACGCCTCCCTGGACCAGTGAACTCGGATGGAGGCTGGAGGTGTTCAACCGCGCTGTGTGGCTGACGCCGGTGCGCCCCTCGGGCGAGCCGCCGGAGCAGCTGACCCATCTTGTCGGCGCGGCGTGGCAGCGCTCCCGTCCGACCTGGCCCTTTGTCGCCGAGAGGGACGGGTGGATCTCCTGGCACAGCACCAGCGATGCCGACGACGTGGCTGCGCTGCGGGGCGCGTTGTCCGGCTTCCGTGACACGGCGGTGGCGCACCGCCTGGTCGTCGGTATCGGCCGCGCGCACCCGGGCGTCCCGGGGCTGATGCGCTCGCTGGCCGAGGCGCGGCTGGCGGCGCAGGTGGCGCGCGAGGCCGGGCCGGGGGCCGTGCAGTGGTTCGACCAGGTCGGTGCTCCGGCCGCGCTGGCGTGGCTGCCCACCACCGAGATCGCACAAGTGGCGGACCTTTGCCTGGTCGACCTGATGGCCGCCAAGGACCGCGCCGCGCTCGTCGACACCGTACTGGCCGTCCTGGACTGCGGCGGCTCGCTCAGCCAGGCCTCGCAGCGGCTCGGCGTCCACCGCAACACCGTCCTGACCCGGCTGGCACGGGCGCGGCAGCTCGGCCTTGCCTTCGACGACCCTGCCCAGCGGCTGGCGCTGCACGTGCTCTGCTATGCCCTGGCCTCCCTCGAGACCCCCGCGACGCCGCAGTCGGGCGAACCCGCGCACTCGACGGCGAACCGGGCGGGATCGCCGACGGCGGGCCCGCCCGGTGCACCGTCAGGGGTTGGTCACTCCTCGCCGATGCCGTAGCGGGTGAGTGCCGTCTCCGGGGTGATGTTGCGGTCCAGCACGTCTGCCCGAACGTCCTCCGCGGATCGCTCCACGGGGTCGCCGTAGCCGCCGCCACCGCCGGTTGCGCATCGAACGACGTCGCCCTTCTTCAGCCGCATCCCGTTCACCTTGAGGATGCGGCGCTCGTCCGGCCGCCCCGGGTTGATGATCACCTCTGGCCCGATGGCGTCGTCCCCGCCGAACAGGCCCCAGGCCGGCTGCCTCGATCGCTCGAACCACAGCGACACCGACATGTCGGCCTGCGCCTCGTACTCCCGAACCACGCCGTTGCCCCCCCGCCAACGGCCGGAGCCGCCCGAGCCGGGGCGAATCCGGTACTGGTTGATCCGCCACGGATAGCGGGTCTCGTGTACTTCGATGGGGATGTCCTTCAGCGAGCCGTTGACGTTGTTGATCAGCGCGCTCTCGCCGTCGGAGCCGTTCCAGGCACCCCAGCCGCCGACCGTGGCCTCGAGGCTGACGAATTCGCGGTTGACCCGGGGGTCCACCCCTGCCGTCAGAATGATCATCGAGTCGCCGTGGCTGGCTCCGGCCACCCGGTCGGGGAGGGCCGGCGCCAGTGCGCGGGCCACCAGGTCGATGAGCAGGCCCAGGTGCGAGAAGTACCACTGGCACGCGGCGGGGGAGCGGGCGCCCAGTACCGACCCCTCTCGGACCTGGGTCGTCATCGACCGGAAGGAGCCGCCGTTGCCCGGCAGGTCAGGACTGACGAGCAGCTTGTAACCCACTCTCAGTGCCGACACCGCTTGTGCCACCCCACAGTTCACCGGGCCGACGGTCTGGTCGGCCGACTCCGTGACGTCGAAGTCGATGTCCTCGCCTGAGACCGTGATCTTCAACCGGATGGGGATCGGTGTGTCCTGGTCGATGCCGTCGTTGTCCAGGACGCCCTCTGCGGCGTAGACGCCGTCGGGGATCTGCGCGATGGTCGCCCGCTCCAGGGTCTCGGTCTGCCGGAAGATCTCGTCCCGCGCCAGCTCGAGGGTCTCGAGTCCGAATCGCTGAACAAGCTCCTGCAGCCGCTTTTCTCCCATCGTGATGCACGCGATCATGGCGTGCATGTCTCCGGTCGTCGGATAGGGGAAGCGCACGTTGGTGGCGATGGTGTCGATGACGCTCCGTTCGTCCACCCCGCCGGCAACCAGCTTCTGCGGGCCCAGGCGCAGCCCCTCCTGGAAGATGGAGATCGAGTCCATGGAGCCACCCGGGTCCTTCGAGCCGACGTCGATCCAGTGGGCGCGGGAGGCGGTGAAGCCGACCAGCGTCGCATCCACGAAGACCGGGCCAAAGATGGTGACGTCGTTGAGGTGCGTTCCGCCGAGATAGCTGTCGTTGAGGATCCAGACGTCCCCGGGCTGCCACACCTCGCGGCCGAAGCGTTCCTCGGTCGCCCTGGTGCAGGTCTCCAGATTGCCGAGGAAGATCGGTAGGCCCGCTGACTGGCCGAGCACCTGGTGGTCCGCGTCGAGCAGCGCGACGACGCAGTCACCGCACTCATAGATGATCGGCGTATAGGCGGAGCGGATCAGCGTCGCATTCATGTCGTCGGCGGCCGAGTTGAGCGCGTTGCGCACGATCTCGACGGTGACGGGGTCGATGCCCAGGGTCGCGGTCACTTGGTGTCCCTCTCTCGGATGATGAGCGAGCCGATCTCGTCCACGGTCACCGCGTAACGCGGCGGCACGACGGTCGTCGCGGTGTCCTCGAGCACCACCGCCGGTCCTGCGAAGGTGTGTCCGACCAATAGGTGGTCGCGACGGACCACGATCGCGTCGAGGCTCTCGCCGCCGAAGATCACCGGCCGCTTCTCGTGCGGGAATTCCGCCGACCCCGCTGCGGGCCACTGCTCGGGCGCGGGATGCCCGAGATCACCGAGCGCCGTCGTTCGCAGAGTGACGAATTCGATCGGTGCACCCAGGTTGGCGTGCCCGTAGCGGGCCTCGTGCAACTCCGCGAAGCGCTGGGCCACGGTCTTCAGGAAATCGGGATTGGTCGGCTCCATCCCGTCGAGCAGGGGCACGGTGAGCGTGTACTCCTGCGCGGCGTACCTGATGTCGACGGCATGCGTTGCCGACCGCGCCTGCTCGGCCACCCCTTCGTGCGACAGCGCCGCGAACCCCGCCTGTTCCATCCGCTGGAGCGCTGCGGACATGTCTGCGCCGTCGAGGTCCTCGTCGAGGAAGAAGTACGGCTCGGTGTAGTCCTGCCGGATCCGCGTCTGCAGCATGCCCCAGGCGGAGAACGCGCCGGGGAAGCGCGGCACGATGATTTCGGCGATGCCGAGCTCCTGCGCCAGGAAGACCGCATGCATCGGCCCGGCGCCGCCAAACGCGACCAGCGCGGAGTCCCGCGGCTCGATGCCGCGCGAGACGGTGATGGTGCGGATAGCCTGCGCCATCTTGGAGTTCGCGACGTCGCAGACGCCTTCGGCCATGGTGACGGCCGACAGCCCGAACTCCGTGCCCAGCGCCGACAGTGCCGCCTCGGCGAGGTCTGCATCCAGCGTCATCTGACCACCGGCAAATCCCTTGGGGTCGATACGGCCCAGGACGAGGTTGGCATCGGTGACGGTGGGCTCAGTGCCGCCTCGCGCATAGCAGGCCGGCCCCGGTCGAGCGCCCGCCGAGCGGGGGCCCACCCGCAAGCCACCGGCCTCCGCCCAGGCAACGGACCCACCGCCTGCACCGACGGTGTGGATGTTGACGACGCTCATGAGCATCGGCAGGCCTTCGAGCTTCGCCTCGGCTGAGACATCCGGGTCGCCATCGACGATGAGCGAGACGTCGAACGACGTGCCGCCCATGTCGATGCCGATGAGGTGCCCGCGGCCGGTCTGCCGGGACAGCTCGGCGCAGGCGATGGCTCCGCCGACAGGACCGGAGAGCAGGGTCTGCAGTGGGCGCTGGCGGGCCGACTCCGCGGTGAGGATGCCGCCCGAGGACTGCATGACGTGCAGCGGGACGGCGAGCCCCCGGTCGGCCAGTCGCTTCTCCAGGTCGGTCAGGTAGCGGCGCACTACTGGGCCCGTGTAAGCCTCGATGACCGCGGAGGAGGTGCGTTCGTACTCACGCCACTCCTTGGCCGCCTCATGTGACACCGAGACGGTGAAGCCGTCGCCGAGCTCCTCGAGCAGGATCTCGCGGGCACGGAGCTCATGGGAAGGGTTCTTGTAGCTGAACAGGAAGCCCACCGCGACCGCACCGTGATCGCGCTCCCGGGCCGTGCGGGCTGCGGCACGCACGGCCTCCTCGTCCAGCGGCTGCAGCTCGGTGCCATCGGCGGCGATGCGACCGCCGATGCCGAGTACGTCGCGGCGCGGCACGAGCGGTGTCGGCTTGCGGTAGTGGAGGTCGTAGAGACGGGTGCGCGGTCCACGGGCGATGTGGTAGCTGTCCTCGACGCCGGCGGTCGCCAGCAGAAGCACGGGGACGCCCCGGCGTTCCAGAAAGGCGTTGAGTCCCTGGGTCGTGCCGTGTACCAGGAAATCGATGGCGGAGGACTCGTCGACAACTGCGTCGAGTCCGGCCAGCACGCCCTCGCTCAGGTTGCCCGGGGTCGTCGAGGCCTTGGTCGCGGCGAACACCCCGGCCGCGTGGTCGTAGGTGACCACGTCGGTGAAGGTCCCACCGATATCCATCGAGACTCGATAACGGGTCATGAACACTCCCATCAGGGTTCAGCGCGATGCATGCAACGTCCGGGGCAAGTTACGAGACGAGGTGTGGCTGGTGCTGTGCGCGCGGCATAGCCGGGCGGCCGCCGCGGGTGCGAAGCGCACGACGGGTCACGGGGGCGTTCAGGCAGACTGCGGCCTCCGCTGCGGCCCATGGAGGTGGCATGTCGCCGACTGACCGTTCTGCGCCCCCTGCGCGGGCCGTTCCTCGCGACTGGGTCGCCGAGATCGATGCGGCCATCACCGCGGTGACGGGGGCCGCCGGGGTGGTGTCGATCGGCACTGGCTCCGGTGGGCGAACGGTGAACTTCGTCCACTCGGTGGACGTTCCACCCGCGGACGCATGGCTGCCGTTCACCGGCCGTCCTGGTGAGCTGTCGTCCGACGGCACCACGTTGAGTGTCGGACTGGGCCCGGTGGCCGATGACGAAACAGGCGGACCGTCGGCGGTGGAGATTGCCCGCGGGGCGGCCGTGGCCGCCGGGGCGTGCCTGACCGGCGGCGACGTCGAGGTGACCTTTCCGGAGCAGTCGGTCGCGCTCCTCCCGGTGCTCGTCGACGGTCTCGTGACCGGCTACACCGGTGCGGGACCGGTGCGCCTGCTGGTCCCGGCCAGCCTGCGGGAGGCCGCCGACCGAGGGCTGCTCGCCGCTGAGGTCACGCGTTTGGCGGCGAAACTGGTCAGCGCCCCGGCGAACCTGGTGACCCCGCGGCGTGCGGCCGACTGGGCGGAGGACATCGCCGGCCGCGCCGGCCTTCAGTGCACCGTGCTCGGTCCGGCCGAGATCCACGCTCAGGGTTTCGGCGGCTTGGAAGCCATCGGAGCCGGCTCGGCCGATGGACCGCGGCTCGTCCGACTCGGCTACTCCGGAACCGGCGACGGTCCCCTCCTGAGCCTGGTCGGGAAGGGCATCACGTTCGACAGCGGCGGCCTGTCGCTGAAGTCTCCGGCCGCTATGCAATCCATGCGATTGGACGTCGCCGGTGCGGCGACCGTCCTTGCGGTGATGGCCGGTCTGCGGCGTGCCCGCTGCCCCATCGATGTCCAGGCCGTTATTCCCTTCGCCGAGAACCTGCCCGGGCCCGGGGCCATGCGCCCCGGTGACGTGGTGATCGCCTGGAACGGCACCCAGATCCAGTTGCTCGACCTGGACTTCGAGGGGCGTGTCGTCCTCGCCGACGCGCTCGCTCTGGCCGCGGCCGACCAGCCGGATTTGCTCGTCGACCTGGCAACGCTCACCTACCAGGCCGAGATCGCGCTCGGACCGGACATCGCCGCCGTCTTGGGGCGCGACGACGACGCGGTGGCTCGTGTCCTCACAGCCGCCGCAGCGGTCGGCGAGCCGATGGCGCGGCTCCCCTGGGCGGCCCGGTACCTCGGCCAGGTGCGCACGCCCTTCGGAGTGCGTAATCACCCCTTGCGGGACAGTGGGCGCGCCCTCACGGCGGCGCTGTTCCTAGGTGAATTCGTTCCTACCGGGATCCCCTGGGTGCATTGCGACATGACAGGTCCGGCTTGGCGAGGTGACGCCTCCGACGACGGAGGCACGGGCTTCGGGGCGCGCACGCTTCTAGCGCTTATCGAATCAATGTCGGTCCGGCCGGGCGACTGATCGAGGAATCGGTCGACGAATCCGGTTCGGCAGGGTGGGGCTCACGGGCATGTGCTCGCCGTTCGAGGCGGTTGAGCATGACTACGGCACCACGAGCACGAGGAAGTGGGGCGCGACGTGTGGATCGCCGTGATCCGCGTCGTGCTTCTCCTGACCGCTGAACCCCTGGCCCGCGGCGGAGAAGTGTCGGGGGCCGCGCTTCTCGGAGACATGGAGGCGCCTTTTCCCGACATGTCAGATCCGCTCCTCACGTGGATGTTGAGGTTGACGCGTCTCTCTGTCATGGGCTCCGGTCTGCTCACGTGAAAGAGACTGGTCGCACATCGCTCGCGGAGTTATGGCAGCACCCTCGGCACCGGACTAACCGACGACCTGGACAGCCTGATCGTCGCGGGGACGCCGCATGACTGGCCGAGCGACGCTGGGGCGACGACGGCCTCGGATGCGTGATCCCGAGACACTGATGCCTAGGCGTGTCCTAACCATTGCATTGACCTATCGATGGCGCTGATCCGTGGCGGTCGGTGAAAGGCTGTTCTGAGTGGCCGCCACCGTCCCGCCGTACCCTGGTCGACTCACCGGCGTTTCCTGTCTTGTGGTCGACCATCCTGGGCGGCGATGAACGAGGTGAGCGTTGGGTCGACGCGAAGTGGGGGAGTCGCTGTCGGCTCAAGATGCCCGTCCGCACCGTCGATCCCCGCCGTCGTGGTGACCGGCGGGGACGGTGACGAGCGGGTCGGTCAATTAGTCTCGCGCGTCTTCGCACATCCCAGTTGTGCAGCCGGGTCGAGGCCGACGAATCAGACGCCGGTCTGCGCTGGCTGAATCATCTGCAGCATGTGCACCGCGAGTTCCTGGTTGGGCGGCGGACCGGCCTCGACGGCTGCAGAGCCGCCAACGCGCTCCACCGTGGGACGCATCACCTCGTCCCCGAATCGGTCACACGCTTCGTGGGAATCCCACACCTCTGTGACGCGGAAGCCCGCCGCGGTGTCGGTCACCATGTGCAGCAGACAGCCATCGGGCATCTGCTTGCCTATGGTTTTGACAACTTCTGCGCGCACTCGGTCGTACATCTCCATCGGCTGATCGACGTCCATCTGATACGCGTACATCCCGACTCCCTGTTCATCTATTGCTGATGAGGCCGGGAGAGTACGCGGCGCTAGGGCCTGATTGACGACCTCAAGCCGCGCCATCCTGGTGATCGCAAGTGCCACGGGGTGGCGCGCCTGGGTGCTGCTGAATGCGGACGCAACGTTCTTGGCCCTGAGTCATGGGCCCGGCGCACGGACTAAGGCGTCTGGCGCCGGCGCCAGACTTCGGCAGCTCGCCACATGGCTACCGCCAGCCCGGCGAAACCCGCTAGGTCTGTTGCGGTCACGCCATGGTGGAACGCGACTCTCCACAAGACCGGGCCCTCGGCTGAACCGTTGACCCGTAGCCACAAGATCGAAACGACCCCGAGCGCGGCGGCTCCGAAGCGTCCTGTCCTCGCGCTCGTGGCAGCAAGCACGACCAGGGCGACAAGGACCAGGGCGGGGAACACTTCTCGATGCTCGCAGGTGCGGCTGTATGCGACTGGGGAGAGCACCGCGGAGCATGCGTCACCGTGGGTGGCATGGACCAGACGGAGGGCGAGGCCAAGGAGCGCGCCGCCCGCGAGGGCTGCGCAGACCCGTCAACAAGGGGACTGCCCCGGCTTCGGTTGACTCGCTGGGCAGCCCTGGGGCGGTCCATGTCGGAGTACGCGGCGGAACCGCTGTTGACGACGGGACACCTGGACGGTTAGCGCGCTCGCCTCGGGTAAGCGTGTCTTGACCGTCACTTTGACCTCGCGCTGGCGGCCGCCATCGCCGGCGCGGCCGGCCCGGATCAACGCCGCCGTCATCAGCCGGCTCGCCGTCGGCGGCGACCCGGCCTACGCGGCGATCCGCCAGCAGGCAGATGAGCTGGAGAGGTCCGCATGCGAGGTCTACGTCCCCAGCCCGCGTCCTTCTGGCAGCGGCCGGAAGCGGGCTGAGGGCACAAGAGCCGGGGCCAGCCTGCGGGGCCGCGAGGTGCAGGGTTGACAGCCGCGCTGGGTCTGTTGTCGCTGGGCGCCCGGGTACCTACACGGTGCTATTGCAACGCCCGACCCGGGTGGCGGGGTCACCTTCCGTCTTCGCGGCGAGCCTCGTGGTCCGCAGCCAGTCCGCAAGACGTCAGTCAGCGACCCGGCCATGTCCATTGGCCGCCAACGCTAACTCCGCTGGTCAACCGCAGTAATCGGCCGCCGTCGACGTCGGTCCTGCCTAGCCCGGACGCGGGTGAGTTCGGCAGCAAGGTGCGGAAAGGGTGGGAAAGTCACGGGCGGACTGTTCCAGCCGCCGATGCACGCGAGAATCGGGTGTACGGACTGCTCGCCGGGCCGTTCTCACTTGCCGGTGCTGGCCGAGCGCCTGACGATGGCGGGCCGCTGTGGGTCTGCTGGCCGAAGGAGAGCAGCGGCGCGCCCACCGACCTCACCGAGATCGGCGCCGCGATCGAGGCCACCGGGTCGGGGCTGGCCTTCGTCCGCCGCCTGCGCGACCGCTGACGTCAGCTGCCCGGCGTGACTAGCCCGGTCTCGTAGGCGAGGACGACGGCCTGCGCCCTGCCGCGCAGCGCCAGCTTGCCCATGATCCGGTTCACGTGCGTCTTGACCGTCGCCTCGGAGACGAACAGCCGCTCGGCGATCTCGGTGTTCGACAGCCCGCGCGCGATCAGCACCAGCACCTCGCGCTCCCGCTCGGTCAGCACCTGGACCTCGGGCGGCACGCCGACGGTGGGGGGCGGGCGGCGGATGTGCTCCTCGATCAGCCGGCGGGTCAGCGTCGGCGCCAGCAGGGCGTCACCGGCCGCGACGATCGCGATGCCGTCCACCAGCCGGTCCGGGGGAGTGGCCTTGAGCAGGAACCCGGCTGCCCCGGCCCGCAGCGCGCCGTACACGTACTCGTCGAGGTCGTAGGTCGTGAGCACGAGGACCCGTGTCGCGGGGCGGACGCGGACGACCTCCCCGGTGGCCATGATGCCGTCGAGGACGGGCATGCGGATGTCCATGAGGACGACGTCGGGCGCGGTGCGGCGGGTGGCCTCGACCGCCTCGCGTCCGTTCGCCGCCTCGCCGACGACCTCGAGGCCGCGTGTCTCGAGGATCAGCCGCAGCCCCGAGCGGACGAGGTCCTGGTCGTCGGCGACGAGAACGGTCGTCACGCGGGGGTCTCCGCGAGCGGCAGCGTGACGTGGAGGACGTACCGGCCGTCCTCCCGGCCGTGCTGCAGCCACCCGCCGAAGACGGCGACCCGCTCGGACATGCCGATCAGCCCGAGACCGCTGCCTCTCGTCCCTCCCGGCCCCGCGGGGTTGGTCACGGTGATCTCCACTCGGTCCGGCAGCCGGGCGATCCGTACCGCGGCCATCCGGCCGCCACCGTGCCGCAGCGCGTTGGTCAGGCCCTCCTGCACGATCCGGTAAGCCGAGAGGTCGACCCCGGGCGGCAGGCCCGCGAGGGCGCCCTCCGTGTCGAGGTCGACCCGCATCCCGTGGCCACGGAAGCCCTCGATGAGGTCGGGCAGGCGGTCGATGCCGGCCTCGGGCGCGAGCCCCAGCTCGTCGTCGGTGTCGCGGATGAGGTGCAGCAGCCGGCCGGTCTCCGCCAGCGCCTGCCGGCCCACCGCGGCGACGTCGTGCAGCAACCGGCTCGCGTGGTCCGGATCGCGGCGCACGAGGTCCTCGGCCGCGGTCACCTGGAGCACCATCGCGCTCACCGAGTGGGCCAGGACGTCGTGCAGTTCCCGGGCGATCCGTGCCCGCTCGGCGGCAGCGGTCTCGCGGCGCACCAAGTCGTGCGCCGCGGCGAGCCGCTCGGTCTCCCGCGTCAGCCGGACGGTCCGATCGGCCCATCGCCGGACGAGCACACCGATCACGTAGGGAGGGATGAGCAGCGTCGTCCCCCAGACCACGTCTCCGGCCGGCGTGTTCGAGTCCCCGACGACGAGGTCGCCGGCCATGAGCGCGAGGTACAGGCCGACGACGGACATCCCGCGCAGGTCTGGCAGCCACCGGCCCACCGCGTACTCGGCGACCCAGATGACCAGCACCGGGCTGGTGAGGTCCTTCAGGCTCGTGCCGAAGAACGGCAGCAGCAGCGCGACCCCAGCCAGCACGCCGACCCCCAGCGGCCAGCGCCGCCGGAAGGCCAGCACGACGCAGGCGGACCACAGGATGAGGAGTGCTGTCATGGGCCGCCCGGGATGGACCGTCAGCACCTCCGCCGTGGCGACGGCGCCGACCACCGCGGGCAGGGCGGCGTCGCGCACCAGCGGCGGGAACGGCGTGGCCACAGCGGGACCGTAGCTCCGGAAACGCGCAGGTGGCGTCCACCCCGGGGTGGACACAGAACCGAACGTCGGGCTGACGACCTGCACGGGGCGCCGTTCCTAGCGTCCCGGACGTCGGCGACGCCACCGGGGCGCGCGACATCGGAGGTTCCCGTGCAGACATCCACTCCCAGCCCGCTGCTGGGCCGGATCGCATTCATCGCCGCGTGTGCCGGCACCGTCCTCGGCCCGCTGCACGCGCTCGCCCGTTTCGCCACGCACGACGGCGCCGGAGACCTGAAGAGCCCGTTCGTGCACTGGTGGGCCGTGCCCGCCGGGCACACCTTCGGGTGGCTCGTCCGCTGGGGCAGCGCGGACACCGTGTACCTGACCTACGGCAAGCTCCTGGCGCCGGTCGCCATCGCGGCCACGGTCTTTGCCTTCGCGGTCCGGCGCAGCCGGACGCCGGTCGGGCTGGAACGGTGGGGCTGGCCCATCGCGCTCACCGGCTACGTGCTGGCATCCGCCGCAGTCCTGGGCGAGTACTGGACGCCGTGGCTCGACCAGTCGTTCATGTTCCTCGCCCTCCCGGGCATCCTGGTCAGCCTGATCGGCTCGACCATCCTGGGCATCGCCCTGCTGCGGCGCGGCTTCCGGCCGCGCACCACCGGCTGGCTGCTGGCCACTTGGATCGTCAGCCTGATCGTCCTGAACAGCGTCGTCGCCATGAGCGCTGCCCTGATCCCGATGCTGTGGGCGTGGGGCGTCGCCGGCCGGGCCGCCTCGCGCCGCGCCGTCCCGAGCGAGCCGGTCCCGGTGGCCTGACCCGGCACGGTGGAGCGCGTCGGCTCAGCCGCCCCGCTCCGCCTCCGCCTGCACAACGCGCCGACGGCGATCAGCCGCGTGGCGTCGTCCGATCGCCGCGGTCGAGCCCGTCCCACCGAAGGGGAGCGGTGACTTTCCCACCCGTTCCACACCTTGCTGCCGAACCGAGACGCGGGTGAGTTCGGCAGCAAGGTGTGACAGATGTGCGCAAGTCCGGCGGCCGTTCCGGAAGGTGCAGCGTCGCCTGTTCGGGTGAGGTCGACGGCGCTCGTCTCGCTGCGGTAGCGATCAGAGATTGTCACCGGGCGAGCGAGTCGCGGTCGGCACCCGGCGAGTAGCCCTGGCGTTCAGCCCAGCCGGTCGAGCACGCCGGTCTGGGCGAGCATCGCGAAGCGGTCCGGCACGCCCCAGTGCTCGACGATGCGACCGTCCACCACGCGGGCGACGTCGAGCACGGTGAAGTCGACAGGGCGGCCACTCGGTGGGCCGAAGAATGGGCCGGTGGCGGTGCCGCGGGCGCGGACGCGCACCCAGATCGTGTCGCCCTGTTGCGCCGAATCCTCGATGGCGAAGGAAATGTCGGGGACGGCCCGGTGCACATCCGCGATCGCCGCCTTGACGTGCTCGATCGCCGCAGCCCCGGAACCCGCCAGGCCGAACTGGTGGTCCACGAGGTCCGGCGAGCAGACGGCGTCCACGACGGCCCCGTCCCCGGTGGCGAACCCCTCGTCGAAGATCCGCTGCATCACGGTGAGCGGGTCGGCGGTGGTCGGCGCGGCGGGCGGGTCGGTCATGGTGCTCATCGCATCCTCCTGGCGGGTGGGCACTGGCGGCCAAATCCGTCCGAGTGCTCCTGGATCAGATAGTGTGAGTCTCGGGTGAAAGGAGGAAGCCGTCAAGACGACTCGGAGCTACCGCTCACCGTTGCGCGACGCGCAGGCGCGGGAGACGCGTCGACGCGTCGTGGCCGCCGCCCGGGAGCTCTTCCTCGACCAGGGCTACGCGGCGACGGCCATCGCCGCCGTCGCCCGGCGGGCGCAGGTCTCCCCCGACACCGTCTACAGCGCGTTCGGGTCGAAGGTGGCTCTGCTGAAGGAGGTGCTCGACGTCGTCGTGGGCGGCGACGACGAGCGCGTCGCGCTGCTCGATCGCACCGACCCCCAGGCCATGCGGGCCGAGCCCAACCAGCGGACCCAGCTGGCCATGTTCGCCGCGGGCATGACCGCACAGCTGGAGCGTGTGCGGCCCGTGGACGACATTCTGCGCAGCGCCGCCGCGGTCGACCCCGTGGCGGCCGAGCTGCGTGCGGACATCCAGCTGCGGCAGCGGCGGGCGGCGATGCGCACGGTCGTGTCCTGGCTCGCCGCGCACGGCTCGCTGCGGAACCGCATGTCCGAGGAGGAGGCGGCCGCCATCGTGTGGACGTTGACCTCCCCGGAGGTGCACCTCATGCTGCGCGACACCTGGGGCTGGTCGCCGCAGCGCTACGAGCAGTGGCTTCGGGAGACGCTGACCAGCAGCCTCCTCCCGTAGCGCACACCGGACAGTCCGTAGCTGCGGCCTCACGGGAGGTAGCGGGACTTACGCACAGAAGAACTCACCTGGCTGCCGAACTCAGACGCGGGTGACTGCTCGGCCGACGAGTTGGTGCTGGTCGACACCGGCGGTTACATGCAGCGTGATCTGCTCACCGCCCGGCTCGCCGAGCACGGCGTCCAGCGGACCAGGTCACCGCGGTGCTGCTCACACACTGCCACTCCGACCACATGCTGAACTGGCCGCTGTTTCCCGCGCCCGGGTATTCGTCTCGGGCGCCGAGCTGGACTGGGCGCTCGCCCAGCCGATCGGGTTCTGGTTCATTCCGGAGTTCCACGTCGCGAAACTCGCCGATCGCGCCGGAGTCGAGCGGGTGACCGACGGTGACGAGATCTTCGCGGGCGTGCGGGTGCTCGCCACGCCGGGTCATACTCCCGGGCACGTTGCTTACATCGCCGCCACCGGGAGCGGTCCGGTTGTCTTCTCCGGAGACGCGGCGAAGAACCTCGCCGAGCTCGCCACCGGGGCTGTTGGCATGACCCTGGACGCGACGGCGAGCGCCCGCAGCGCGGCCCGGCTCCGCAGCCTCGCTGCGGATGACGACGCCACCCGGGTCGTCTGCGGCCATGACCGAGTGCTCTCCGTGGTGGACAACGCGGTCGTGCCGCGGACCAGCCCTCGGGCCGCGGTCGTCGCCACGTTCACCGCCGACCCCACCACCGAAACCGTCTTCGACCTCACGCCGCCGTAGGGGGCTGAGCCGCAGATGGAGTCGACGACGGAGAAGCCCTTCGGAGTACACGACATCCGGGAAGCCGCGGCCAGGCTCACCGCGTACGTGGTCAGGACTCCGCTGCTCTCCTCCCCGGTGCTCGACGCCGAGGTGGGCGGCCGCATCCTGATCAAGGCCGAGTGCCTGCAGATCACCGGTTCGTTCAAATTTCGCGGCGCCCTCAACACGTTGCTCTCGCTGACCTCGAAGGAATGCGCGAGCGGCGTCGCGGCGTATTCCGCGGGCAACCATGGGCAGGGCGTGGCCGCTGCGGCAGCCATGTTCGGGTGCCCGTCGGTGATCGTCATGCCGGACACTGCGCCACGCATCAAGGTCGAGGGCTGCCGCTGGTGGGGTGCGGAGGTGGTCTTCTACGACCCCCGGCGGCAGGACCGCCACCAGGTGATCGGCGAGATCGCCCGTGAGCGGGGAACGGTCGTCATCCCTCCGTTCGACGACCACCGGGTGATGGCCGGTCAGGGCACGGTCGGGCTGGAACTCGCCGAGCAACTCGCCGAGAAGGGGGTCCGGCCGGACGCGGTCCTGGTTCCCTGCAGCGGTGGCGGATTGTCCGCAGGCGTCACCGCAGCGGTCGTGGCGCGCTATCCGGATGCAGCGATTCACGTGGTCGAGCCCGCGGGCATGGCGAAGATGGCCCGGTCCCTCGTCACCGGCCGGCCGGAAGCCCGCGATCCCCGGCGGGTCACGATCATGGACGGGCTCAGCGGGCCGCGGGTGGGACGGCGACCGCTGACCGCCCTCCGCGCGTACGCCGTGTGCGGCCTCGAGGTGACCGACGAGGAGGCGATGCGCGGCATGGCGGCCGCGTTCGCGCATCTGAAGCTGGTGCTCGAACCCGCCGGCGCGGCCGCCCTCGCCGCCGTCCTGGCTGACCGGATAGACGTCCGGGACCGCACCGTCGCCGTCATCGCCTCGGGCGGCAACGTCGACCCCTCGGTCTTCGCACGCGCGCTCGGCGTCACCTAGCGACGTCGCCGCTCAGGTGCGCTCCTCGATACACCGGTCGGCGATCATCTCGCCGATGGGAATGGCTGCCGTGGCCGCGGGGGAGGGGGCGTTGATGACGTGCACCATCCGATCCGACTGAGCGAAGAGGAAGTCGTGGGCCAGCGCCCCGTCCTTCAGCACCGCTTGGGCGCGGATTCCCGCTTCCTCGGGCAGCAGGTCCGCCAACTCGATCTCGGGGCAGTACCTGCGTACGGCATCGAGATACCCGCGCTTGATGAGGGAGTTGCGCACCTCGACGGCCCCCGTCCGGACGTTGTGGGCGGCGAGCCGCCAGAAGCCGGGAAACGACAGGTAGTCCCAGACGTCGCGGAAGGACGCGGAACCCTTGCGATACCCCTCTCGCGACAGGCCCAGGACGGCATTCGGTCCCACCGTCACCCGTCCGTCGACCATCGGCGTGATGTGGACGCCGAGAAATGGCAGATCTGGGTCGGGGATGGGATAGATCAGGTGGTGAACGAGGTCCCGCTTGTTCTCCGGGAGCTGGTAGTACTCGCCCCGGAACGGCACGATCCGGGCATCCTGGGGGAGTGGGAGCCCCGCCATCCGCGCCAGACGATCGGACTGCAGTCCAGCGCAGACCACCAGGCGGCTCGCGGTCCACCGTCTCCGCGGCGACCCGGTGCGTCCTGCGGTGACCGCGACCTCCGTCGGCGACTCCCGTATTCCGGTCACCTCGACCCCGAGCTCGATCCCCCCGCCCCCCGCGAGAACCACCTGCTCCATGGCGGTGCAGACCCGTCGGTAGTCGACGCTGCCCGTGGCCGTGACCAGCAGAGCGCCCACGCCACGGACGTGTGGCTCGAGTGCGTGGAGCTCGGCCCCGGAGAGCCGTACAGCATCGATGTCGTTCTGCCGCGCTCTCTCCTCCAGCTCGGCCATTCTCCCGGCGTCACGCGCGTCCGTCGCCACCAGGAGCTTGCCCTGCACGGATACCGGGATGCCGTGCTCACTGCAGAAGGCCTTGGTCGCTTCGGCGCCCCGGCGGCACAGTCGCGCCTTGAAGCTCCCCGGCTGGTAATAGATCCCGGAGTGGATCACTCCGCTGTTGTGGCCGGTCTGATGCCGAGCGAGGCGGGTCTCCTTCTCGAGGAGCACCAGGCCGGTGCCTGGTCGCCGCCGGAGCAGGCTCATTGCGGTCGCCAGCCCGACGATGCCGCCACCGATCACGCAGTACTCAGCGTCCATGGACGGTCTCTCCCGGCAGAGTCGCCCGACTGCTGCCGTGGGTGCTCGGACCCCCCGGAAGGGACGGGACAGAGTCGACGGGCAGCGGGTGGAGTGAGCTTCGCACCTCCTGCCCGGATCTGGGCGCCAGATGCCACGGGACGGATCGGGCACGGCCGTTGTTCCGCATCCGGCAACGGCGTTGGCGGTCCTTTTCGTTGCTCCTACCCTCGGGATACCCGCTGACCCTGCGTCGTCGGAGACGCTCCTGCGGGCAAGGAGGGTCGCTGATGACCGAAGCGGACCGCGTGACGGGCACGGACACCGTCGCAGATGTGCTCATCGTCGGGGCCGGCGCGTCGGGCTCGGTCGCGGCGACCCGCCTGGCGCAGGCCGGATTCGACGTGGTCTGCCTGGAGCAGGGAGGCGTCACCGATCCACGGGAGTTCCCGGGAGCCAAGCTGGAGTGGGAACTGCTCGCGCCGAAGACGTGGCATCCGAACCCCAACGTGCGCGGCCGCGCCGCGGACTACCCCTGCGAGACGTCCGATTCCGACGTCAATCCGCTGATGTGGAGCGGCGTCGGTGGCAGCACGATTCTCTGGGCCGCGCATTGGGTGCGCTGCCTGCCGTCGGACTTCCGGGTTCGCACACTCGACGGCATCGCGGATGACTGGCCCTTCACCTACGAGGACCTCCTGCCCTTCTACCGGCAGGTCGAGGAGGAGTTCGCCGTCTCGGGACTCGGTGGGGACCCCGCCTATCCGGACGGCGCCGCGATGCCGCTGCCGCCGCTGCCGATCGGCAAGATGGGCCGCAAGGCCGCTGAGGGGCTCGACGCGCTGGGGTGGCACTGGTGGCCGAGCCCCAACGCGATCGCCTCCCGGGACTACGGGAATCTCCGGGCCTGTGGCCTGCGGGGGACTTGCCTGACCGGATGCCCGGACCGCGCCAAGGCGTCGACGGACCTCACGCACTGGCCCATCGCCACCGAGGCGGGAGCGCGTCTCGTGACCGGCGCCAGGGTCCGCGAGATCACCGTGGACCGCCAGGGCCGCGCCACCGGCGCGGTCTACGTGGACCGCAGTGGCCACGAGCACAGACAGGACGCCCAGGTCGTCATCCTCTGCGCCAACGGAGTGGGCACGCCCCGCCTGCTGCTGCTGTCGACCTCCGCCCGCTTCCCCGACGGACTGGCGAACTCGTCCGGGCTGGTGGGCAAGCGGCTGATGATGCACCCCTACGCCGCGGTCGTCGGCTTCTATGACGAGCCGCTCGAGAGTTGGCTCGGCCCTTCGGGCCAGATGATCCACTCCATGCAGTTCTACGAGACCGACGAGTCACGCGGCTTCGTCCGGGGCGCCAAATGGCAGGTCATGCCCACCGGCGGACCACTCGGTCTCCGGTCCGGCTACGGCGGCGCACCGTTGGAGGAGCGCTTCGGCCCGGCACTGCACCGCAACGTCCGGGAGGAGTTCGGGCACGGCTTCGAGTGGGGGATCATCGCCGAGGACCTGCCCGAGGAATCCAACCAGGTCCGGCTCGATCCGCAGGTGCGCGACAGCGACGGGATCCCCGCGCCGAAGATCGTGTACCGCAACTCGGACAACACCCGGGCCATGCTCGACTTCCACGTGGCCCGGGCCGAGGATGCCCACGAGGCCGCCGGCGCGAAGAAGATCTCCGCCACCCGGCTCATGCGCGACTGCGGATGGCATCTGATGGGGACGTGCACGATGGGGGAGGATCCCGCCACCTCGGTGGTCGACCAGTGGGGGCGGGCACACGACGTCCCGAACCTCTATGTCTACGACGGCAGCGTCTTCCCCACCTCGGCCGGGGCCAACCCCACCGCCACGTTGACCGCGGTGGCCTTGCGTTGCGTCACCCACCTGATCGCCGAGCGCCGCAACCAGGAGGTGCCGACGTGACCATCGACCCATCGCAGCGTTCGACCCTCGCCGCGCTCGCCGACGTCCTCGTACCCGCGGCGGAAGGCATGCCGGCGGCCAGCGAGGTCGGTGTCGCCGAGGAAGGGCTCGACCGGGCGCTGCGCGTCCGGCCGGACATCGAGGCCGACTTGTCGCGAGTGTTGAAGGTCGGCACGGGGCAGGACACCGCGGAGCACATCAAGGACCTGCAGCGCGACGACCCGGCCGGGTTCGAGGCGCTCGCGTTCGCGGTGACCGGCGCCTACTACACCGACCAACGCGTGCGCGAGCTCATCGGCTACCCGGGGCAGCTCTACGACCCGCAGCGGCTGCAGCGGGAGGTGATCGACGCCTCCGACCCCATGCTGCAACGGGTCGTGGGTCGAGGCCCCATCTACCGACCGACGCCTTCACCGTGACCGCGCGCTGATGGTGACGCCCCTGGGGCGGCGCGTCGCACTCGCGTCCCACGCTCACCGCCAGGCGGCAGACGACAGCTAGGCCGACCGAGGACGGGACGAGGCTCATGCCATTGATCCAGGTTCATCTGCTCAAGGGGAGGACCGACCAGCAGAAGCGTCGGCTGATCCGAGAGCTGACCAACGTGATGGTCGACGTGCTCGGCTCCGACCCGATCAGGGTCAATGTCGTCGTGAACGAAGTCGATGCGGAGAACTGGGGCCGCGGTGGCGTTCCCCTCTCCGACGAGGCCCCGGACTCGAGCAGGGTCTCGGCCTGATGCCCGCCGATGCGGTGCTCTCCCTGCTCACGGCGCTCCGGGATGCCACGGTCTACGACCTCGAGGAACCGCGCTACGTCGGGGCGCCCACCTTTCCGGCGCACCGGCCCGGTTTCCTCTACTTCCTGCACCGGCGCCACGAACGCGGGCTCGGCGAGGCCCGGACGAGCGCGTCGGGACTCATCGTGATGGCTGAGCACTCCGGCACTCACATCGACGCGCTCTGCCACCAAGCAGAGAACATGCAGATGTTCGGTGGCCGAGCGGTGGACGCCCACGTCCAGTCGACGACGGGCTTCACCCAGCTCGGAGTGGAGACCATCGCTCCGATCCTGGGCCGGGGTGTCCTCATCGACATCGCGCGGCACCGTGGGATCGATCGCATCCCGCCCGGCGAGCTCATCGGTGCCGACGAACTCGCCGACGCAGCCCAGGCGCAAGGTGTGTCGGGGTCTCCCGGTGACGTGGTCCTCGTGCGTACCGGCAACGGCGCTCGGTGGGGCGACCCGGACGACTATCTCCACGGTGCCGGGATCGCCCCCTCGGCCTCGGAGTGGCTGGCCCAACGGGATGTGCTCGCTGTCGGGGCCGACAACATGGCCTGGGATCCGATCGGGCCCGTCGGATCGGACGGCGCCACGCTTCCCGGCCATGCCGCTCTCATCGTGCGGCGGGGCGTGTACATCCTCGAGAACCTGTTCCTCGAACAGCTCGCGGCGGATCGAAGGCAGGAGTTCCTGTTCATCTGCCTCCCGCTCAAGATGGTCGGCGTGACCGGTTCGCCGGTCCGCCCGCTGGCGATCGTTCCGTCCTGATCGAGCGGCGGCGTCCGGACCGGAGCCGCAGCGCCGGAGGGCACGGTGCGCATCCGGCGCTTCTGGTGGCCCGGCCGCCGGCAGATGCGGATGGCGCTGTTCCGCATGCGGCAACAGTCTTGCGGGAGGGGGGCGTCGAGCAGACTCTCGCACCGTGGTCCGAACGCTGAAGTCGGTCGACCAGGCACTGGCGCTCATGGAGTACATGGCCAGCGCCGCCGGGCCGCAGACCGTCACCGGACTGAGCCGGGAACTCGGACTGGCCAAGGCCACCGTCCACCGGATGCTCGGCACGCTGCGCGACAGGGGGTATGTGATCCAGGACCCCGTCACCGCTCGGTACTCCTTCGGCCTGACCGCCGCCCAACTCGTTCAGCCCCCCGGAGTCGCCGAGACCCTGACCTCGGCCTGTTCACCGGCCATGCGTTGGCTCTGGCAGAAGACGGGCGAGACGGTGCTCTTGGCAGTGCGGGAGGGCGACAAGGCGGTCGTGGTCGAGAAGCTCGACAGCGCTCGTCCCGTCCTCAGCACCTATCCGTTGGGGCGACTGATGCCCCTGCACGTCGTCTCGTCAGGCCTGGCCCTGCTTGCGGACGTCCCCCAGGAGGAGGTCCGGGCGATCCTCGCCGCCTCCGGTCTGAGTCCGTACACGCCGCACTCACGGGTGACGGAGGAGGCCGTGTGGACAGAGCTTCGAGCGGTACGCAGGAAGGGTTACGCGATCAACCGGGAGGGGTTCCGTGACGGCGTCTCGGGCGTGGCCGCCCCCGTGCATGAGGCCTTTGGACGCGTTGCTGCGGCGATAGCGGTCTGCGTTCCCTCCTCGCGCTTCGAGCCCGAGGTCGACGGTCTCTGCGTCTCGGTCATGGACGCCGCGGCCAGGGCCTCGGAGCGTCTCCAGAGTTGCGGGCGCGCCGTCAGCGCGACGGTGCCGGGTTGTGGGCCGGCCGGCCGCTCAACCGGTCGAGCGCCGGTGGCGGCGCTGCCGTCCGCCATCGGCGCGGAGGAGTGACAGCCAGGAACACATCGGTTCTGGAGGATGAGGTGTCTGGGGCAGCCGAGTACACGTCGCGGGTGGAAATGGAGCACCCGTCCTATCCGGGCTATCGCAACGCGCCCCTGTCCGAGGAGTTGCTCCGCAGGCTCAGCCGGATCGCGGACGTCATGATCCCGCCGGAGCAGGGCTTCCCGGACGCGGCCCCCCTCGTCGCTCGTTTCGTGTCCGAGCGGGTCGACCCCGCGGAGCGCGATGTGCTCGAGCGCATCCTCGGGACCATCGACCAGGCCTCCACGGACGACATCAGGACCTCGCTGGAGCGCTTGGAGGCCGAGGACCCGGTGAGCTTCGCGGGCCTGCGGAACTGGGTCTACTACGGCTACTACACCTCGGGCAGTGTGGCCGACGCCCTCCGCGAGGCCGGCTCGGACTACCACGGCGCGCCGCAGCCCTTCGGCTACCGGATCGAGCGGGAGGCACCGCTTCCCCAGGCGTCACGCGGCTCCTACCAGCGGACCGAGGAGGTCCGTCGTGTCCTCGGCTGAGCAGGTCGACGTCGTCATCGTCGGGGCGGGGGTCGCAGGCGGGGCGATCGCCGCGAGGTTGCTGGAGAGCGGCGGGGTGCATGCGGTCCTGCTCGAGCAGGGGCCGTGGGTCCACGACGTCGACCACGCCATCCTGCGCGACGACTGGGAGTTCGGCATCGCGCGGGAGTGGGCGTTCGACCCCAATATCCGAGGCCTCGACCAGGACTACCCCGTCACCGGGCAGGGCTTCCGTCCCTTCCTGTTCAACGCGGTCGGTGGGAGCACCAACCACTACGCCGGCTTCTGGCACCGGATGAAGCCGGCCGAGTTCCGGCGCGGGACCGAGCACGGCCTGGAGAACTCCATCGACTGGCCGATCAGCCACGAGGACCTCGTCCCGTACTACGAGGAGAACGACCGGCGTTTCGGGATCTCAGGCTTGGCCGGCGACCCCAGCCACCCGAAACGGGAGCCCCGGCAGTGTCCTCCGCTGAAGCACGGTCGCTATTACGACCTCATCGCCGCCGGGCTCGACCGCCTCGGCTGGCATTGGTGGCCGGCGGACAATGCGATCATCTCGGAGCCGTACCGGGGTCGGCTCCCGTGCAATCACTGTGGCTTCTGCATGGCCGGATGCCCCCGGGGCTCGCTCGGAACCGCGACGCAGGCCTACATCCTGCCGGCGCTGCGGCGCGGGCTCGACATCCGCACGAACGCCCGGGTCGCGCGCATCGCCACGGACAGGACCGGCGCGGTCGACGGGGTCGACTACATCGATCGGGACACCGGCGCGATGCACCGCATCGAGGCGCCTCTCGTGGTCGTCTCCTGCAATGGCATCGGTACGCCGCGCCTGCTGCTGAACTCGGCCGGCCCCGGTCACCCCGACGGCCTGGCCAACGAGCACGACCAGGTGGGCCGCAACCTGGTCACTCATGCCTACGTGCTCGCCGACGTCTGGTTCGACGAGCCGACCGAGCACTACAAGGGACCGTGGGGAGCGAGCCTCTTCACCCACGAGTTCCACCAGACCGACCTCTCCCGCGGCGCGGTCAACGGCATGACGATCACCTTCGGTGCGGGGTACGGCCCGGCGGTCAGTGCCCTGGGAGCCACGACAGGCCTGGATCCCGCGCCGTGGGGGCCCGACCACCGGCGGGAGTTCCAGCGGCGCTTCGACCGGCACGTGTTCGCGGCGATCCAGGTCGACGACCTGCCGAGGTCCGACAACCGCATCACTCTCGACCCGGAGGTCAAGGACTCCAGCGGGCTGCCGGCCGCGCACCGTCAGTACACCCTCAGCGACAACGACCGGACGCTGCTGGAGTTCGGGACGGCTCGGCTGCACGACATCGCGGAGGCGAGCGGCGCCCGCAAGGTGGACGCCCAATCGGTCGCCGACGGCTACAACGGCCCCGGGTGGCATCTGATGGGCACCTGCCGGATGGGTGACTCGCCGGAGAACTCCGTCGTCGACGCATGGCATCGGGCATGGGGCGTTCCGGGCCTCGTGATCTGCGACGGGAGCTCCATGACTACGGGCGGGGCGAACAACCCGACCTCGACGATCGGGGCGCTGGCTCTGAGGTGCGCCGACGGACTCATCCGGAACAAGCACGCCAGGGTCGAGGCCCTGTCCCGTGCGTGACGTCTTGACCGTGTTGACGAAGGTTCAGCGAGAAGGCTGTCAGTCATGAGAGGGGACTGGCGATGACTCAAATGGACGAACCGGTCGCCGGGCCCGAGCAAAGGCCGCCCAAGAGGAGGCGATTCCGCACCCCGCCGACCGCGATCGGGGCACTTTGCTTCCTCTGGCTGGTGTACGGGATGAATGCGAACACCCGCCAGATCTTCTATTACGTCCTGCCGCCGATCGTGCAGGAATTCAAGCTGTCCCCCGAGGGGGCCGGGGTCATCAGCACCATCGTCACGGTTTCGGTGGCCGTGCTCGCGATCCCCGCTGGGCCCTGGTTCGACAGGGGCGGGCACGGCTGGGCGCGGAAGTACCGCAACGCCATCGTCGCGGCGGGCTACTTCCTGTTCTCGATCCTCACCGGGATCAAGGGCTTGACGATGACCATCTGGAACGTCGTGGTGCTGCAGTCGATCAAGAATGCCTTCGGCGGCGCGGGTGAGGCCGTCGAGGTCACCTCGATGGCCGAGTGGTATCCGGTGGAGAAGCGGGGGTTGGCGCTCGGCATCGAACACGCCGCCTATCCCTGGGGCACCGGTCTGGGAGCCCTCGCCACCAGCGCGATCCTGGCCGCCTTCGGTCCGGCGAACTGGCGCTATGTGTTCCTCATCATCCCGCTGGCGATGATCCCCATCTGGATCGGCTGGTGGTGGTACAGCACCGCGCAGCGCTATCGCAGGTTCGAGCGCGACACGGAGGCCGCCGGGCTCACCAAGCCGCTGCACAGTGGCGCGGGGGAGGAGCAGCACCGCGCCGAACCCGGCGCGTTGCGCCGGAGCCTGGCCAACCCGAACATCCTGGTCCCCGCGCTGGCCTCGATGTGCGGGATCATGATTTACACCGGCATCAGCTTCTGGCTCCCGCAGTACATCGCCTTCATCGGTGGCTTGAGCTTCGCGCAGGCGGCCGCCTACAGCGCCGTCTTCACGATCACCGGAGGTATCGGCCAGATCTTCTGGGGCATCGTGTCGGACTACATCGGCCGGAAGCCGAGCCTGGTCATCGCGTTCGTCTGGCTCGCGATCGGGCTGTATCTCCTTCGGTACTCATCGGTGAGCATCGGGGTGCTCATCTTCGTCCAGCTGTTCGCCGGGCTGGCCACCAACGCGATCTTCCCGGTCCTGTATGCGTTCGGCTCGGACTCCGCGGAGCCAGGAGCCATGGGTACGGCGAACTCAATCCTCCTGTTCTTCCTCTACATCGGTGGCGTGTCCCCGCTGATTCTCGGCTTCCTGATCGCGGTCGGGGGCGGATTCAAGCATGCGGCCGGCTACTACTACGGCTTGTACTTCATGGTCGCCGTCGCCCTTGTCTCGGCGATCATCATCGCCCTGTTCACGCGCGAGACCGTGGGGCGGTTCAAGGACCGCGACCGTGCGCTGGTATCGCGGGAACGCACTCGGGTGGGCGCTGGAATGCCGCAGGGGTGAGAGGACCCGCACCACATCCGACCGAGGACGGGGCCGTTCGCGAACAAAGGGGAACAGCAGATGGGACTGCAGTACGAGCAAGCGCGTAGGGCGTTGGAAGCGGCGCTGCAGAAGGCCACCGACATCGGATCCCCCTCGAGCGTCGCGATCGTCGACCAGGGCCGCGAGCTCCTGGCCTTCGCTCGGCAAGACGGGGCGCTCCTGGCCAGCACGGAGATCTCCCAGGGGAAGGCGTACACCTCCCTGTCCATGCGCATGGCGACCAAGGACATCGGACCGCTGACCCAACCGGGCCAGCCGTTGTTCGGGCTGGAGCACACCCATAGCCGTCCGCTCATCAGCTTCGGCGGCGGACGTCCGCTGGAGAGCGGCGGCCAGGTCGTAGGCGCCGTGGGCGTGGCCGGTGGCACGGTCGATCAAGACGACGACGTTGCGGCGGCGGCGGCAGCGGCCCTGGCGTCGGCATAGGCGGGCAGCGATGCAACTCCAGGGCAAGAAGACGATTGTCACCGGGGCGGCGACCGGGATCGGTGCGGTCACCGCGCGGATGTTCGCGCAGGAGGGTGCCGGAGTCGTCGTCGCGGACATCAACGAGGACGCCGGCCAACGCACCGTCGAGGAGATCCGCCAAGGAGGCGGTGAGGCGCACTTCGTCCGCACCGACGTGACGAAGGAAGGTGACGTCGAGGCGCTCGTCAAGAACGGTGCCGAGACCCTCGGCGGCCTGGACGTCCTCTTCAACAATGCCGGCGCCCAGCGTTCCGGCCCCATCACCGAGTTCGAGCAGGAGCAATGGGACCTGCTCATGACGGTCAATCCGCGTTCGTGCTTCTTCGGGGTCAAGCACGCCGTCCCTCTCCTGCGCCAAGCCGGCGGCGGCTCGATCATCAACATGGCGTCCCTGGCTGCAGTCAAGGGGGGCGCGGGTCTCACGGCCTATTCGGCATCCAAGGGGGCGATCGTGGCGTTCACCAAGGCGCTGGCCCCCGAGCTCGCCCCGTACAAGATCAGGGTGAATGCGGTGTGTCCGGGGTGGATCGACACCCCGTTCAATCAGCCCGCCATCGACTTCATGGGTGGACGAGAAGAACAGGACCGCATCGTCAAGCAGATCGTTCCCATGGGCCGGCAGGGAACACCCGAGGAGATCGCACCCATCGTGGTCTACCTGGCCTCCGACGGCTCCTCGTACATGACCGGCCAGGCTCTGGTCGTGGACGGCGGCGTGTACTGATATCGACGACCGGTCGCGGCGGCGCTCTCAGCCTGCCGGCTGTCGGCGTATCACGCGGGTGACGTGGCTTCCTGGCCCAGGAGCGTGCGGGGCGCCTCTGCGGTCATGTAGCGGACCTCGTCAGGGGTGAAGCCTTCGGCGAGCATCCCTTCGATGAACAGCCGGAGAGCCTCGACGGGCCGCGGATTGGCCGCTTGGCCGCCGTCGGTGGCGAGGTAGCAGGCTCGCACGCCAACAGCCCGGATGAGATCGGCGAGGTGGCTCATGGTCTGCGGTGGCTCGATGATCTCCGTGACGAAGGCGTAGTGCATCTCGTTCAACGCTCCCAGGGCCGCGAGCTCGGCCATGTCCTCGGCACTGGCTCCCACGAAGTCGGCGTGGGGATGGGTCACGACCAGTCGTTCGATCCCGACCTGCTGGGCGCGGCGGAAGACCTGGATGGCCTCGGACGGCGACACGTGCCCGGAGCAGAGGATCATGTCGTGCTGCCTGACCAGCTGGAGGATCTCCTCCACCTCGGGCTTGAGGCGGCCGTCCTCCGTCGTCACGGTGATGCCCTCGCTCTCGAGGGGAGACTGCGCTCGCAGGATCGGCACGTTGTGCGCTCGCGCGAGGAAGTGGCGGGCACTGAGCGTGGGCAGCCACACGATGCGCCCTCCCTGCCGTGCCGACTCCTGGACGGCGTACGGATTGAGCCCACCCACCGGGTAGTTCAGGGCCACGCCGCCGGTCACCGGAAAGCCGGCACGCCGGCTCGCCGTTTCTGCTCGGGCGGCGGTGTCGGTCGAGTGACTCTTGATCGCGATGCCTGCCATGCCTGCGGCCTTGGCCTCCTCGGCGGCCTCGATGGCATCGACCGACCTGGGGAAGATGTCCGGGGCCGTGTGGATGTGCAAGTCGACCGCTCCGCGAAGCAACGAGCGGGCAAGTTCAGCGTGCCGGTCCGAACTGCGGGTCATGTCGACAGCCCCTGTCCGTGACGATCGAGTCACCCGTTCCCCTCACCAGCCGCCCCTCTCCAGAGGAGCGGCCGATGCTGCGGAGCCAATCGTTCACCCGCCACGGTCCGGCATCTACGCCTCGACGAGCGGTGTCGCGGCGCGATGCAGGACTCCTGACCCGGAGAGGGGAACACCGAGCGAACCCCCTCTATGTCGAAGGCGTCGATCGGCCACACTGGTGACCGGATGCCACGGCCACCCTGTCCTGGTGGCACCGGCGGCCCTGGGTGGCATCGGCGGACGTCAGGTGAACCGATGAACTCGACCGATCTGTCCGCCGCCGTGGCTGGTGCGCTCGCGAAGGCCGGCGGTGACACCGTCTTCGGCCTGCCCGGAGGCGGCAACAACCTCGACCTGATCGCCGCGACGGAAGCCGTCGGAATGCGGTTCGTCCTGACCCACGCCGAGACGGCCGCGGCGATCATGGCGTCTGTCTACGGTGACGTCTCCGGTCGTCCGACGGCCTGCGTCGTCACACGTGGGCCGGGCGCAGCCAGCGCCGTCAACGGCGTGGCCAACGCCATGCTCGACCGTCAGCAGCTGCTGATGGTCACCGACGTGGTCAGCTCGGCAGACCGGCGGCGTGTCGCTCACCAGAGGATCGACCAGCGCGCGTTGTACACGCCTGTCGTGAAGTGGAGCGCGACCGTGGGGAAAGGTGACACGACCGGCGCGGTCGACCACGCCATCGCCACGGCAGCCACGTATCCGCGAGGGCCGGTGCACCTGGATTTCGACCCCACGGCAGAGTCGACGCCGCCCCCGCCCCGGCCCTCGCGACCCCGACCGGACCCGGCCGCGGTGGCCAGAATGCCGGAGCTGGTGGCTGCCGCGAGCCGCCCGGTGGTCCTGATCGGGGTCGGTGCTCGCGATCTGGCTCCGCAGGTCCGTTCGCTACTGGCGGGTTCGTCCGCACCCGTGCTGATGACGTACCGAGCCAAGGGGGTCGTGCCGGACGCGTGGCCCTGTGCCGCCGGACTCCTCAGCGGAGCCACCACCGAGGCGCCCGTGCTCGATGCGGCCGACCTCATCGTGATGATCGGTGTCGACAGTGTCGAGTTGATCCCGAACGCATGGCCCTACCCGGCGCCCGTGGTTTCGCTGGCCTCGTGGGCCGACACAAGCACCTACTTCCAGCGGAAGCTCGAGGTCGTCGGTGACCTGGGGGAGCTGGTGACCGAGTTGGCCGGTCACTGGCCGGCAACCGCCTGGGAGATCGACGCCGGGAACCGGTACCGCGACGCAGAGGCGGCACGCCTGATCGCGGGTCCTTCCGCGACCAACGGGCTTGCTCCTCAGGTGGTGGTGCAGCGGACCAGAGCGATCGCCCCCGCAGGCACGGTCGCCACAGTAGACGCGGGGGCCCACATGCTGCCGGTGTTGTCTCTGTGGGCGACGGCGGAAGTGGATGAGGTGTTGATCTCCAGCGGCCTGGCCACCATGGGCTACGCCGTCCCCGCCGCGATCGCCGCCGCCTTGGCGCGTCCCGACCGCCGGGTCGTGTGCTTCGTCGGTGACGGGGGGCTCGGCATGACCCTGGCTGAGCTGGAGACGATGCGCCGGCTGGGCTTGCCCATCACGATCGTGGTGTTCAACGACTCTCGGCTCAGCCTCGTCGCTGTCAAGGCGAAGCCGGAGCGCGATGGCGGCGACAACGCCACCGCCTACACCGAGACGAACTTCGCTGCTGTCGCAAGCGGCTACGGTCTCGCAGCGACACGAGTGTCGACTCCACATGAACTTGACGTGGCCGTGCGCGCCTCCTTCAAGCGAACCGGTCCCACGCTGCTCGACGTACGCGTCGACCCGACCGTGTATGCGCACGTGCTCGAGGTCATCCGCGGGAGGCGCGACGCGCTAGAAGATTGAGTTCTCTGGTCGGTGAGCAGGACGGGCTGGGACAGGTAGGACCAATCTGTCCGCAGCGTGATCGCTATGCCGCGACGAGGGATGCGCGACGTCGGGAGACGGTGCGCGGGGCCGACGCCGTCACCGGAGATGGTCTGTTCTATCTCTCGTTCGCGATCGTCGCCTTCGCGCGCGTCCCATGCGCTCGACCCAGAGGACCGTGCTGGCCAACGGTGCCGATCCGCCATCCTGCTGCGGACGTCCGCTGGTTCTCCAGAGATGCCCGTCAGTGGCGCAGCTTGAATCGGAGGTGCAGCACCCGGTCACCCTGGATGACGACGTCAGGGTCTTCCAGCAGATGCCGGCCGTCGACTCGCCCG
>JAOPYH010000352.1 GCA_025964715.1 Streptosporangiaceae bacterium | reverse complement strand
CCAACAACTACCTGGTGTCCACCACGACCGGGTCCACGATCACATTCGCCAGCACCGACCCGGGCACCGCCCTCGACGTGGTCATGTTCAGCACATCCGCGCCGTTGAGCTGGAGCATCGACTCCGGCGCGCGCACCGGCACGATCACGCCTGCCGGCGGCGCGATCGTGCAGAAGTACACCCTGGCTACCGGCCTGGCGAACACCACGCACACGATCACCTTGACCACGACGAACACCGCCGGGGCGTACATGATCGCCGCCCGCGTCTATGGCGCGGCCGGGCTGGAGGTGCACAACGCGGCGGCGTTCGGGGCGTGGGCGTCCGGTCCGAACGGGTGGACGGCGACCTCCGACCCCACCGCGCTCGTCTCTCGGGTCAACGCGCTCCTCACGGTCTCCCCCGACGTCGTGTGGTGCGCGCTCGGCGTGAACGACGTCCTCAACGCCGTCACCCCCTCCACCATCACCGCCGCACTGGCGTCGATCAGGTCCACGTTCTCTGCCTCCGACTTCATCCTGACCGCGCAATACCAGCCCTCCGGTGCAACCGCCTGGGCCACCTACGTCGCCGCCCTGTACGACCTGGCCGACACCCTCGACGTGCCGCTGCTCGACCTCTACGACCGGTCCGGCGGCTACACCACAGCGAACGCCAACGGGCTGATGGGCGACACGATCCACCCGAACGCCGCCGCACAGCGGAGCTGGGGCCGCGCGGCTGCCCTGCTCGCCGCCGGATAGGAGACCCATTCGCCCGGCGGGAGCTAGCCCGCAGCACGACCACGACAGAAGCCCCCCATCGCCTTCGGGCGGTGGGGGGCTTCTGTGCGTTCGTGCGCCGTTCGTGCGCCGCGAGCCCTAGCCGCCGCTATCCCCCATCGGGCGACATAGGACCAACCGCCAGTAGAACCCGCTGGTCAGCGAGGGGTACTAGTCCCTGACCAGCAGCGATACAACCTCGACGTGGGCGGTCATCGGGAGCACGTCTCTCGGACGAACCTGCAGGTCAGATACCCGGTCGCTCGCCCGCGCCGGGGGCCGTGCGCCGCTGATGCGCCCGCAGCCTGCGCCACGCGTCCTCGACGACGCTGTGAGCGTCGGGCGCCAGGTGGCTGTATCGCTGGGTCACCTGGAAGGACTCGTGCCCCAGAAGTGCCTGCACGTCGTAGAGCGGGACGCCGTCCTGCACCAGCCAGGAAGCCGCCGAGTGACGCAAGGCGTGCGGCGAATAAGCAGGGATGTTCAGCTCGGGATGCGCCTTCCGGGCGTCCTCGATGCCCTCATACCAGCGGATCCGCCAGTTCGCCCCCGACCACGGCCGCTCCTCCCCCCTGTACCGGCGCACGGTGCGGAACATCAGCTCCTCATCGCCCCGCCCGGCGGCCAACGGCGCCAGCAGCTCCAGGACCTCCGCCTCCACGGGAAGCTCACGCCGGGACTTCGAACTCTTCGGGTACGGCTTCCACCGGCCGTGCTGCGTGTTCACCCCGTCCACGGTCAGGCGGCGGCGGAGGAAGGCGACCCGTCCGACGCGCAGCCCCGCCGTCTCACCCCACCGAAGTCCGTGCCAGGCCATCAAGTGAACCGCCGTCGCGTGCCGCGGGGGCAGGGCGGCAGCGATGGCATCCACCTGCTCACGGGTGAACCACTCGGGCAGCTTCGGTGGGGCCGCCGGCAGGTCGATCCGGCGGCATGGGGATGCGGTGATGACTCCCTCGTCGACGGCGGCGTTGAGCATCGTCGAGAGGAAGTTGTAGGCATGACGGATGGCGTGCGGGCCGACACCCGCGGATTGCATCCGCTTCACCCAACCCTGCACCTCGAGGCGGGTGATCGCGGGCACCCGCCAGCCGCTCCACTGCGGGTTGAGGTGGTTGGCTAGGACGCCCTGGTCACGGCGGGCAGTCTCTGGCTCGACGACGCGGGCGGCGAGGAAGCGGTCACGCCACTCCTCGTAGTCGATGCGGCCGGACCGCGGATCGCGCCACTCCCCCCGGGCGATCCGCGACTCCTCTTCCCGCGCCCAGTCGGCTACGACCTTCTTCAACTGGTGGGAACGAGACACCTTCTTCCCCGACGGGAGGCGCACCGTCATCTGGTGCTTGCCCGACGGCAGGCGGCGGTAGTAGGGCATCAGGCCACCGCCTGTATTCCACGGATCGCGTCCATGACGGCATCCTGCTCGTCGTCGGTCAGGCCGCGGAGCCGGGCACGCAGCATCGGAAGGTCGACACCGAGTTCGACGGCGATGTCCTTGAGGTGAGTGAACCCCAGGAAGGCGAACACCAGGCAGTTGGTGGGGATCAACTGCCGGGCGGCCCAGTCCTCCGCGTCGTTCTGTCGGGCCCGTGCCAGCTCAGGTTGAGCGGGTGTCGGTCCACGCTCCAGATGGGCGACCTCGAAGGCGAGGGTGCATCTCAGTTGGACGTCACCGATCCCCGCCTGGAGCCAGATGATCCGACGCTCGTGGTCGATACAACCGAGTAGCCCGCCGGGCAACTCCACCTCATACACCTGGACGTCAGGGTGCTGTTCTCGCACGTAGTCCCATGGACACCAGCGTTCCGTTTCCCCCCACATGGGGAGGTCCTACCGCGTGCCAACGACACTCGGCAACAGGAGCCGTGACTTGGGTCACGACACGCGACGCGACGCGCCACTGACGCAGCGTTATCGATCATCGTTCGGACCGCGCGGTTCCTGTACCGGCTGCAGCGTGCCGGGCTCGGCGAGGCGGAAGTCCTCGGCTCGGGACAAGTCCGGTGCCGGCGGCCGAGCATCCTCCCGTCGGGCGTCGATCAACTGTCGGGTGATGGCGCGGATCGCGTCCCGGTCCTCCGGCGTCAAACTGTCGGTCCCTGGCGGCAGCATCGTCTCCAGCGTCGAACCGCCCTGCACCACCGGCAGTCCGAGGCTAGCGGCGTAGGCCAGGACGATGGTGGTGACCGACACCTGCAGGAGGTCCGAGAGCGCCTCCGCTGTCCGCGGATCCGGGAACGCCTTGCGCGGCACTGTCCTGATCTTGGCCACGTTCTGGGAAGTAAGAACACCGTTGGACCTCCGCTGGATATCTCTCAACGAGTCGCCGGTGGAGTCCATATAAGCCTGGAGCAGCTCCGCGATCGTGGGCACAGGGGAACTATCCGACCGACCGTGTTCCTCATCAACCACGCCGCAACCCCCGCTGTCTACCTGCCCTAACGGCGCCCTCTTGGATCTGCCGTCTACCAACAAGTACTAGCAGGGGACGGACAAAACGCCTAGCTGCGGAAGTACAAGGGTGAGATTCCTTGACAGCCGTCTACCAACCGGCGACGATTTGTCCCCTGAACGTTGACAGATGACGTCTACCGGAGGAAGGTATGGACCAGCGACGCACCACCCGAACGAGGTGGCCGAGGGGGACTTGGATGCGGCTGATCAGTGCGAGAACGCTCCGCGCACTCATGGACCAAAAGGGCGTTTCCCTGCAGGACCTGGCCGATGCGGCCCGTGTCAGCAAGGGGTTCGTCAGTCACCTGACTGCCGAGCGCAAGAAGACGATGACCCCACGAGTCGCCGAGGCAATCGCGAGGCGCCTGGACGTGCCCCTGCAGCTCCTTTTTGTGCCCTCTGTGTCCCCTGCCAAGGGACAAATCGTCACCAGGACGGGGAGGGCGGCATGACGCGCTGCCTGACGATCCCCGAGGTCATGGCCGTCCTCGGCGTCAAGTCCAAGGACACCGTCTACCGGCTCATCTCTGCCGGCGAGCTGCGGACGGTCGACGTCTCCGCCTACGGGCGGACGCGGACCCGGGTCCGCGAGGACGACCTGCAGGCGTTCATCGACGCCCGCACCAGCGAAGCCCCGCGTCGGGCTTCTGCCTGATTCCCCGCAACACAGAGCAGCGCCGCCCGCTAGCCCCCTGACAGGACGCGGACGGCGCAACCAATCAGAAAGGTACCGCAGTGACCACTGCTCACACCGTTCGACTTCTCCGAGGCCACGGCATGACCGCCCACGACTGCCGGCCCCTCTGGGTCGCCAGCGGCGTGATAGCGACCTGTAGCCAGCACTACGGGCAGCCGGTCGGCATCACGGCCGGAGACATCGGGCCCGTCCGCCGTCGCGTCGACCTCGAGCCGATGCCGGAGGCGGTGCCGATCCAGGAGCCCTCGCCCGTCGTCGTCCCCGAGCGTCAGCCCGTTCCGGTCCGGACGGCGGTGGCGGCATGACCGCCCCGAAGGAGTTCCAGGGCCTCGACTACTGCTTCGCGCTCGGCGAGGTCTACGGCCAACGCACCTGGCGGGTCGACTCCTACGGACGGCTCCGAGCCCTGCACGTCGAGCGCGCCAAGCCGTGGCGCCCGGGGGTCAACGTGGCTGTCTGTGAGAAGAAGGATGACTTTTTCGGCGGCTACGCCAGCGGCGGCCTCGTCTACCCAAAGTCCTTCTTCACCGCCATCTACGGCGACCTGACGAGGGCAGCCCAGCCTTCCGCAACCACTACCCCGGTCGCGGAAGAGCCTCCGAAGGCCGAGCCGAAGCCGCCGCACGAGACGCCGGTGGAGACGTGCAACTGCGGCTTCTACGCCTACACCGACCCGCGTCATGAGGAGGCAGCCGGATACCGAGGCGCTGCCTACGTCACCGGAATCGTCCGCGGCTCCGGCCGGACGCTGATCGGAACCAAGGGTTTCCGCTGCGAGA
>JAOPYH010000329.1 GCA_025964715.1 Streptosporangiaceae bacterium | reverse complement strand
TGTCCGGGGCGCCGATCCGGCCAAGGACATCGGCCCGCTGACGGAGATCACCGCGTGGTCCCCGGAGCATCCAATTGTCCTCTTCGAGGAGATCCCCGGTGTTCCGGCCGATCGCCGGATCGCCGTCCACTCGTTCGACTCCTACACCCGCATGCGGCTGATCTACGGCTTCCCCGAGGGCCTTCGCGGCCGGGATCTGGTCCGTTGGTGGCAGGACAGGCTGTCGCGCTACCAGCCGCAGCCGACGGTCGAGGTCGCCGACGGACCGGTGATGGAGAACGTCCTCACCGGGGAGGACGTGGACCTCTTCCAGTTCCCGTCGGTCACCTGGCACGCGCAGGACGGTGGCCCCTATCTGGCCACGGGCGGTGCGTCGGTGCTGCGGGACCCGGACACGGGCCGGCTGAACGTCGGCTGCTACCGGGGGATGCTGTACGACCGCAACACCCTGGGTCATCACCTAGCCGGGGGTCACCACGGTCAGGTGATCCGGGACAAGTACTTCGCGCGAGGCGAGAACTGCCCGGTGGTCATCAGTCTGGGCAACGACCCGGCCTTCACCCTCGCCGGCGCGGAGAACGTCGGTTTCGACGAGGACGAGCTCGAGTACGGCGGATTCCTCCGGGGCGCACCCTTCGAGGTCATCCCCGGTCCGATGACCGGCCTGCCGATGCTGGCCGATGCCGAGGTGATCCTCGAGGGCGAGATCCTGCACCCGGATGTCGAGCCGAAGCGCATGGAGGGTCCGTGGGGTGAGGGGCTCGGCTACTACGCCGCCGCCTTCGCGCAGCCCGCCGTGCGGATCTCCGCGGTCTACCACCGCAATGCGCCGATCGTGATGGGTGAGCCGACGCTGCGCTACCGCAACCGCGGCGCCGCTGGTGGGTTCGCTCAGGAGGCGCGCCGCCTGCGGATGCTGGAGCAGTCGGGCCTCGAAGGCATCTGCGGAATCGGCCAGATGGGTCCCTTCACGGTCATCTCCGTGAAGCAGCACTACTCGGGGCATGCGCTGCGAATCGCGGACTACGCCATGTCCGGGCTGGCCGACCGGCCGCCGCGATACCTGGTCATGGTCGATGACGACATCGATCCCCATGACCGGGCGCTCGTGCAGTGGGCGATCCAGACCCGGGTGGACCCGGCGGTCCAGGTCCACATCCAGCGTGAGCGCTGGTGCAACGTCATCAACCCGGCAGGGCTGACCCCGGAGAAGCGCGCGATCGAGGACTATACCCTCGGGACGATGATCATCGACGCGTGCAAACCCTTTCGGTGGCGGTCCAACTGGGACCGGATGTTCACCCCCAGCGACATCGAGGAGGACCTCCGTGCGGAGGTCGCGGCCCGGTGGGAGGACGAACTCGGTGCACTGGTCACCGCTCAGAAGCCGGCGTGACGCCCGCTCGGCCGTACATCAGGGCGACCCGCCGGGTCCGAGTAGCAAGGGGGAGCGACCGTGACTGAAGCACAACCATCTTCGGTGGGCGCCGGCCGGACCGGCGGGTCGGCAGCGGCTGAGGACCTGCGCGCGGCAGGCGATGCGGTGCGCCGTGAGGTCCTGGGCGACGAGCACGTCGAGCGGTCCAGGGCCAGGGCGACGCCCTTCAGCGCGCCCCTGCAGGATCTGGTCACCGAGTACTGCTGGGGAGCCATCTGGACCCGGCCGGGTCTGGAGCGGGCCACCAGGAGCTTGGTGAACATCGCGCTGCTCACGGCCCTCGGCCGCAACGACGAGCTCCGGCTGCACGTTCGCGGTGCAATGCGCAACGGATGTACCAGGGAGCAGATCCAGGAGGTGCTGCTGCAGACGGCGGTGTATTGCGGCGTGCCGGCGGCGCTCGAGGGCACGCGGCAGGCACAGGCGGTTCTCGACGAGCTCGGCGGAGCTTGAGCACCCCTCGGTAGGACCCTCAGCCGGCCGCCGGTGACGACCCAGTGTCGTCACCGGCGGGCGGCTGTCGCCGTTAGTGTCGGCGGCGCCGCAGCAGGATGGCGAGGATGCAGGCGAGGGCCGCGAACAGTCCTGCCGCCGACAGCGCTACGCCCCGAAGGCTTCCCGCAGTCAGTTGCAGGAGGTCGATGGCCTCGGGCTCCGTCGCGAGCTTTTCGCCCTGAGGCGCCCCAGGGGCGGAGTGGTCCGCGCTCGTCGCCCCCACCGAGGAAAGGCCGAGGGTGGTCTCGGCAGCGGGCAGGGCCGGGCCGGTGGGCTCCTCGGTGCCGAGTTGGGCGGCGAGCCCGTCGGCGAACTGGCCGATCAGCTTGTTGCCCACGTCGGTCATCACTCCGCGGCCGAACTGGGCGGGCCGGCCGGTGATGTTCAGATCGGTCAGCACGTCCACCCGCGTAGTCGACCCCTCGTCGGTCAGCGTGGCGGTGACGGTGGCAGCGGCCGTCCCGTTGCCGCGCTGGTCCTTGCCCCGGGCGTCGATGACGGCACGGTGTGCGGCGGCGTCCTTCTCGACGAATGCCGCCTGACCCTGGTAGGTCAGGTTGATCGGACCCAGCTTGACCTTCACGCGGCCGGAGAAGTCGTCGCCGTCGACGGAGTCCACGATGGCGCCCGGCATGCACGGCGCGATGCGCCGGATGTCCAGGAGCACGGCCCAGGCGTCGTCCACGGGCACGGGGACGGTGAACGAGTTTTCCAACTGCACGGGTTCCTCCGGTTCGGATGGGATGTGTGGAAGCGCCGACCCGGGTCCTCGGACCCGGGTCGGCGCGGTGGTGAGCTCAGCCTGGCGGTGCAGACGTCAGACGTCAGACAGCCGCCAGCCGCGGGTCTCGGGGCCGATCCAGATGGTGAACAACCCGACAACGAAAACCAGGGACACGAGCAGGCCCGCCATGGGGAAGGAGCCGAGCGAGCCCACGAGCACTCCCGTGGTCAGCGTGCCGAAGCCGGTGATGATG
>JAOPYH010000302.1 GCA_025964715.1 Streptosporangiaceae bacterium | reverse complement strand
CCTCCTGTCAGACCCCGGCGAACGCCGGAGCCAGTGCCTTGTGCAGGGAAGTGTTCATGAAGTCGTCGCTGACGTGCGTGTAGATGGCCAGGGAGCTGTCGCACTCATGGCCGGCCTGCTGCTGGATTATCTTGAGCCTCCGTGTTTCGTGTGACCTTGACCTGCTCGTTTGCGTGCCGAGCACCGTCCTCGACGGAAGTTGTTAGGGCTGCGGATGCGGAGTCACGCTGAACTTCTTCGTTATCAATTCGGTGTTCTCACTGCGGAAATGGGCCAAGGTCGGCAACACCAGCGAGCGTTCCGATCATGCGCTCCAGCCCCCAGTCCGCGTCGACAAAGGCAGGCACCCTGACCTGGTAGCGCGGGTTTCCTCGTAGCCATGTCCGTAGCGTCTCGTGGCTTGCCTCTGGGGCGAACACCACGACGACGTCAGTTGCCGCGAACTGCATGTCGCCGACGTGGCGCCATTCACGTTCCCACCAGAACTCTTTCCGCCCGCCACCAGTCAGCGGCCCCATCTGCTCTATGAAGGGAGTCAGCCGCAGAATGTCGGATGTCGCCAGACCGGCCGGATCCGAATCCGCCCCCCAGCCTTGAGCGCTCCGCTCCGCCTCTTCGACCATCCGGTTTATGGGGCCCGTGAGCCAGTCGTGACCAGGGGTGATGTCGAGATACCAAACAGGGTTGGCGCCAAGGCGCCGGGCGAAAGTCTTGGTGAAGGCAACGCCGTAGCCGTTGAAGCGCACGTCCCGGCCTTCGATGTCGGAGCACATCATCCAGGCGTGCTCCAGGGGTGTCTCGGTGAAGCACACCGCACGCTGCGTTGAGGCGACTTCGGGTACTCGGGCGGCCAAACCCTTCGCCATCCCGTAAACGTTACGGGCCTCCAACCGGCCTTGCCAGAGAATGTTGCCGAGGTTGCTGTAGGCCGAGTCCGATGTGTCTCGGGTGAAGTGCACGACGAAGGTGGACAGGTCTGCTCGTCTGTGCAGGAGGCTCTCGATGGTGGCCATGATCCTCGTTCCAGTTGTCAGCGGACGGCCGCTCGATGACGCAGCGTACGGAGTTCGCCGAGCGTTCCGGCGAGTTGCTCGCGAAGCTGCTGGTTTTCCTCGGTAAGGCGCCGGATGCGGGTGTTGGCGGCTTCGAGTCGCCGCAGCAGGGAGGCATCGGAGGTGCGCTGGCGTGCGGGAACTGGGGATGCTGGGGCTCGGCGGTGTGCTGCCCGTAGGTGCTCGATTTCTGTTCGCAGGTCCGGCTGGGCATAGAGCCAGGAGCGGGAAACTCGCGCTCGTTTCGCGACGGTCTCGAAGGTGACCGGTTCGCCCGCGGCATCGAGAGCACGGAGTGCCTGCACGGCCTTGGACCGGGTGTACTCGCTTCGGCGGCGGGCGGCCTCGACGATGTGCTGGCTGTTGTCAGCTCGCATCGGCGGTCGCCTCCGGCCGGCCGGGGTCGGATTCCAAAGTGGTGATGATCTGCTCCAGGTTCCCCAGGACCTGCCGGTTCATCTCGACCACCCGCGCTTGGCCGCGGGCCTCGGCGGCGGAGACGATCTGCAGCAACTGCTGTCGCTGTTCGCGGTGTTGCGGCAGGAACTCGGGGGTGGTGACGAACATTGGGCAGGTCAGGCAGGCGTTGGCGTGCGGGCAGGTCTTCTGCACCGGCAGGCCGCAGTAGCCGTTGGGCAGGGCCTGGGTCGCGCGGCCGAGCCGCTGCTTGGCCCAGGTCGCCTCGGCCAGGGGGCCAGCCGGGTCGACGGTGACGCTCTCGCCGTTGATGTTGACCTTGCGGGCCCTCTCCCAGTGCCGGCGGACCGTGGTGTCGTGCAGCCGGGCGTAGTGCGCGGTCATCTCGCCGGAGGAGTGATCGAGCAGGACGCGTACGACTTCCTGCGGGACGTCCCGGTTGATCAGCCTGGTTCCAAACGTGTGGCGCCATTGATGGGGCGTCAGGTGCACGGGTCGGCCGTACTCGTCGCGCACCTCGCAGCGCTCCAGCCAGACAGCGAGCTGTCCTCGGTAGGAGTGCGTGGTCAGCGGCCGGGTGCCGTCGGGGTTCATCCGCGGGGCCGGGAAGAGCCACCGGCTGCCGCCCGGCCAACGCTCCAGGACGCGCTTCTGCTGGGCGGTGATCTCGCCTTCAACCTCCTCGTCGATGGGGACCAGGGCCTCGCGTTTCATTTTCCGGTTGAGATAGAGCAGGTAGGCGGCGCCGTCCGCGTCCCGCACGATGCAGTCGAAGGCGACATTGCAGGCGTCGCCGACCCGCAGTCCGCACCGCATCAGGACCAGGGTCAGCAGGCGGCCCTCGGGGTTGTGCCAGCGGTCGAGGTTGGCGGGCTGCTCAACCTGGGCCATGACCTGCTCGGCCAGCGCGCGGGGCAGCCGCTTGTCGGGGCGGGGGTAGTCGTCAGGGTAGTAGGTCGTGCTCGCCGGGAGGGTCTCGTCCCAGCCGTGGCGGCGTACGGCGTGGAAGAACGCGTTCAGTGAGCTGATGTCGCGGCTGCGTGAGTGGGTCGAGCGCGGGTCGGTGGCGAGATCGGCCAGGTAGCGCTCCAGCGCCTTCCGGTCCACCGCAGCCAGGCCGCTGGCGGCGACTTGCGGGTCGGCCAGGAAGCCGGAGAAGCGGTTGAGGGCGAGGATGTCGACGACGGCCTGGTTGACGCTGCGGCCGATGCTGAGCCGCCAGCGCACGAACCGCTTGGCCGGCTCGCGCAGCCAGGGCTGGGCGATGCGGTCGAACCGCAGCCGGGCCCCGGTGCCCTCCATGCCGAGCCGACGCAGCACCCAGACGTCGCGGGGGAACTCCGTCTCCCAGCCGCTGCCGCAGGCGAGATCCTCCAGGTGCTCGTGCGCGTAGCGCAGGAACGCCAACTGACCGTTCTGGTCGTGGCTGGCCCCGCGCGTCGAGGCGAAGTACTCGCTCCACTGCTCCATCGGCCATTCCAGCAAGGAGCCAGTCGGTCCGGAGGCGGCCAGGCGGATCACGGGCGAGACGGCTGAACTATGGGTGTTGACCTGTCGCTCGTCGTGGCGGCACTGCAGCGCGTACTGCAGTTCCAGCTTCAGCTGCCGCTTGGCCTTCAGCGGACGGAAATCGAAGCGGTCGTCTCCGGCGGCCTCGCAGCGACGTGCGAACTCCTCGATGTCGGGGCTGCCGACGGCATACCAGCGGGACTTGTGGTTGTGGCAGAACGGCGACTTCCCCTGGGTCCACAAGGTGCAGAACGACAAGCGGCAGATCTGGTGTCCGCTGTCGGCAACGGTCGGCAGCCCGGCGATCCAGTTCTTCTTCTCAGGCTCGCCCGCTCGCTCCCAGAAGCCGTGATGGCGCACGCACAGCCCCTGGCGGGCAGCACCGTAGCGGCAGCCGGCGACACCGCAGGCCGTCAGTTCGGTCCTGCCGACCGGGCCGGGGCCGGGATCGGCGACGAACGCCTCCATGTCCGGGCCTCCGCGTCGCTGCCAGCGGTAGTAATGGCCGCGGCAGAGCTGACGGGTGCGGGGCTGCCGTGGACATCCGGGAACCCGGCAGGCTCCCAGCCCGAAGAGCAGCTCTCCAGGAGCGGGGATGAACACATCGATGCGGAACTCCGGCCGCACCGCAGCCATGAGTTTGCCCAGTAGCCCTGAGCCGGGAAGGGCAACGGCAGACGTCGGCTCGCTCACCAGCTCACCTCCCGCCCGGTCAGGAATCCGGCGGCCTCCAGTGCGCGACGGGCGTCCTCGGCGGACAAGTGACCGTACGTATCGACCGTGGTGGCGATCGAGGAATGGCCGAGCAAGGTGCTGACCACCTCGATGGGCACCTTGCGGCGCAGGAGCATGGTGGCCCGGGTGTGCCGGAACCAGTGGGGGTCGAAGTCGATGCCGGTGGCGCGGCGGATCCTCAGCACCAGGTCGTAGACGGCAGCGTAGGTCAGCGGGTGTCCGTAGGAGCCGCCCCAGAGGTTGACGAACATGTAGTCGCTGTCCAGGTCGCCGTATTCCTCGTGCAGGTAGTCCGCGTAGAGCCGGATGATCTCAGGGCCGACGGGGACTGTGCGGGGCGAGGCGGACTTGGCCCGGGCCCGGTTGTCATTGACCCGGGGCGTGACCGTCAGCTCGCCCTCCGCCGCCGCCAGGTCCTCGTGGCGGAGACCGAGTGCCTCGCCGATCCGGATCCCGGTCTCCCACAGCAGTGCGAACAAGAACCGGTCCCGCAGTCGGGTGCACGCGTCCAGGATCGCCTGGACCTGAGCGGCGGTCAGGATGGTCGGGTGCATGCGAGGCGTCTTCAGCTTGATCGTTCGGCGTCGCTCGGGCTCGCCGCCAGCCAGGTGATACAGAAACGGCTTCCAGCCCGTGCGCCGGGCGCGGACCGGCTGCAGTTCGGTGACCAGATCGCCCAGGTCCACGCCGTGACGGGCGTGGAAGACGTAGAGACCGCTGACCGCCGACAGTTTCCGGTTGACCGTGGTCACTGCGCAGTGATGCTCCGCCGACGGCAGCAACGCGCCCCGACCGTCACGGCCCGCAGGCGGTAGTCGGAGCCAGGCCACGAACTCGCCCAGGTCCTCCAACCGCACCTCGCGCCAGTCCAGGCCGCGTCGGCCGAGGAAGACAAACCAGTCCTTCAGATCATGGGCATAAGCCTTGACCGTGTTCGGCGACCGCTCGATATCGGTCAGGTAGGCGAGGTAGCGCTCGATCGGCTCGACCGTGCCGCCTGCGTCACCGAGGACCGTCCACGACTCAAGCGACGAGACGGGCATCAACACCCTCTGCACCAGCATCAGACCTCCCAGGGAACTGCGTGATGGACGGCGGTAGATAACCACCTCCACCACACAGAACGCAGCCCGCCCCGGGCTCGTGCTGCACGTCGTGGACACACCGCAGAGGACTCAAGAGAAGCTGGATGAACCGCCGGTCCACCCCGTCCTCGGTCAGATGCGTGACATAGGAGTGCAAGGGAGTGCGGGACGAGCTCTTTCGGCAGGCCGAGGGCGTCGCGGTATGCCTCGAACCGGTCGTTGATGG
>JAOPYH010000197.1 GCA_025964715.1 Streptosporangiaceae bacterium | reverse complement strand
TGCTCGCGGAACTCGTCGGCGGTGGTGAGGCATCCGAGGGTGCAGGTACCGGCGTCGTGCTCGTCGGCGTGCTTGCGGGACCGGGTGGCGGAGTTCGCGATCATGGGATTCTCCAAATGGCTGCTGTGTTCTCTTCACCGGGCTACCTAGTACACAGTAGCCTAACCCTCATGAGGACGATAGAGGGCGCACGGCTCGGCATCTACACCAGGGCCTCCGACGACCAGCAGGACACACAGACGAGCGTCACAGCACAGGCCGGCTTCGGTGACCGGTGGGGCCTGAAGCACGGTTGCACCGTCGCCGACGACGCCCACTACTGCGACAACGACAAGTCCGCCTCCTGGTACGCGACGAAGCCGCGTGCGGACTTCGAGCGCCTCCTGGCCGACATCGCGGCGGGCAAGCTCGACCTGGTGTGGTTCTGGCAGGTCAGCCGGTCACAGCGCGACCTCGGCGTGTACGTGAAGCTGAGGGACCTGTGCCGAGCCCAGGGCGTCGGGTGGGTCATCAAGAGCCGACCCTTCGACTTGAATGATCCATCCGACCTGCGATCGTTGGGCATGGACGCCGTGAACGCGGAAGTCGCGAGCGTTGAGATCTCGGAGGTCGTCCGGATGGGGATGGGACTCGCCGCCCAGTTGGGCAAGCCCCACGGGCCGACCACTTACGGGTATGTGCGCCGCTACGACGAGCGCGGCCGGTACGTCGAGCAGGTGCCGCAGGAGCCGCAGGCCGAGGTGGTCCGCGAGCTCATCAGGAGGATCTCGAAGGGTGAACCCGTCGCCCGGTTGTGCCGGGAGCTCGAGCAGCGTGCGGTGCCCGCACCGCTCGGCGGCCCGAAGTGGTCGCGGGCGGTTGTGCGGAACATGGCCTCCAACTTGGCTTACCTCGGTATCCGAGTGCACGAGCCGAAGGAGGGCGAACGCACCGAGACTCCCGGCTGCTGGGCACCGCTGGTGTCGGAGGAGACCTTCTACGCCGCGCAAACCGTCCTCAACAGTCCCGGCCGCAGCACGACCAAGCCCGGCCGGGGCATCCATCTCCTGTCGTATCTGGCCCGGTGCCAGTGCGGAGCGCAGCTTGGAACGAAGGTGGTCGCCGGTCGACGGCAGTACGCGTGCATCAAGTACTGCGCTGCTGTCGGCGCCGACGAGCTGGACGACTTCGTACGGAAGGTCGTTGACGGCTACCTCGCGCGGAAGGACGTCCGGGAGTTCCTGGCCGCCGTCCACGCTGACGACTCCGAGACTGTCCAGGCGCGCGGGGATGTCGCCCGCCTGCGCAACGAGCTGGAAGAGAATCGGAAGGCTCGGGAGGCTGGCCACCTGGACCTTGCCGAGTTCATCCGCTTCAAGGAAGCGCTGAGCACGCGTATCGCGGACGCTGAGGCCAGGGCCGAGCAGGCGTCCATCCCGCCCGTGCTTCGCGCGGGTGCGGTCGATTGGGACGACATCGCGGTGTCCCGTCAGGTCGTGGGTCATCTCGCGGATGTTCGGATCAAGCCAGCGGGGAAGGGCCGCAAGGTGCCGGTCTGGGAGCGTGTGACCTGGACATGGTTGATCGGACCGGACGCGAATCTGTGTTCGACATCTTCGGAGTGAGTGTTGTGCGGCTTGATCGCTGGCTGTAGGAATGGGGATGGCCCCCCCGCCACGACTGGATTCCAGTCGCAGCGGAGGGGCCGTTTCTGTTTCAACCCAGCTCAACGCCAGGTAGCCGGGCGCGGTGCCAGCCGCCGCCCGGTTCCCACAACCACAACACACGGTCTTGCGTCTGGCAAGACCGTGTGCTGTGCGTCGCGGAATCTTTGGCGTGGGCTGCCCGATCGGAAGGAACTCCGAGATGGCAGAAGAACTTCAGCAACGGTCCGCCGCTCTCGACCGATGGGACGCCTGTACCGACCGCACCGCGGCCACCGCACCGGCCCGCGAGGGCCTGCAGAAGCGGTTCGAGCGGCTCGCCGACCCGGACGGCCTCCTCGACCCAGTGGAACGCGCCAAGCGCGTAGAGGACCTCCGCGCCGACCACTACCGGGACATGAGAGCGAAGTCCGCTGAGTCGCGTGCCAAGGCTGCCGGGGCGGCCGAGTACATCAGGCAGCTTGTGGATTCCGCACCGCCGCTCACGGCTGCCCAGCGGGACCGGCTCGCGGCGCTGCTCCGCCCGGGCAAGCGCACCCCCACGAGCGTCGCGTAGGGGGGCGAGCGGATCAGAGGTCCGCGATGAAGCGGCGAGGGCAAGCAGGCCGCGCGATCAAGAAGAGCGGCCTGCCATCGTCTCAGCGCCACGTCCTCCTGGACCTGCTGGAGGTCTGCGACAACGACACGGGCGTCGTCCCCGAGTGGTTGACGCCCAGCCTCAAGGCGCTGGCGGCGGGCACCGGACTGAGCAAGTCCAGGGTCTCTGCCGCGCTCAACCATCTGGACTATCACCGGTGGATCGGGCGGGAACGGTCCACTGGCGGACGTGGCAACAAGACCATCTACACGGTGCTACCGGACGGCCTCACCGGTCTGACGGACTGCGATTGCCCGAAGGAAACGCGGAACTACGGCCAGCCAAGGGAACCCGGAAAGGGTCCCAAAACGACGCCGGAAAGGGTCCCAAAACGAGGCCCTAAAGGGTCCCAACGAGGTACGAGTTTTCCCAGGTCAGAGCAGGTATCGCACGAAGGGCATCAGCAGGGAGAAGAAAGGGAAGGGCCCGCGCGCCATCGTGAACATTCGAAAGTCCTCGGTCCTGTCGACGTCATTTGGCCGTGGCCGAGCAGGCCGCCGGTCGGCCCCCTTCCCGGGCCTGACACCTGTCCCGCCTGTTCGTGGTCGCTGGGCTCTGTGGGCCACGAGATGAACTGCCGGACCAGCAACGGAAGGAGGAACGCCGGTGACTGACGGGCTGCCGCACGGGTGGCTGGTCGACGACCTGACCGTGATCGCACGGCACGTCGCCCGCACACAGCGCGGCCTGATCCTCGACGAGGACGAGGCTCGGGACGTGGCCGCTGTCGCCCTCATCGAGAGGCTGTACGCCGCCCCGGCGCCGTCGCGCCTGGACCTGTTCCGGGCGGCCCGCCATGCCCTCGGGGCAGCTAACGCTCAAGAGGTCTCTCACCGTGGCCTCGATCGGAACGCGGCCCGCTCCGGACGGGAGGGCACACCGCGGCGATTCGCTGCCTACTGGCACGGACGCGGCGCTCTCGTCTCGCCGTTCGAGGAAGGCCTTGTCGAGCACGTCGCTGTCGAGCAGGTGTGGAGGGCCTTGCGGCCGCGCGACCAGGAGACGCTCGCCACCCTGGCCGCGCACGGCGATTACGCGGCCGCGGCCGCCGTGCTCGACGTGAGCATCAACAGCTGGAGAAGGCGACTCAACGTGGCCCGGGCCCGGGCCCGCGAGCTCTGGTATGCGCCCGAGCCTGCCGCCCCGCAATGGGGGACTGACCGCCCGGGCTGTAGCCGGGATCCGAGAGGCCGCAACAAGGGGCTCATGCATGTTGCCCGCCGCCGGCGGAAGCTTCGAACCGAAGGAGATCAGAGTGCACGACCGTGAGCCGAGGTGCCGGATGCTCGACCGGCACCGCAACCCGTGCCCCAACCCGGCCATGGACCCGGACCCGAAGGCCATCCAGATCTGCGTGTCCCACGCAGCCGCGGTGATCGAGCTCATCAACGATCCGGACCGCCCTGCCGTACATGACTATGGAAGACGAGGTGTGCTGTGACTGACCCAGCGAAGACCCGGCCCGCCCGCGACCTCACCTGCGTCGGCCTTCGGGCCGTCGGCCTTCAGGCGTTCGTCGGCGACCAGTGGGGGATCGGGAGCGTCGCCGGCTACCAGCAGGAGATCGATCGGCGCGGCCCCGACCACATCCTCAGCTGCGAAGGGGACTGCCCCTTCCAGGAGATGACCAGCCGTGAGCTCGCCGACCTGATCGAGAAGCGCCACCTTGAGCTGAAGGCGCTGATCGGTGAGGTCCGGGAGCAGCTGGTCCCGGACGCCACCGGTCCGAGGGACCTGTCCGGGTTGCACATGCAGCTTCGCGACGTCGCGTACGTCCCGCTCGAATCCTGGGTGGGAGCCGAGGTTCCGCCGTGGGACCGCGTCTACCCGAACGAGAGCCCTCGTAGCCCGTACGGCCTGTGGATCGGCGGGAACCGAAGTATCACGCTCCCGGCGTTCGTCGACGTGCGGACCGCGGTCGTCTCGGCGGTACGGGAGTACGCGGCCGGGAAGCTGTAGGGCCAAGAGGCAATTTGCCGTTTGATCGCGCCCCGCCGGTCCCGGACCGGCGGGGCGCTCTCCGCAAGTTGTACATTGTCACTCTTGCTCGGCCGGCGGCTCGACGACGAACAGCCCGCGGCCGGGCGACGCCGCAACGAGGCCCTCGGTCTTCAGGATCTCGACCGCGCGCTTGATCGTGTTCCGGCCGAGTTCGAACTCCTGCTCAAGCTCGCTCTGTGACGGGATGCGCCGACCGGCCGGGATCTCCCCGCTGGCGATCCGCTTCCGCAGGATCTCGGCCAGCTGCAGGTATGGAGCCAGTGCTCCATCGCGGTCGATCATCATGATCGAAGGCTAGGTGACCTAGCGTGACCCAGGAAAGGCTAGGCTGGCCCTAGCCAGCCTAGACCAACCGGCGTACCGTGCCTCCTATGACTCCGCCAAAGAGCACCACCATCAGCGACCTCGAAGACCAACACCCCGGCTGGTCGATCTGGCGTTCCACCGGATCCCCCGGCCTCCCCGGCGCGTACTACGCGTCACGGCGCCGCCCACTCACCCGGGCGGAGTTCGAGGCCCTCGTGCCCGCTACGCTGGCGGCCGACAGCCTCGACGAGTTGGCCGCGCTGCTCGACGGCGACCGGCACCGCGAGGCGATGTGATCGTGGGCGCCTCAGGTTCTTGGCGGAGTCAGGGGCGCCCACCCGCCCCGGACGACGCTGAGCGGGAGCGGATCGCCGCCGTCGTCGCTGAGTACCAGGCCTTCCTGCGCGAGGTTCCGACGGTGCGTAGCATCTACTTCCCGGACACCACACAGGAACAGGCCGACCGCGAGACGCCGGACCCGGCCGACACCCCCTGAACTGGGTCCGCGGAGACCCCCGACCTACCCAGTCCCCCGGGCGACGGGGGAACTCCGCGGACCTAGCAACACCGCGTGCACGAGGCCCGGCCACGGTACCGCGCCGATGTCAAGCACCGATGGAAATTACACGAGATCGGTCATGGTTTGATGGCCGCCAGCTCCCGCTCGATCCTCCCCGAGACGAGGTCGGCCGGCCTCCACACCGCCCAGTCCTGCGCGGCCGCCTGGAGCAGATAGCCCACCCGCCGCTGCTCGCCGGTGAGCTGCCCGTCCGCGCTCTTGAGCTCGCGGAAGATGATGCG
>JAOPYH010000266.1 GCA_025964715.1 Streptosporangiaceae bacterium | reverse complement strand
CCTCCGCGACGAGGTCAGCCTCCTGGTGGATGACCGCGATCTCGGCCTCCAGCCTCGTCGGGTAGTGCGTTCGGATCTCGGCGCCGAACCGGTCCTTGAGCGGGGTGATGATCCGGCCGCGGTTGGTGTAGTCCTCGGGGTTGGCACTGGCCACCAGGAGCACGTCGAGCGGGAGCCGGAGCGCGTAGCCGCGCACCTGGATGTCACGCTCCTCCAGCACGTTGAGCAGCGCCACCTGGATGCGCTCGGCGAGGTCGGGGAGCTCGTTGATGGCGAAGACGCCGCGGTTCGTACGGGGCACCAGCCCGAAGTGCACGGTCTCCGGGTCGCCGAGCGTACGGCCCTCGGCGACCTTGATCGGGTCGATGTCGCCGATCAGGTCTCCGACGCTGGTGTCCGGCGTGGCCAGCTTCTCACCGAACCGCTCGTCGCGGTGCTTCCAGCTGATGGGGAGTTCGTCGCCGAGCTGTGCGGCGAGGCGCCGGCAGCGCACGCACACGGGCTCGTACGGATGGTCGTTTATCTCACAGCCATCGATGACCGGGGTCCACTCGTCCAGCAGACCTACGAGGGTCCGGATCAGCCGGGTCTTTCCCTGACCGCGCTCGCCGAGGAGCACGAGGTCGTGCCCGGCGATCAGCGCCCGCTCCAGATGGGGGAGCACTGTGTCGTCGAAGCCGACGATCCCCGGGAAGCGGGGCTCACCGGACCTCAGCCGGGCCAGGAGGTTGTGCCGGATCTCGGCTTTCACCGGTCGATGGACGTGGCCGTTGGCGCGTAGCTCACTCAGGGTGGCCTCGCGCGGGGTGGATTCGCGCACGAGATCGACACTACGTCGCCGCCGGCCGACCTCGCACCCGGGTCGGGTGGTTCGGCCGCCGCAGGGGCCGGCGGCTTCGGTGTTTTGGTGCCGGGCCGTGGAGCAGGGAGAATCGGGTCTACATCCGAACACCGTACGAGGGAGGTGGAGCCAATGGCGCGCTTCGGCGACGGACTAGCCCTCGGACCAGATCTTGTCACCGCGGCCGAATCGGCCGTGCGGCAGGCGATGGCGCCGCTGCACGGGCGGGCGGACCTGATGTGCGTGTTCGTCACCGGCGATGATCCGGACATGGTTGAGGCCGCGGCGCGGCGGGCCATGGAGGTCGCGGACGCCCGCACGATCATCGGCTGCAGCGCCAGCGGCGTCATCGGAGGAAACCGGGGGGTCGAGGAGTCGAGCGCGGTGAGCGCCTGGTCGGCGATCCTGCCAGGGGCGCGCATCGAGCCCTTCCGGCTGGAGACCCTGCGGGCCGAGGACCGGCTGGTCGTGGTCGGCATGCCGGACGGACGCGACGACGACGTGGTGGGAGTCCTGCTCGCCGATCCCTACAGTTTCCCAGTGGACGCATTCGTCGAGCGCTCCGGCGACGTCCTCCCGGGCCTGGCGCTCGTCGGAGGGATCGCGGGCGGCGACGAACGCGGCTCCACGAGGCTGTTCGTCGATGACGAGGTCTTCGACGAGGGCGCCGTGGGCGTGATCCTGGGCGGGCAGGTCACCGCCGCCACCGTGGTCAGCCAGGGTGCCCGGCCGATCGGCCCTCCCATGGCCGTGACCAAGGCCGAGGACAACGTCCTGTACGAGCTGGCCGGTGCGCCCGCGCTGGACAAGCTCGAGGAGATCGTCACGGTGCTCCCCGAGGACGAGCAGGAACTCGCCGCCTCCGGGCTCCTCATCGGCGTCGCGATGGACGAGTACGCCGACGAACACGAACGTGGTGACTTTCTGGTCCGCGGCGTCGTGGGCGCCGACGCCGACAACGGCGCGATAGCGATCGGCGACGTGGTGGAGGTCGGCCGGACCGTGCGTTTCCAGGTGCGCGACGCCGGCGCCGCGGACCGGGACCTGTCCGAGCTGCTCGACCGGTTCGACCTGGGCCCGGTGCAGGGCGCCCTGCTGTTCTCCTGCAACGGGCGGGGGAGGGCGATGTTCCCGAACTCCGACCACGACATCCGGACACTGCGCCGAACCTTCGGCCCGGCCGGCGTCGGCGGGTTCTTCGCCGCCGGCGAGATCGGCCCTGTCGGCGGCCGCAATCACGTCCACGGCTTCACCGCCTCGATCCTGGCCTTCGGAGGAGACGATGACGCGGAGTGGTGAGGGTCCCGTGCTCGCCGTGGACATCGGCGGGACAAAGCTGGCCGTCGGGCTGGTGGAGCCCGGCGGCCGGCTTGCCGCCTACGACCGCATGGACACCCCCAACGGCCCGCACCTGGACCCCGAGGTGCTCTGGCGCACGCTCCGGGCGCTGCTGGACAAGCTCCTCGCCGACAGCGGCACCCCGAAGATCACCGGAGTAGGGGTGGGCTGCGGCGGCCCGATGACCTGGCCGGCCGCCGAGGTGTCCCCCCTCAACATCCCGGCCTGGCGCCGGTTCCCGCTCCGGGATCGCCTGCGCGCGCGTTATCCCGGCCTTCCCGTACGGGTGCACAATGACGCCGTCTGCGTCGCGGTCGCCGAGCACTGGCGCGGCGTGGGGCGGGGCAACGACAACGTGCTCGGCATGGTGGTCTCCACGGGGGTCGGCGGCGGGTTGATCCTGGGCGGCCACCTCATTGACGGGTCACGTGGGAACGCGGGGCATATCGGGCACATGGTGGTCGATCCCGACGGCCCGCCGTGCGGGTGCGGCGGCCGGGGCTGTCTGGAGGCGATCGCCAGGGGCCCGGCCCTGGCCGCGTGGGCCCGGGAACAGGGCTGGCGCCCCGAGCGGCAGGGCGCGAGCGCCAAGGACCTGTCGGACGACGCCGCCCGGGGCCACCCCGTCGCCATCGCCGCGCTGCGGCGCGCCGGCCGGGCCCTGGGCCTGGCGATCGCCTCGGCGACGCACCTGTGCGACCTCGACGTCATCGCGATCGGGGGAGGCCTGTCCCAGGCGGGGCCGCTGCTGTTCGACCCGATCGAGGAGACCCTGCGGGTGCACGCCCGGATGGATTACGCGCGCGAGGCCCGGGTGGTTCCAGCGGCGCTGGGCCAGACGGCCGGGCTCATCGGCGCCGCCGCCCTGGTCTACAGCGGAGACCGCTACTGGAGCGCCGACTGATCCGTGCCGCAGCCGCGGCGACGCGGCCTGCGGCGGGGGTGTGGCGCCGGATGGGGAGGGCCTCGAAGATGCGACACTCTGGGCATGACTTGGGATTCCGTCGGCGTTGCCGAGGTCCGCGCGGCCGGCGAGTTGCTGCGCGGCGTCGCCGTCTCCACCCCGCTGTTGCATTCGCGGTATCTCTCCGACCTCGCCGGCGGCCCGGTCTATCTCAAGTGCGAGAACGTCCAGCGCACCGGCTCCTTCAAGATCCGTGGGGCGTACGTGCGGATCGCCCGGCTGACCGAGGCCGAGCGGGCCCGCGGGGTCGTCGCCGCGAGTGCCGGCAACCACGCTCAGGGCGTCGCGTTCGCGGCCTCGCTGCTGGGCTGCAAGGCCACGGTCTTCATGCCCCAGGGGGCACCGCTTCCCAAGGTCGCCGCCACCAGGGCCTACGGCGCCGACGTGCTGTTCCCCGGACCCACCGTCGACGAGTGCCTGGTCGCCGCGCAGGCCTACGCCGAGGAGCAGGGGGGCGTGTTCATCCATCCGTTCGATCACCCGGATGTGGTCGCCGGACAGGGCACCATCGGCCTGGAGATCCTCGAGCAGTGCCCTGACGTGCGCACCATCGTCAGCGCCACGGGTGGCGGCGGGCTGGTGGCCGGCGTGGCCGTCGCGGTCAAGGAGCTCAGGCCCGAGGTCAAGGTGATCGGTGTGCAGGCCAAGCGGGCCGCGGCCTTCCCGCCCTCGCTGGCCGCCGCGGCCCCTGTGCGGGTCGACGTGGGCCAGACCATGGCGGACGGCATCGCGGTGGGCCGGCCCGGAGACCTCACCTTCGAGCTGGTGTCCAAGCTCGTCGACGCGGTCGTGACCGTATCCGAGGAGTCGCTGTCGCAGGCGCTGCTGCTCTGCCTCGAGCGGTCCAAGCAGGTCGTGGAGCCCGCCGGGGCCGCGGGAGTGGCCGCGCTGCTGGAGCACGCCTACGCCTTCAAGCCTCCCGTGGTGGCGCTGCTGTCCGGGGGCAACATCGACCCGCTTCTGCTGGCCAAGGTGCTCCGGCACGGGCTCGCGGTGGCGGGGCGCTATCTCGTCGTCCGCTGCCGGCTGCTGGACCGGCCGGGCGCCCTGGTGACCCTGTTGAGCGAGCTCGCCGAGCTCGAGGTCAACGTGCTCGACGTGATGCACGAGCGGGTGGCCGCCCGCCTGCACGTCGAGGACGCCGAGGTCCTCCTCCACCTGGAGACCCGCGGGCCCGACCATTGCGAGGACGTGCTCGGCCGCCTGCGCGCCAAGGGATACGTGCTGGCCTTCAGCTGAGCGACGGCTTGCCCTTTTTGTACAACCAGTTGACGAACAGCCGGTCGAGCTGTGTGCCGGCGATCTTCTCCGCGAAGACGATGAACTCCGTGATGCTCGCGTTGCCGTATCGATGCGCGGCCGGCCATTCGCGCAGGATCCGGAAGAACTTGTCGTCACCGACCTTGGTCCGCAGCGCGTGCAGGCACATCGCGCCGCGCGCGTACATCGAGGGGCCGAACATGCCATGCTCGCCCGGGTTGCCGGGCGGGGGGCTGAAGAAGGACGACCGAGACGGCTCGCGGTAGTGCCGTTCGAAGATCTTCTGGGCGGTCTCCTGTCCCGTGTGCTCGCGCCAGAGCCATTCGGCATAGGTGGCGAATCCCTCGTTGAGCCAGACGTCCTGCCAGGACCACGGGCTCACGCTGTTGCCGAACCACTGGTGCGCGAGTTCGTGCACGATGAACCGCTCGTCGGGCGCGAAGCCGAGATATACCGGGCGCTCCTGGGTCTCGAGGGCGTAACCCAGCCGCGGATCGTCGACCACGGCACCAGCGGTGTGAAAGGGGTAGTCACCGAAGACCTCGGTCTCCCACTGCAGCACCTCCATGGTGGTCGCGTGGACGCGATCGGCCGCCTTGGCGAACCGCGGGTCCACCCCGGTGATGACCGGGATGTCGCCGACCCTGCCGCGCCGGATCTCGAACCTGCCGATGGCCACCATCGCGAGGTAGCTGGCCATCGGGAAGCGCTCGGTCCACACATAGGTCGTGGTGGCGCCCCGGGTGACCGGCGGGTGTGGTTCGCCGTTGGCGAGCACCTGCAGGTCCTTCGGGACCGTGACCCGGAAGATGTAGGTGGCCTTGTCGCGCGGGTGGTCGTTGACCGGCAGCCAGGTGGAGGCCCCGTCCGGCTCGGCGGCCACGATGGCGCCGTCCCGGGTCGACACCCACCCGTAGGACCCCAGGCCGGGGCTGCGGCTCGGATGGGGCTGTCCGGAGTAGCGGACCACGGTGGTGAAGGCCTCCCCACGTGCGAGCGCCTTCGCCGGCGTGACCGTCAGCTCCTGGCCGTGGCGCCGGTAGGCCGCCGGGAGGCCGTTGACGATCAGGTCCGTGATCCGAGGGCCGCGGAAGTCCAGGTTGAAGGCCGAGAGGTCCTGCGTGGCCGCCGCGGTGATGGTGACGTCGGCGTCGACCCGCTGGCCCTGTGGCCGGTAATGAAGGTCCACCTGATAGTCGGCGACGTCGTAACCGTCATTGCCCGCGCCGGGGAAGTACTTGTCCCCGAGCCCGGCCGCTCCCGGTTGCCCTGTGGAGCCCCGGGCCAGTGAGGCGGCCCATCCGTTCGGTGTGCCGCCTCGGGCCGGTCGCGGGACCGGCGAAGCCGGTCCCGGCGGGCCGGTCATGAACGCCGACGCGTGCGCGGCGGTCCACGGCCGCAGGCCGGGCGGCGACACCGGCTCGGTGGCCGACCGTGCCGTCACGCCGCTGCCGTCGATGGTCATGAGGATGCAGCCGGCGGTCGCCGCGGCGGCCGCGCGTCCAAGAGGCCCTTTCACGAGGGACCACCCTGTGGGTCCGCACCGATCGGTGTCGCGCTCCCTCCCGCGGCTTTGCGGACACGTTGCCGAGGATTGACCCCGCCGCGCCCGCCGGAGTGGCCGCCGCGACCGGGGCCGGTCTCGCCGGGGGCCGCATCAGAGGGACGGGCGCCCCCGTGCGTACAACCAGACCCGGAAGAACCTGTCGAGTTGTTTCCCCGAGACCCGCTCCGCCAGTGAGATGAACTGCGCGGTCGTAGCGTTACCGTGCCGATGTTCGCCGGCCCAGGTGCGGAGGATGTCGAAGAAGGCCCGGTCGCCCACCTTCTGCCTGAGTGCGTGCAAGGTCATGGCGCCCCGGTCGTACACAGAGCGGCCGAACAACTGCCCCCGCCCGGGGTTGGCCGGGGGTACGTCCCAGAGCTCACGGTTGTCGGGCTGCCGGTAGCGGGCGTCGAACTGCTGCTGGACCGTCTGACCTCTGGACCGCTCGGCCCAGATCCACTCGGCGTAGGTCGCGAACCCCTCATTGAGCCAGATGTCCTTCCAGGTGGTCAGGCTCACGCTGTCGCCGAACCACTGGTGGGCGAGCTCGTGCGCCATGATCGTCTCCTCGGACCCGAAGGCGCCGTAGAGCGGCCGGTTCTGCGTCTCGAGCGCGAAGGCGACGTCGGCGTTGTCGACGATGCCTCCGGTGGAGGAGAAGGGGTACGGGCCGAACAGCTTCACCCACGCGTCGGTGATCTCGGCGTTCTTGGCGTTGAACTGGTCGATCCGGGCGCTCGGGACCGTCGGGTCGACGGCCGAGATGATGGGGATGCCACCCGGGGTCTTGCCCGTACGGACGTCGAAGCGGCCGACATCGACGGTGGCGAGGTAGGTCGCCATCGGCTCCTTGACCCGCCACGTGGTGGTGGTGTCCGCGCGGCTCGCGGCCCGGGCGAAGCGCGGACTCGGCGTCCCGGCGCCGGCCCCGTCGGCCGGCTCGCCGTTGGCGATCACGGTCAGGCCGGCCGGCACCGTGATGTGGAAGTCGAACGTGGCCTTGTCGCTGGGGTGGTCGTTGGCCGGGAACCAGGTGTGCGCGCCGCTGGGCTGACACGCGATGAACACGCCGTCCCTGGTCGGGACCCACCCGTACCGCTGCAGGATCGGATCATTGATCGTCTTGGGCGTGCCGGAGTAGCGCACCGTGACGGTGAACCTGGCGCCCCGCCGCAGTGGCTTCGCGGGGGAGATGATCAGCTCCTCGCCCTTTCGCCGGTGCCGGGCGGTGGCGCCGTCGACCCGCACGTCCGCCACGTCGAGTCCGGACAGGTCGAGGTCGAAGCGGGACAGGGCCTGGGTGGCCTGGGCGGTGAGCTCCGCCACCCCGTCGAGGGTCTTGGCCTTGTCACGTGGGTCGATCCGGAGCTTGAGGTCGTAGTGCTGGACGTCATAACCCCCGTTGCCGTCGCCCGGTGTGTAGGGGTCGCCGACCGACGGGGCGCCCGCGGCCGGGGGCCCGTTCGCCGGGCGCGGCCTGCCGGGGACCGGTCCGTCGACGCCGCCTGAGCACGCCGCCACGGCGCTCGCCACGACGAGCACGGCGACGACGATCCGGGGAGGTTTTCGATGGGTTCGGGAGACCGTCACCCGGCCCAGCCTGCCGGGTGACGGGCACGCCCGGCAAGCGGCGCCAGAGGTCGGCGCCGATCAGGGTGCCCCGCCGGCCGCGCGGTCAGAGGTTGCCGCGGCGCTCCTGTTCGCGCTCGATCGCCTCGAACAGGGCCTTGAAGTTGCCCTTGCCGAAGCCGAGGGACCCGTGCCGCTCGATCAGCTCGAAGAACACCGTCGGCCGGTCCTGCACCGGCTGCGTGAAGATCTGCAGCAGGTAGCCGTCCTCGTCCCGGTCCACGAGGATCTTGCGCCTGTGCAGCTCCTCGATCGGCACGCGTACGTTCCCGATGCGCTCCCGCAGCTCCGGGTCCTCGTAGTAGGAGTCGGGTGTGTCGAGGAAGTCCACGCCGGCCTCGCGCATGCGGTCCACCGAGGCCAGGATGTCGTTGGTCGCCAAGGCGATGTGCTGGACTCCCGGGCCGCCGTAGAATTCAAGGTACTCCTCGATCTGTGACTTTCGCCTGCTGTGCGCGGGCTCGTTGAGCGGGAACTTGACCTTGCGGGTCCCGTCGGCCACGACCTTGGACATGAGCGCGGAGTATTCGGTCGCGATGTCGTCCCCGATGAACTCTGCCATGTCGGTGAATCCCATGACCCGGTGGTAGAAGTCTGCCCACTCGTCCATGCGCTCGACGTTGCCGACGCAGTGGTCGATGGCCTGGAAGCACCTGTCGGTGTGGGGCTCCTCCGGCGGGCCCGCCGGCACGTATCCGGGCAGGTAGGGCCCTGTGTAGTTCGAGCGGTCCACCAGCGAGTGCCGGGTCTCCCCGTAGGTCCCGATGGCCGCGATCACTACCTTGCCGTGCTCGTCCTCGAGGGTGCGCGGCTCCTCCAGACCCGCGGCTCCCTTGGCGATCGCGTGGGCGTAGGCCGCCTCGGCGTCCGGCACCTCGATGCAGAGGTCCACGACCCCGTCACCGTGCTCGGCCACATGCCGGCCGAGGTCGGTTCCGGCGCGGACGGGTCCGCGGAGCACGAAACGGGCACTGCCGGACCTCAGGACGTAGACCGCCTCGTCGCGGCTGCCGTTCTCCGGTCCCCGATAGGCGATCTGACGCATGCCGAACGCGGTGGAGTAGTAGTGCGCGGCCTGCCTCGCGTTGCCCACCGCGAAGACGACGGCGTCCATGCCCTTGACGGGGAAGGTGTCGCGACTGTCCATCATTCTGCTCCTTCGCATTGGATGGCTTCAATGTCGCCTGTCACTACAGTGTGCGCAAGAGTAAGCGAATATGCTGGACAAGCTGTACACCAGAGAGCCGGATGCTTTAGGCGATCTGTACGTGCTGACCAGCGTGTGAGTGGAGTGCGCGATGGATCCGGGGATCGACGAGCTCGACGGGCGGCTGATCGCGCTCCTGACGGCGGAGCCGCGCATCGGCGTCCTGGAGTGCTCGCGGCGGCTCGGCGTCGCCCGCGGCACCGTCCAGGCCAGGCTGGACCGGCTGGTCGAGCGTGGCGTGATCAGAGGGTTCGGTCCGGAGATCGATCCAGCGGCGCTGGGCTACGCGGTGACCGCGTTCGTGACCTTGCAGATCCGGCAGGTCGGGGGGCATGACCCCGTCGCCGGGCGGCTGGCCGTGATCCCCGAGGTGATCGAGGCGCACACCATCACCGGTGCCGGGGACATGCTGTGCCGCATCGTCGCACGCAGCAACCGCGATCTGCAGCGCGTCATCGACCTGATCGTGGACGTCCAGGGGGTGGAGCGCGCGTCGACGACCATCGCGCTCGCCACCCCCGTACGTCATCGAACGCTGCCGCTGGTCCGCTCGGCCGCCAACGGCTGGACCGCGGCCGAGCGGTAGGCCGGCTCAGCGGCTCGCCGGGGTCGGGCGCTTCAGTCCTTGCTGTTGGGCGCCTTCGCCTGGATCTCCTGATCCTTGGCGGCGTCCGGGCGCTGCTTGGCCTGGCGCTCCTCCCACTCGGCCTGCTTGAGCTCCTGCTCCTTGGGCGCCTGGATCCGGGAGATCTGCTTGTTCATCGACCGGATGAGCAGGAACAGGGCCACGCCCAGCGCGGCCACCACGATCAACCCCATGAGCCCCGGGCTCACCAGGTTCTCGTCGATGGCCAGTGGTGCCGTGATCGGCACGGAGGCGAACACTAGAGACACACCCTCTCGCGGATGCCGGCGAACAGGTCGCCCTCTGGCAGTTCGGTGTCCACCAGCGAACGTGCCAAATGGTAGTCCTCGGTCGGCCAGGCCGCACGCTTGAGGTCCAGCGGGCAGGCGAACCACGGCCCCTCGGGGTCGATCTGCGTCGCGTGCGCCAGCAGTGCCTGGTCGCGGAGCTCATAGAAGTCCCCGCACGGCACCTTGGTGGTGATCTCCCACTTGATCGGCTTGTCGACCCAGGAGCCGAGGAGGTCGGTGTACGGCGACTTGATCCCGGCCGTCACCATCGCCTCGTGCTCGGCCATGAAGCGCTCCTTGTGGAAGGTCAGGTGGTAGTACAGCTTCAGCGGCTGCCAGGGCTCGCCCGTGCCGGGGTAGCGGTCGGGGTCACCGGCCGCCTCGAAGGCCTCCACCGACACCTCGTGGGTCTTGACGTGGTCCGGGTGCGGATAGCCGCCCTTCTCGTCGTAGGTGAGCATCACGTGGGGACGGAACTCCCGTACGGCCCGGACGAGCGGTTCGCTCGCCACCTCGAGCGGCTCCAGTGCGAAGCAGCCCTCGGGCAACGGCGGAACGGGGTCGCCCTCCGGGAAGCCGGAGTCGACGAAGCCCAGCCAGCGCTGCTCGACGCCGAGGATCTCCCGGGCCGCGGCCATCTCGCGCTGGCGTACCTCGCCGATGTTCGCCTTGATCTCAGGCCGGTCCATGGCCGGGTTGAGGATGTCGCCGCGTTCGCCCCCGGTGCACGTGACGACCAGCACCTCTACGCCCTCGGAGGAATAACGGGCCATCGTGGCCGCGCCCTTGCTGGATTCGTCGTCGGGATGAGCGTGTACGGCCATCAGCCGCAGCTTGGCCAGGCCGGAGGCCGCCGGCAATGACTCAGACACCTGGGAGTCTCCCTCTGCAAACCATGTTGGTATCAACCTGTGGGTATCGTCTGCGCACCCTGCCCACACGGCTCCGGCCGAGGTGGCTCCAGTCGACGGACAGGGCCTGTGCGGGGGCGCTGACCCCCGCAAGCGACAATTGTCCCTGACAACGCCAAGACCACGCAGGGGGATTCCCGCCATGGCGATGAGCGACACCGGGACGCGGGCGCCCGCAGCGCGCCGCTTCAGTCCCGCATACCTGGTCATCGGCCTGGTGGTGGCGGTGGCCGCCTTCGGCTGGGCCTACGTCATGGCGCACGTGAACCAGACGCCCGGGATCGTCGCCGAGACGCTCACGTACCGCGTGGTGAGCGACGCGAAGGTGGAGATCAACTACAGCGTGACGAAGCCGAAGGACCGGGTGGTCCGCTGCGCCGTCCGGGCCGTGGACACCAACTTCGCCGAAGTCGCGAACACCGAGGTGATCATCCCTCGCGGGACCAGCTATGTGAACCGGACTCAGCAGCTCCAGACCACGGCCCGGGCGACGGCCGCACAGGTGAAGGACTGCGCGGCGTTGTAAAGAGCCTGGCGTGGAAGTTCGCTGGTTGCGAGCACGGATATGAGGGAACCTTTACCCTCATACACCGGATAGGCTTGAGGTTTAAATCCGGCCGCATTTCACGTGGATGAGGAGTACCCGTGACCGAGACCCGTGCTGACAACGTCTCCTGGCTCACTCAGGAGGCGTATGACCGGCTCAAGAGCGAGCTGGACCACCTCTCGGGATCCGGCCGCATCGAGATCGCTCAGAAGATCGAGGCTGCCCGGGATGAAGGGGATCTGAAGGAGAACGGTGGCTACCACGCCGCCAAGGAGGAGCAGGGCAAGATCGAAGGCCGCATCCTCCAGCTCCACCACATCCTCGAGAACTCTCGTGTCGGTGAGGCGCCGCGCACCGAGGGCGTCGTGGGACCCGGCATGACCGTCACCATCGCCTTCGCCGGCGATGACGAGGAGGTCACGTTCCTGCTGGCCTCGCGCGAGGAGAGCGGCTCCCCGATAGACGTGTACTCGCCGAAGTCGCCCCTCGGCGCCGCCATCAACGGCAAGAAGGTCGGCGAAACGGCCTCGTACAACCTGCCCAACGGACGCAAGATGAGTGTCGAGATCCTGGACGCGACGCCTTACGCCGGGGCGCGTTAGAGCGCCGATGCGGTAGAGCGCTGGCCGAGCTCGTGGCCGGGCATAAGACCCGGCCACGACTTCGGGCTGCAAGGGGGAAACCGCAGAGCTAATCCCCTTTCCGGGAGTTATGCCGATTTCGGCAACAGCCTGGCCGCTGAATTACTCCTTGGTAACAAGCCCTATCCGCCAACGATTCGACCATGATGTCCGTGCGTGATCTCGTCATCCTCGGGTCGGGGAGCGCCGTGCCCACCCGTACCCGTAATCAGAACGGCTATCTGCTGCGGTGGGACGGCCACGGGATCCTGTTCGACCCGGGTGAGGGCACCCAGCGGCAGATGTCGCACGCGGGCGTCGCCGCACACGACATCACCTGGATCTGTGTCAGCCACTTCCATGGCGATCACTGCCTCGGGCTGCCCGGCGTCCTGCAGCGCATCGCCAGGGACGGCGTGCTCCACCCGGTCGAGGCGGTCTTCCCCGCCGGCGGGCGGACCTACTGGGAGCGGCTCAGGCACGCGAGCGTTTTCCACGACACCGCTGTGATCCATGAGCAGCCGGTCGCAGGTGAGGCGGCACGGCTCGACACCGGCGAGGCACCGTTCTCGTTGCTCGCCCGACGACTCTCCCACCCGGTCGAGGCATACGGATACCGCCTCGAGGAGCCCGGGGGCTTCACCATGCTGCCGGCCGAGCTGCGAGCCCTGGGGGTCCAGGGGCCACAGGTGCGCACGCTCCAGGAGCAGGGGCGTGTCGTCACCGCCGCGGGCCGCACGGTCACGCGGGAGGAATGCAGTGTTCCGCGCCCGGGACAGAAGGCCGCCTTCGTCATGGACACCCGGCTCTGTGACGCCGTGCGTCTGCTCGCGGACGGTGTCGACCTGCTGATCATCGAGTCGACCTTCCTGGCGGAGGAGTCCAGGCTGGCGGCCGACTATGGGCATCTGACCGCCCGCCAGGCCGGCCAGGTGGCGGCCGACTGCGGCGTGCGTCGTCTGGTCCTCACGCACTTCTCCGAGCGTTATGGCGCCGAGGACGAGCCACGTTTCCTCGAACAGGCGGCCGCCTCCTATGGAGGCGACATCGTCTTGGCCCGTGACCTGGACCGAATCCCGGTGCCACCTCGCCGCAGAATCCCGGATCGGCCGGCCCGCAATCATTGACCGCACGCCATTTGGCCGGACTGGCGGGATTGGATCTGCTTCCATGGATCCATGCCGTTACGAACCGTCTACCGAGGTATGACAGTACTGGGACTGACCTGCGCCGTGGCCTGTTCGCCCGCCAGGTCGGCGACGACCTCCGCGCTCCCGCGACCCGGCGCGGGCGCGCCGCACTCTCCACGGCCCGCCGGGGCGGGCGCCCCCGACGCGGTGCGGGCCACCGGTGACATCCGCGGACAGGTCTCGTCGGCGGCATGGGGCAAGCCCGTGGTGACCGAGCAGTTCGACGGGACCCGGCTCGATCCGCGCAAGTGGATGGTCTACGACTCGCCCGATGCGCGGGAGAACCCCCGTACGGAGTCGGCGACCCGGGTCTCCGGCGGCCGGCTCCGGCTGACCGGCGGGGTCTACCGGACCAGGGATCTGTCCGGCGGCATCGCCTCCCGGCTCCACCAGCGGTACGGCCGCTGGGAGGTACGGATGCGCGCCGAGCGTGGTGTCGGCTACTCGGCCGTCGCGCTGCTCTGGCCCGAGCGGTTCGGAGATCCCGAGTACGCGGAGATCAACTTCGCTGAGGTGATCGATCCCACCCGGCGCTCGGTGGGGCTGTTCGTCCATCGCGGCCCCGACGACGAACAGACTCATCACGTGCTCCGCACGGACTTCACCCGATGGCACACCGTCGCCGTGGACTGGTTGCCGCGCAGCCTGACCTTCTGGCTCGACGGGAGAAAGGTGTGGACCTATCGCGGCCCGCTGATCCCACAGCGCACTCCCATGGGCCTGGCTCTGCAGAACGACCAGGTATGCGACCGGGGACGTGGGTTCTGCCGGGACCGTACGACCCCGAGGTGGGTCACCATGGATGTGGACTGGGTCCGCATTTACCGGGCACCGGGGGCGTCGGCTCCGCACCGGTGAGGCAGGATCGGTTACATGAACCGGCTGAAGGACGCGACGAGCCCCTACCTGCTCCAGCACGCCGACAACCCGGTCGAATGGTGGCCGTGGAGCGATGAGGCCTTCGCCGAGGCGAAGCGGCGGGATGTGCCGATCATGCTGAGTGTGGGCTACGCGGCCTGCCACTGGTGTCACGTCATGGCCCATGAGTCCTTCGAGGACCCGGGGACGGCCGAGATCCTCAACCGTCTGTTCGTGAACGTCAAGGTCGACCGCGAGGAACGGCCCGACGTCGACGCCATCTACATGGAGGCGACGCAGGCCATGACCGGTCAGGGCGGCTGGCCGATGACCGTCTTCATGACCCCGGACGGCCACCCGTTCTATTGCGGCACGTATTTCCCGACGGCACAGTTCCACTCGTTGCTGCACGGCGTCACCCAGGCATGGAACGAGCGTCGCGACGACGTCATGGAGCAGGGCCAGCAGATCGAACGCGCGCTCACCTCACGCGGTCCATCACTGTCGGGAGGCGAGGCGCCGACCTCGGAGCAGCTCGACCACGCGGCGGGTGTGCTCCGGCAGTCCTACGACGCTCAGCGCGGCGGCTTCGGAGGCGCGCCCAAGTTCCCGCCGTCGATGGCGCTGGAGTTCCTGCTCCGCCACGCCGCCCGTACGGGCGACGGCGGTTCGCTGGAGATGGCCGGGCACACGCTCGAGGCGATGGCGCGCGGCGGCATGTACGACCAGCTCGGCGGCGGGTTCGCCCGCTACTCCGTGGATGACGCCTGGGTCGTGCCGCACTTCGAGAAGATGCTGTACGACAACGCGCTCCTGGCCAGGGTCTACGCGCACTGGTGGCGGCTGACCGGAGCCCCGATCGCCAAGAGGATCGCGCTCGAGACCTGCGACTGGATGCTGCGCGACCTCCGTACGGCCGAAGGCGGCCTGGCCTCCGCGCTGGACGCCGACAGCGAGGGCGTGGAGGGGAAGTACTACGTCTGGACGCCCGCCCGGTTGCGCGAGGTCCTGGGTGAGCAGGACGGCGCGGAGGCGGCCCGTCTGTTCGGCGTGACCGAGGCCGGCACCTTCGAGGCGGGCGCGTCGGTCCTCCAGCTCCGCGCCGACCCGCAGGATTCGCAGAGGCATGAGAGCATGCGGGCCGCGCTGCTCACCGCACGGGCCGAGCGGGTGCCGCCGGCCAGGGACGACAAGGTGGTGGCCGCGTGGAACGGTCTCGCGATCGCCGCGCTGGCCGAGTCCGGAGCGCTGTTCGACCGTCCTGACCTGGTGGCCGCGGCGGCCGACGTGGCTCGCCTGATCGAGAACGTCCACATGTCCGGAGCGGCCGCGGACGACGGAGCCGGGACCGGCGAGGGGACCGGCGCAGCGTCAGGCGCACGGCTCGTACGAACCTCGCGTCAGGGGACGGCGGGCGGCAACGCGGGCGTGCTGGAGGACTATGCCGACATGGCGGAGGGCCTCCTGGTCCTGCACGGCGTGACCGGTGACCCACACTGGGTCGAGGTCGCGGGCGCGCTGCTGGAGACGGTGCTGCAGCGCTTCGGCGACGGAGCCGGCGGCTTCTTCGACACGGCCGACGACGCCGAGGCGCTGTTCCGGCGGCCCCAGGACCCCACGGACAACGTGACACCGTCCGGCCAGTCCGCCACCGCCGGGGCGCTGCTGTCGTACGCCGCGCTGACCGGTTCCGGCCGTCATCGTGAGGCGGCGCGAAGAGCGCTGGCCCCGGCGTCCATGCTCGCCGAGCGACATGCCAGGTTCGCGGGCTGGGGGCTGGCCGTGGCGGAGGCGCATCTCTGCGGCCCGGTCGAGATCGCGGTGGTGGGCGGCGCGGACGACGAGCGAACTCGCGCCCTGCACCGGACCGCGCTCATGGCCTCCGCGCCGGGCGCCGTGGTCACGGTCGGACGGCCCGACGCCGATCGTCCGGCCGTCCCCCTCCTGGAGGGGCGCGGACTCGTCGACGGTGCCCCCGCGGCCTACGTCTGCAGGGACTTCGCCTGCCGGCTGCCGGTGACCCGGCCGGAGGAGCTCGCCGCTGAGCTTCAAGGTCTCGGTTAGCCCTTTCGGCGGCGTTGCCGATCTGCGGCCTTGATCTACGATCGGCTGAGTGTTACCTATGGGTAGCAGCAGACGCCGCGGACGGATCCGTGCCATGGCCGCGACGAGCCGCGAACACGCGGAGATCTGCTGGGGCGTCTGGACCTTCGTGCGTCTGTAGGTCATAGTCGTTGAGCCGGTCGGGACAGAGTTACCAGGGAGTGTTGCTGTGCGAGGGCCGAGCCGACGCCTGCTACCGACGGTCATCGGCGTTTCCGTGGTGGCCACACTGGTGGCCAACATCGCCTTGGTGGCGGCCCACTCACAGAAGTCCGGGCCATGGTCTGCGCAGGGCGGCGAGGAGCGCTATGTCGCGGCCTCGAGCGATACCCGGCTCTCACCGGCCGCTGTCGCGCCGCTGACGCGGCGGCTCACGCCGCATCTCCTCGTGGCCGCTCCGAGCTCCCTCCCCGCCGACGCCGCCGCCAGGGTGCGGCAGGTCAAGGGCGTACGAGCCGCCGAGATCGTCGACGCGGCTCAGGCGCTCGTCGACGGCAAGCGCGTCGGGCTGCTCGGTGTCCAGCCGTCCAGCTTCCGGGCCTTCACCCCGCGGCCCACAGCCGAGTCCGACGCGTTGTGGCGCAATGTCGCCGGGGGTGACGTCGCCATCTCCTTCACCATGGGCAGCGACGGTGGCGTCAAGCTCGGCAGCAAGGTGCCGATCGGGGGTAAACAGCGGCAGACGCAGACCCGCGTCGGCGCCTACGCCACCATGGGCATCGGCGAGATCGACGCGGTGGTCTCCCACGACACCGCCCAGTCCCTCGGAGTGCCGCGCGGCAACGCGATCCTGATCAGCGCTCCCAAGGCCGATCTCGCCAAGCTCACCAAGCAACTCCACAGGGTGTTGCCGCGTCAGGCCAAGGCGATCGAGCTCAATCCCAAGGTGGACCTGCCACGGCCTTCCACCGGCGAGGTGCCGACCGCCCGAGGCCAGGTGCTCACCGCGCACCAGATCGCGCTGGCGATCCAGGCCGCCGAGACCAAGCTTGGGATGCCGTACGTCTGGGGCGGTGAGTCCGATGCGGAGGGCGGCTACGACTGCTCGGGGCTGTTGCAGTACGCCTTCGCCCAGGCCGGGGTGCGGCTGCCCCGGGTGGCCGCGGACCAGGCGCGGGCCGGCTGGGTGATCCCGTTCAGCCAGGCCCAGCCCGGAGACCTGCTGACGTGGGCGCACGACCCCACCGCGCCCGGTTACATCTCCCACATCGCGATGTACCTTGGCAACGGCCGCATGATCGTGGCTCCCCGTACGGGCGACGTCATCAAGATCGCGCCGGTGAGTTTCCGCAACTTCATGGGGGCCGTGCGGATCAACCCTCGGCAGGGCTCTCGGATCGCGGGCTGACCGCGGCCGGTCCCTCCAGGGGGCATCCCGCGGCCAGGAACCGCAGGGCGCCGTCCAGCAGCTCGGGCAGGTCCTCGGTTCCGCCGCTCTCCGCCCACCTGAGCATGACCGACTGAAGGGCGCCCATGACGGCCTGAGCGAAGATCTGGATCTCGAAGTCGCCCGGTGCTCGCCGCACGCGTTCGGCCAGCAGCTGGACGAAGAGCTTGTGGGTGTCGTGCAGGCTGGCGTCGAACGACCGGGCGCGCAGAGCCGGCACGGCCAGGATGAGCCGGGTCCGTGCGGTGACCAGCTCCCGGTCCGTGGCGTACATGTGCGCGAGGACCTTGCGGAGCATCCGGCGCATCGCTTCCATTGGAGCCAGCTCCGCCGGCTGCGCCCGGAAGAGATCGGCCATGAGCCAGTCATAGTCATCGTTGATCACGACGTCTTCCTTGGTCGGGAAGTACCTGAAGAAGGTGCTGGCGGAGATCTCCGCGGCTTCGGCGATCTGCTGGACCGTGGTGGCGTCGTAGCCCTGATCGGTGAACAGCCGCAGGGCGTGATCCTGGATCGTTCTCCGGGTCTTCAGCTTCTTGCGCTCGCGCAGGCCGAGCCGGTCGCAATGCCGGTCCACGGACGGCTCACCAGGCGGCGTGTTCATGCTCCGATTCTGCGGGCAGGAGCGCCCTTCTCCGTTTGGCAGCAGCCCTGAAAAAGTAGTCACTGTCAAATTTTGGGCAGTGCTTGGCGAAGCGGCCAATCGGTGTAATTCTGATTACGTGGCTACGAATGAAGCGACCAAGGAGCTGCGGGGCTGGTTGTCCGGGCGGCTGCCGGCGGAGTGGTTCCAGGGTGGCGCGGACGTCGTGCTCGACCGCGAAGAGGTCAGCGTGATCGGGCGGCTGTCCACCCCCCAACTCGCCGCAGACCTCCCCGACGCCGAACGGGCCGCGGCCGTGACCGGCCGTATCCAGCGGTTCCGGGAGGAGACGCGGGACCGCCGCATGGACATCGCGCGGGAGGCCGAGCACAAGTTCGGCCGCCGGCTGTCCTGGGGCGTCGAATGCGGTGGTGAGCGGGAGATGTTCACCACGCTCTCCGTCCCGGTCATGACAAGGCTGCGGCAGTCCGAACGCCGGATCCTCGACACCCTGGTCGAAGCGGGAGTGGCGCGGAGCCGCAGCGACGCGCTCGCCTGGTGCGTGCGCCTGGTAGGCCGGAACGCCGACGAGTGGCTCGGTGAGCTCCGTGAGGCGCTCCAGCACGTCGAGAGGGCGCGTGCCGCCGGTCCGCAGATGTGACCTGCTGATCAAAGAGGGCGAAGATCTCGTTTAACCGTCCCTCCGCGCCTTGTTCGGGGCGATAATTACCATCGTTCTACGGGGAGGACCGCACGCGGAGGGGTGTCCATGGGCGTTCGTCGGTACGAAACGAGAGGATCTTTGATCAAGGGGCCGCTGCGAGACCTCCTCTACCGTCTGTACGAGTGGCGGGTCGGCTCGTCCCTGCCGGCCGACATCACGCCGCGCCACGTCGGGGTCATCCTGGACGGCAACCGGCGATGGGCGCGCTCCATGGGACTGACCGACGTCAACACCGGGCACCAGCGAGGGGCCGACAAGATCTCGGAGCTCCTGCAGTGGTGCACGGAGGCCGGCGTCGAGGTCGTCACGCTGTGGCTGCTCTCCACCGACAACCTGTCGCGTCCCGCCAAGGAACTCGAGCCGCTGCTCGCGATCATCGAGAACACGGTGCAGCAGCTGGCGGCCAACAGCTGGAACGTGCGCCCGGTCGGCGCCCTAGACCTGCTGCCCGACAAGACCGCACGTGTCCTCAAAGATGCCGGTGAGGCTACATCTGATGCTCCTGGCCTGATTGTGAACGTCGCCGTTGGGTATGGAGGTAGGCGTGAGATCGCTGATGCGGTGCGCTCCCTGCTCTACGAGCAGGCGAGCAAGGGCATCAGTATCGAGGAGCTCGCCGAGGTCCTCGATGTGGAGCACATCGCTGAGCATCTCTACACGCGCGGCCAGACCGACCCGGACCTGCTCATCCGTACGTCGGGAGAGCAACGCCTCTCCGGCTTCATGCTCTGGCAGAGCGCACACTCGGAGTTCTACTTCTGCGAAGTCCACTGGCCTGACTTCCGCAAGGTCGACTTTCTGCGTGCACTTCGCTCCTACGCCGCGCGGCATCGGCGCTACGGCTCCTGATTCGCCGGGCACGACTGTGATGCTTGTCACTGTCGCGCCCTCGGGGACGGACCGTAGCGTGGAGTCAGGTTTCCTCCCCGACGTAAGGGCGTCGCTGACCGGACGGCTGTCCGGCGGCGCCCGAAGGAGAGCGAGTGGTCACTTCCTCGTCGCGCCGAGTCTCCCCCCAGTCCGCTGGAACGGACCGGCGCACGTACGTCCTCGACACCAGCGTTCTACTCGCTGACCCGGGTGCCATAGCCCGGTTCGCAGAACATGAGGTCGTACTCCCCATCGTCGTCATCACCGAGCTCGAGGCCAAGCGCGACCATCCTGAGCTGGGGTTTTTCGCCCGGCAGGCACTGCGCATGCTGGACGACCTGCGGATGGAGCACGGCAGACTCGATGAGGTTCTTCCGATAGGAGATCAGGGCGGCACGGTCCGGGTGGAGCTCAACCACTCCGACCCGAGCGTGCTCCCCGATGGTTTCCGGCTGGGGGACAACGACACGCGGATCCTGTCGGTGGCCAGCTGGCTGTCCAAGGAGGGGTGCGATGTCGTACTCGTCTCCAAGGACCTGCCCCTGCGGGTGAAGGCGGCGTCCGTAGGGCTTGCCGCCGAGGAATATCGCGCGGAACTCGCGGTGGTCGAGTCCGGCTGGACCGGGATGCGCGAGATAGAGGTGAGCGCCCAGCAGGTCGAGGAGCTGTACGAATCCGGCCGGCTCGAGCCGGACGCGCTGTCCGGTTCGGACGCGGGGGATCTGCCCTGCCACACCGGGCTTCGGCTCCTGTCCTCGAATGGCTCGGCCCTCGGGCGGATCATGCCGGACAAGTCCGTACGCCTGGTCCGTGGCGACCGGGAGGTCTTCGGGTTGCGCGGCCGTTCGGCCGAACAGCGGGTGGCGCTCGACCTGCTGTCCGACGAGGAGGTCGGGATCGTCTCACTGGGAGGTCGTGCGGGCACGGGCAAGTCGGCGCTCGCCCTCTGCGCGGGCCTCGAGGCCGTGCTCGAACGGCGCCAGCATCGCAAGGTGGTGGTCTTCCGGCCGCTCTACGCGGTCGGCGGGCAGGATCTGGGCTACCTGCCGGGCTCTGAGAACGAGAAGATGTCGCCGTGGGCGCAGGCCGTCTTCGACACCCTCTCGGCCGTGACGACGCCGGAGGTCATCGAGGAGGTCTTGGAGCGTGGCATGCTCGAGGTCCTGCCGCTCACGCACATCCGGGGCCGCTCGCTCCATGACGCGTTCGTCATCGTGGACGAGGCGCAGTCACTCGAACGCGGCGTGCTCCTGACGGTGCTGTCCCGGATCGGTGCGGGTTCGCGGGTGGTGCTCACCCATGACGTCGCGCAGCGCGACAACCTCCGGGTGGGCCGCCATGACGGCGTCGCCGCGGTGGTGGAGAGGCTCAAGGGGCATCCGCTGTTCGCGCACGTGACCCTGACCCGGTCCGAGCGTTCCCCCATCGCCGCCCTTGTCACCGACCTCCTTGGCGATATCGGCTCCTGACCGGTTCTCCAGTCGCCCAATGTATGGGTGGACCCGTTATTTGTGAACGTGTGGCCCGGATCACGCGCGAGACGCATGGCCGGGCCACACGTCTCATGTCCGGGTCCTCCGTGGCAGCTACATTCCGTCTCTTGTTCAATTCTCTCCGCATTGTTGTGACTAATGACACACGGGCCGCAGTAATGGGTGAAATCGCAGGTGCCTGAGAGGTTTGCGGCCTATCTCGGTCAGGTTGACAAAAACGGACCCTAGATCATTCTTCGTGTTCCGGTTGCGCGGCCCCCGGGGGTGTCCGGCAGGGTGGGGCTCCGTAAGCACCCCTCGAGTGCGGGCGGTCTGAGCACCGCGGCCATGAGGGCCGCAGGGCGAAGCCGTACCGCACCGCGGACAGGCCCCCGCCGGAACGGGTGGGGACATGGCCGGGGGTGGCCGCACTCGTGCGCGTCCCCATGCGCGTGCGACCTGTCGGAAGGACCGCCTTGTACGGAGACCGTTCCGGGTCGCCCAGGCGAGACAGTCGACACAGTCGACGCAGCACAGACCGCAGGGACCTCGGGTTCCGCCCCTCGGCGGAGGCCCCCGCCTCGCCGGTCGCCATCGCCCCCCACACCGACGTGCACGTGGCCGGTGCCCCCCTCGAGGAGATCACCGACCTGGACGTTCGGTCGCCGGCCCGCCGGCATGGCCTCATCAAGATCGGTGCCGCGGCCGCCGCCGCGGTGGTCGTCGTGGGTGGCGGCACGGTGGGCGCCATGGCCATGACGGGTGGGTCCGGCAACAAGCAGACGGTGGCCTCGGCGCCCGTGGCCGACCCGGCCCGCAGCCAGCCCTCGGAGGCCGAACTCAAGGCCGCGGAGGCCGAGCGCCTGAAGCGTGCCACGGAGCGTGCTTCCCGAGCGGCCCGCAAGGACTTCGCCGTCCGCCCCGCCCTCGCCCCGAAGGGCACCCCGCTGCCGACGAAAAGCCCCAAGAAGAAGAGTCTCAGCCTGGCCGTGGCAGGGAACCCCGTGCCGGCCGGCGAGGCACAGAAGATCGCTAAGGGGCTGCTGTCGAGCTTCGGGTTCGAGCCGTCCACGCAATTCGGCTGCCTGGTCGAGTTGTGGACGCGCGAGAGCGGCTGGCGGGTGAACGCCGCCAACCCCTCGGGCGCCTACGGGATCCCGCAGGCCCTGCCAGGCAGCAAGATGTCCAGCGCCGGGCCGAACTGGCAGAGCAACCCCACGACCCAGATCAAGTGGGGCCTCGGCTACATCAAGTCGCGCTACAAGACGCCCTGCGGCGCCTGGTCAACCTTCCAGTCGCAGGGCTGGTACTGACCCGACCCGGCTAGGCCGGTCCCGGACCGGTCATCGCGAGGACGTCGAGCGCGGCGTCGAGCTGTTCGGTGGTGAGCTTGCCGTCCTCCACGTACCCGCGCTCGAGCACGACCTCACGGATGGTCTTGCGCTCCCGCAGGGACTGCTTGGCGACGATGGCCGCCTCCTCGTACCCGATGTAGGGGTTCAACGCCGTGACGATGGAGGGGGACGACTCGGCGTATTCGCGGCTGCGGCCGGCGTCGGCCTCGACGCCGGCCACGCAGCGGTCGGCGAACAGGCGCGTCACGTTCGCCAGCAGGCGGATGGACTCCAGCAGGTTGCGGGCCAGCATCGGCTGCATGACGTTGAGCTCGAAGTTGCCCGCCGCTCCGCCGAACTGGATCGCCGCGTCGTTGCCGATCACCTGGGCCACGACCTGGCAGACCGCCTCAGGGATCACGGGATTGACCTTGCCCGGCATGATGGAGGAGCCGGGCTGCAGGTCCGGCAGCCGGATCTCGGCCAGGCCGGCGCGCGGGCCGGATGCCATCCAGCGCAGGTCGTTTGCGATCTTGTTGAGACTCACCGCGATGGTCCGCAGAGCCCCACTGGCCTCGACGAGTGCGTCACGGGCTCCCTGCGCCTCGAAATGGTTGCGGGCCTCGGTGAGGGGCAGTCCGGTCACCCGGGCGATCTCCGCGATCACCCGTCCGGCGAAGCCCTCCGGCGTGTTGATGCCGGTGCCCACCGCCGTTCCGCCGAGCGGCAGCTCGGCCAGGCGCGGGAGAGCGGCCTCGAGGCGCTCAACGCCCAGCCGGGCCTGGGCCGCGTAGCCGCTGAACTCCTGGCCGAGCGTCACCGGAGTGGCGTCCATCAGATGCGTGCGTCCGGCCTTCACCACCGTCGCGAACCGGACGGCGTTGCGGTCGAGCGCTTGCCCGAGGTGCTGGAGCGCCGGGATGAGCTGATTGAGAATGCCATGGGCCGCGGCGATGTGGATCGACGACGGGAAGACGTCGTTGGAGGACTGCGACGCGTTGACATGGTCGTTGGGATGGACGCTGCGTTGCAGCCGTTCCTGCGCGAGGGTGGCGATCACCTCGTTGGCGTTCATGTTCGACGAGGTGCCCGACCCGGTCTGGAAGACATCGACTGGGAAGTGCGGGTCCCAGGCGCCGTCGGCCACCTCGTCGGCGGCCTCGGCGATGGCGTCGGCCATGTCCTTGTCGATCACCTTGAGCTCGGCGTTGACCTTCGCCGCCGCGGCCTTGATGTGGGCCAGTGCCGCGATGTGCGACCGTTCGAGCGTGCCTCCCGAGATCGGGAAGTTCTCTATGGCGCGCTGGGTCTGCGCCCGCCATTTGGCGTCGGCCGGGACTCTTACCTCCCCCATGGAATCGCGCTCGACCCGATACTTTTGCTCGGCCATTGCGGACACCTCCTGACACGACCGTACCCGGACCCTTTCACCCCTCAATCTCAGGGGCTGGGCGCCGGGGCCTGGGGGTCATGGTCGCCCCACGGTGTAGTTCTGCCGGTCCCCGGGCCGGCCCTTCGCGAGCACGCCGTCGCACAGGATCTCCCGGTCAGCGCCTTGCGATCAGCGCCGTCCGATGGTGAGCAGCGGCGGGGTGCCGGCCGCGTTCCCGGCTCCGGAGCCGCCGAAGAAGTCGTTGCCCTTGTCGTCGACCACGATGAAGGCCGGGAAGTCCTCGACCTCGATCTTCCAGACCGCCTCCATGCCGAGCTCGGCGTACTCCAGGACCTCCACCTTTTTGATGCAGTCCTGGGCCAGTCTCGCCGCGGGACCACCGATGGACCCGAGGTAGAAGCCTCCGTGGGCCTGGCAGGCGTCGGTGACCTGCTGGGACCGGTTGCCCTTGGCCAGCATGACCAGGGAGCCGCCGGCGGCCTGGAACTGCTCGACATAGGAGTCCATGCGGCCGGCGGTCGTGGGGCCGAACGAACCGCTGGCGTAACCCTCCGGGGTCTTGGCCGGCCCGGCGTAGTAGACGGCGTGGTCCCGCAGGTAGCCGGGCATCGCCTCACCGGCGTCGAGCCGTTCCTTGATCTTGGCGTGGGCGATGTCGCGGGCCACGACGAGCGGGCCGGTCAGCGACAGGCGAGTCTTGACGGGATAGCGGCTCAGCTCGGCCCTGATCTCATCCATCGGGCGGCTGAGGTCGACCCGCACGACGTCGTCGGACAGGTCTTCGTGCGTGGTGTCCGGCAGGTACTTCGCCGGGTCGGCCTCCAGCTGCTCCAGGAAGACACCCTCAGCGGTGATCTTGGCGAGGGCCTGCCGGTCCGCGCTGCAGGACACCGCGATGGCGACAGGGCAGGACGCGCCGTGGCGGGGCAGCCGGACCACCCGGACGTCATGACAGAAGTACTTGCCGCCGAACTGCGCCCCGATGCCGAGCTGCTGGGTCAGTTCGAACACCTGCTGCTCCAGCTCCAGGTCACGGAAGCCGTGACCGGTCGGAGACCCCGAGGTCGGGAGGGCGTCGAGGTAGTGCGCGGACGCGTACTTGGCGGTCTTCAAGGCGAACTCGGCGCTGGTCCCGCCGACCACGATCGCCAGGTGGTACGGGGGACAGGCGGCCGTGCCCAGCGAGCGGATCTTCTCCTCGAGGAAGGCCAGCATGCGCTTGGGGTTCAGGACCGCCTTGGTCTCCTGGTACAGGAAGGACTTGTTGGCGCTGCCGCCGCCCTTGGCCATGAAGAGGAACTTGTAGGCCTCGTTGACGTGCGGCTCGCCGCCGGTGGCGTAGAGCTCCACCTGTGCGGGAAGGTTGCTGCCGGTGTTGCGCTCCTCCCACATGGTGAGCGGCGCCATCTGGGAGTAGCGCAGGTTCAGCTTCGTGTAGGCGTCGTACACGCCCCGGGAGATGTGCTCCTCGTCGCGGCCGTCGGTCAGGACGTGCTGGCCGCGTTTGCCCATGACGATGGCGGTGCCGGTGTCCTGGCACATCGGGAGGACGCCGGCGGCGGCGATGTTGGCGTTCTTGAGGAGGTCGAGGGCGACGAACCGGTCGTTGGCGGAGGCCTCGGGGTCGTCGAGGATGCGCCGGAGCTGCTTGAGGTGCGTGGGCCGCAGCAGGTGGGAGATGTCGTGCACGGCCGTCTCGGTGAGCAGGCGCAGGATCTCGGGCTCCACACGCAGGAACGTGCGGCCGTCCGCCTCGAACGTGGTCACACCGTCCGTGGTCAACAGGCGGTACTCGGTCTCGTCGGGGCCGAGTGGCAGCAGGTCGGTGGGGGCGAACTGGGGCATCGCGCGGGCCTCTCCTCAAACTGGCGGGCTTGGCTCAGGGTAAGCCCCTCGCGCGCGTCACTTGGCAGCAGGCCAGGGCCTTTCGGCCATTGCGACGTCGGACCGGCGGGTATTGGCTGGGAGAGGGGCCAAGGCCCTCAACTGCTCGATCGGGGGTCGTCATGTTGGCATGGCAGCTTTTCAACTCCGCCGCCCCGCCTGATCCGAACCAGGGTCTCGGCTATGCGGCCTTGATAGTCGTGGGCGTGGTCATGGTGGTCTCGCTCCTGGTGACCTTGATCGCCTTGGTCCTCCACAACGTCCGCGAGGAGGAGTGGCGCAGGCACAGCCACTGAGCGTGCGATCGTCGCCGACCTGCGCGTACACGTGCGGAATCCGCCCACGAGGCGGCACTCTGTGGGAACGCGATTACCCGCCGAAGCGTCGGGTACAACAGGCGATCACACGAGGAGGCACGTTCAATGAACCTGCAAGAGGCTAACCGGCAGCTTCAGTTGGCCGTCCACGACGCTCAGGTGGCTTTCGACTGCGTCGAGCTGGGTGAGATAGACCGCGCCCACACGCACGCGCTCATGGCCCGCACGGCGGCGGACGCGGCCGAAACGGCGCTGCGCTACGCCCTCGCGGAGGAACGAGGTGAGGACCCGCCTCCTGTGGGGGTGCCCCTGTCCGTGGAACAGGAGAGCCTCGCGGAGGACAGCCCCGGGTACGAACGCCACAGGCGGGGCAACGGCGTGCAGGGCAACGGCCTCCAGGACAACGCGGGTGAGATCCGGACGTGACCTGTCAGGCTCCGGGCGCCGTCACCGGATGAGGCCGGAAGCCGGGGGCCGTGCAAATGATCACTAGGGTCAGTGCGGCCGGCACGACGAACGCGATGCGGAGGCCGTTGGCGGCGCTCAGCGGGGCGATGGCCCCGATGATCGCGGCGCCGAGGACGAAGCCCACGTAGTTGAAGACGTTCACCCGGGCCACGGCGATGCCAAGCCCGGTGGGGTCCACCTGGCCGGCCGCGGAGAACGCCACTGGAGGCACCACACACAGGCCGAGGCCCAGCACGGCGAACGCGACGATGGCGGCCGGCGGGCTGGGCGCGGCCACGACCCCTGCCATGCCCACCAGCCCGACCAGCCCGCCGAGCCGGACCACGTGGACGGCGCCGAGGCGCCGGACGCCGAGGTCGGCGACCGCGCGCGCCCCCACCATGGCGAGCTGGTAGGCCACGTAGGCCAGCGGTGCCACCCCGGCGGTGCCGTGCAGCTCATCCTCCAGGTATTTCGTGCTGTAGTTCGAGGTCGCCGCATCGGCGACGTACATGCAGGCCATGGCGGCGCCGAGGACGAGGATCGGGCGCCAGGGCACCTGTGCGGCCGCGGTCGTCAGCGTCTGCCGGGCCGGCAGTGCCGTGGCCTCTTCGGTCCTGCGGAGCAGTCGCCGGCCCGTGAGCAGCGACGCGGTGACGCCGGCCGCGGCAGGGAGGGCGAATCCGGCGAACAGCGGCAGCTCGAGGCCGTTCGCGATCGCCGACCAGAGTCCGCCGGCGATCCCCGCCGCGCTCCAGACGGCGTAGAAGCCCGTGACCACGCTCCTGCCGTACCTGCGTTCCACGGCCACGGCCTGGGCGTTCATGGAGGCGTCGACCGCGCCGACGGACAGGCCGAAGAGCGCGAGGGCGCCGTAGAGCGAGTAGGCCTGGTCGCCGGCGAGGCCGACGAGGCACATGGCCAGGCAGACGCCTGGCTGGGCCAGCCGCAGGACCATCGCGCTGCCTCTGTGGCGAAAGACCACACCGCACAGGACACTCCCCGCGCCGGCGATGACCGGTACCAGCAACAGGACCAGCGCGAGCGTCCCATCGCTGAGATGGTGCGCGTGCTGGAGCCGGGGGACCCGCGTCACCAGAGAGGCGAAGCACAGACCCTGCACGGCGAAGGCGACGTAGACCGAGGCGCGGGCGCGGCGATCTCGTGAGGTGCCGCCCGCCGCCATGGCCCTCCTGAACCCGAAGAAGTTCGCGTCAGGCTAAGGACGTCTGCCGCCGCGGGTCAAGACCGGCGACTGCGTTCCGCCGGCAGGTTGCCGCGGCAGGGCGCGGCGCGGCTATCGTCGGGGAGTGGCCTACCCATGGCGCCCGGTCCCTCGAGCCGGGCATGTCCCTGTCCGGGAGATACGCGCCTCCGACGCCGACCGCGAGAGCGTGGTCTCGCTGCTCTCCCAGGCGGTGGCCGACGGCAGGCTCACCGTCACAGAGCACGGTGACCGGGTCGAGCAGGCCTACGCGGCCCGCACACTGGGCGAGCTCAGCGTGCTGACCCTCGATCTCGTCCCGCCGGAACAGCAACCGATCAACTTCGACGACCGGCCGGTGCACGCGCTTTTCGGGTCGATGCGGCGGTCCGGGCGATGGGTCGTGCCCGGCCGGTTCCCGCTGTCGGCCCTGTTCGGCTCGGTGGAGCTGGACCTGCGCGAGGCGATCCTGCAGCGCCGGCACGTGTTCATCGAGGCGAACGTCCTGTGCGGGAGTGTGCGGCTCCTGGTGCCGGAGGGGGTCCAGGTGAACGTGTCCGGCCGGACGATCCTCAGCTCGCGCGAGGTGAGGACCCGCCCAGCGGGCGGAGCGGCCGGACCGGTCATCGAGATCGGCGGCACGCTCGTGCTCGGCTCCATCAAGGCCCGGACCCCCAGACGCAACTGGCGTGAGCGCCTGCGCGGGCGCTGACCCACGGGTCCGCCGACCCGTGGGAGCGACTCGGCTACGACGCCGTGTCGAAATTGATCGCGCTGTAGGCCCTGAGCTTGCCAAGCTGGTGTTCACTCTCGATGTTGCGGATCGTCCCGCTGCGCGACCGCATCACCAGCGAGGACGTGGTGGCCGTGCCCTTGCGGTAGCGCACGCCGCCCGCCAGTTCCCCATCGGTGATCCCCGTGGCGGCGAAGAACACGTCGTCGGAGGTCACCAGGTCGTCGGTCGTCAGGACCCGGCCTAGGTCATGGCCGGCGTCAATGGCCTTCTGCCGCTCGGCCTCGTCCTGTGGCCACAACCGGCCCTGGATCACACCGCCGAGCGCCTTGATCGCACAGGCCGCGATGATCCCCTCGGGGGTGCCGCCGATGCCCAGGAGCAGGTCGACGCCGGTGCCCTCGCGGGCCGCCATGATCGCCCCCGCTACGTCTCCGTCGGTGATGAACTTGATCCGGGCCCCGGCCTCGCGGACCTCCTTGACGAGGTCCTGGTGGCGCGGCCGGTCCAGGATGACGACGGTGACGTCCTGTGGCGACGACCCCTTGGCGCGGGCGACCGCCCGGATGTTGTCGGCGACCGGCCGCTGGATGTCCACGGCCTCGGCGGCCTCGGGACCGGTGACGAGCTTCTCCATGTAAAAGACGGCGGACGGGTCGTACATCGAGCCACGGGCGCTCACCGCGATCACGGAGATGGCGTTGTTCATGCCCAGCGCCGCCAGGCGGGTGCCGTCGATCGGGTCGACCGCGACGTCGCATTCGGCCCCGCTGCCGTCGCCGACCTGCTCGCCGTTGTAGAGCATCGGGGCGTTGTCCTTCTCGCCCTCGCCGATCACCACCACGCCTTTCATCGAGACGGTGTTGATCAGCTGACGCATCGCGTTCACCGCGGCTCCGTCAGCGCCGTTCTTGTCGCCGCGCCCGACCCAGCGTGCCGCGGCCATCGCCGCGGCCTCGGTGACCCGCACAAGCTCGACCGCGAGGTTGCGGTCAGGTGCGTTCTTAGCCGTCGCAAGCGGGGAGGAAACGGTTGTTTCATCAGACATAGCGGGGCTGCCCTTCAATAGTCGGCCTTGCATGGGATCGTAGTTCCCACGTGCTGAGGCGTAACCTCATCGTCACGTGTCCGCTTCGGCGGGCACTGGATAACGTGGCCACATCAGGAAGGAGCAGGGCGTTTGCGGTCCCGGGGGCGCACCGGGGCGAGGCGCCCGGGCAGCACATGACCGGTGACTTTGGAATGGGAGCGCGAGCGTGAGCATTGACGAGCCTCCCGTGCGGGTGTCGGATCGCGGAGCCGCCACCAGGGGCGCGCTGCTGGCGGCTGCCCGCGGAGTGTTCGCCGAGGCCGGCTTCACCCAGGCCGCGGTGACCGACATCGTCGCCAAGGCCGGCGCCAGCGTCGGGAGTCTTTACCACCACTTCAACGGCAAGGCCGACCTCTACCTCAGCCTGTTCGAGGAGTTCCAGAACAGGCAGCAGGAGCGCACGCGTGAGGCGGTTCACGCGGTGCGGGACGCCGGCGAGGCCGACCCCATGCAGCTGTTCATCGCCGGCGCCACGGCCTACATCGACGGCTGCCTGGCCGAGCCGGAGGTGTCGCGGCTGTTCATCTCCGGTGACGGCCCGCCAGGCTTCGACCGAGTCATGCAGAAGCGGCTCCGCAGGTGGGCGCGCCGCAACGCCGCCCTCTTCCATTCCCCGGACGGTGGCGTCGACGAACCGCTGGTGATCGTGCTCACCGGGGCCATGGCGGCCGCGGTGACGGAGATCTCGCTCAGCGACGACGCCGAGGCCTCCCGCCGGCTGGCCCGGGAGATCATGGAGATCATCCGGACGATCACGAACCCCCGTACGGATCGCCCGTGACCGCCGGAGATCGCGAAACCGTGACCGAGACGACACCGCCGGGCGAGCCCAGGCCCAGGCGCAGGGCCGTGCAGGAGCCCACGGAGGTGAGCCCGGCGCTCTACAAGCGGCTCACCACCGGGCTCGGCGGCTACAGCATCGCCATGGTCGCCTGCCTCGCGCTCGCCGGGCTTGTCGTGCTGCTCACCCCGCGAAGCCACAAGGAAGTGCTCCCCACCGCCGACTACACCTACGACCTGCGGGCCCTGCGGTCCGCAGGGGCGTACACCGCTTACGGCCCGGAGGGGCTGCCGGCGCGGTGGCGGCCGACGAGCTCCCGGCTCACGGGCGCGGATGGGCACGGCCCGCTGGCCTGGCACGTCGGATTCGTCACGCCGAAGGAGGAGTACGCGGCGCTGGAGGAGAGCGACGAGAGCGCGGAGCCCTTCATCAAGCGCATGACCAACCGCGACCGGCCGGTCGGCAGCCGGCAGGTGGCCGGGGCAGGCTGGGCTCAGTACTTCCGCCCGGACAAGAAACAGCGTTCGCTGGTGCGGCGGCTGAAGGGCGTGACCCTCGTCGTCACGGGCACGGCCTCCTACGACGAGCTCGCCGTGCTGGCGGGTTCCCTGCGCCCCCAGCCCAAGAGTGCCACGACGGCCGTCCCGTCACACGGCTGAGGACGCCGGGCACCGGGCTTGCGACCGCGCAGTAAGGGTCAGAACGGTGCTTCTTCGGCGCCGCCCGCGCCGGCGCGCTCCGAGACGGCGGCGGCGAGGCGGGCCCTGGCCCCCTCGAGCCACTCCGCACACAGCTCGGCGAGCTTCTCGCCCCGCTCCCACAGCGTCAGCGACTCCTCGAGGGTGAGTCCCCCCGCCTCCAGCCGCTTGACGACGTCGGACAGCTCGTCGCGCGCCTGCTCATAGGACAGCTTCTTCTCCTCGGCCACGCCGCTCACCCTAGCTCGCCCTCCGTACCGGTCACCGTTGCCGTGAGCCTGCCGTCGGCCAGCCGGATGGCCAGGCCGTCCTCCTCCTTGACGTCCGTGGCCGCCCGTACAACCGATCCGTCCGTACGCTGCACGATGGCATAGCCGCGCTCGAGCGTCGCCGCGGGCGAGAGCGCGAGGAGCCGCGCCCGCGTGTGCGACAGATCGTCTGCCGCCCTGGCCAGTGCGGACGCCAGGCTCCGGCGCGCCCGGTCGCGAAGGGCTTCGACCGACTCGGCCTTGCGCTCGACCTCGCGGACCGGATCGGCCAGCGCCGGCCGCGAGCGGACCGCGGTGAGCCAGGCCTCCTCACGCTCCAGCCGTCCGGAAACGCACCGCCGTCCGCGGTCGCGCAACTGCCGTACGAGCTGCAGCTGTTCCCGCACATCCGGCACCACCTTCTTGGCCGCGTCCGTGGGCGTGGACGCCCGGACGTCGGCGACCAGGTCCAGGATGGGCGCGTCCTGCTCATGTCCGATGGCGCTCACGACCGGCGTCCGGCAGGCCGAGACCGCTCGGACCAGGGCCTCGTCGGAGAACGGCAGCAGGTCCTCGAGGGAGCCACCGCCACGGCTGATGATGATCACGTCGATCTCGGGGTCGGCGTCCATCATGGCGAGCGCGTCCATGACCTCGCGGACGGCGTAGGAACCCTGCACCGCGACCGGCTCGACGGTGAAGCGCACCGCCGGCCAGCGGCGGCGGGCGTTCTCCAGGATGTCCCGTTCGGCGGCGGAGTCTCGTCCGCAGATGAGGCCCACCCGGTGTGGCAGGAAGGGCAGCGGGCGCTTGCGCTCGGCCCGGAAGAGGCCCTCCGCTGACAGCACCCGCTTGAGGTGCTCCAGCCGGGCCAGCAGCTCGCCGATCCCGATGGCCCGGACCTCCACGGCGGACAGAGAGAAGCTTCCGCGGTTGACCCAGAAGTCGGGTTTGGCGTGGATGACCACCCGCGCTCCGTCCGCGACGGCCGGATTGTCGAACACCGCCCGCGGGCCCACGACCCGTACGGACATGTTGGCCACCGGGTCGCGCAGGGTCAGATAGACGGTGCCGCCGCGCCGGTTCAGTTCGGTGATCTGCCCCTCGACCCAGATACGGCCCAGGCGCGTGATCCAGCCGCCGACCAGCTGCAGGACCGTACGGACGGGTACGGGCGACTCCGCCGAGGTTTCCATGCCCATGCGCGGCAGCTTAGAGGAGAGGTCCGGATGGAAGGGTTGTGCGCAAGATCGGCAATGTGACATTTCACGCATCGTGCCGTCGAGGGATCTGCTGGTCATCGAGGCGGGAGTGGGCGGGGCCCCTGTGCCCACTACGCCGCGAGGGCCGGCCTGGCCGTCACGGTCGTGGATCGCGGGGCCGTCGTCTCCCAGGCTCCGCTGGGCGGTCTCACCAGGTGATCCACATCGACGGCGCGGCCGTACGGGCCTCGGTCACCGAGGCCGACGCCACCGAGCTCGTAGAGCGAGCGCTGGAGGCGGGGCTCGATCCCGCCGGGGGCTGCCGCGCATCCAGGGGGCCTATCTCCTGCTCGACGGCACGACCCTCACGCCCCTCGCGGTGCTCGACGCCGTGGCCCTCACGGCCGTACGCACTCCGGCCGTGTCCGCG
>JAOPYH010000249.1 GCA_025964715.1 Streptosporangiaceae bacterium | reverse complement strand
TGGAGGCATGCTCCACCTCCTGGGGATACCGGCGCGGCAGAGACGGAGTCGGCAAGGTCATCTGGGCCAGGCTCGGCCCGAAGCCGAGAGAAGACCACGATGCGCCATCCTGAACAGGTCGTCGCGGCCCTGACCGCGCGGCACCCGGACTGGGCGGTCTGGTACGGCGGGTACAGCCGCGAGTTCGTGGCCTTCCCCACCTAGTGCGGCTACGCCCACCGCCAGCTCATCTCATCCGGCAACCCCGACGAACTGGAGCACACCATGACGTGGGTGGAAGCGGCCTCCGGCCGGGCGGCCCCCGGCTCGGCCCCGGGCGGACCACGCCAGCCCATGCCACCGCTGCGTCCCACCCCCGGCAGCTCCGGCCCGATACTCGGGAACTGATGCCCGTGGTCCGAACGCGCGATTCGCCAACGGCGGCCCGCTCACGTCGCGGGAAAGCCGCCAGGCGCAGACACCACCTGCGGGGATGTTCGCGGGCAGGTCGCCAGCCCTACCGATTTCCCTCGTGAGCGATCGCAACCCGGCCTCCGAGGTCCGATCAGGACGTCCTCCACCTGGCCACGGTCCTGCCCGCCCTCCGGCAGAAGGTGAGTTGGGACCGCGCTCGGTCCAGCCGCCCTCAGACACCACCACCGCGCAGTGAGGAGCCGGGGTGGTTTGCGAGGGCGGCGTTTGGGGGTTGGGCCGCGCTCGGTCTAGCCGCAACACCGGTGTTTTCCACTTCTTGCCCGGCGCCAGCCGAGGCCGGTGACGGCCTTTTACCTGGAGGAGCGCGTGGTCGTGGTCACCTGGGCAAGGCCCGATTATTGGCCCGGGGGGTCGACGCCGATGAAGGCGTCGGTGTAGACGAGGCGTTGCCAGAGTCGCTGGGACATTCGGCCATGGTGAGGACCTGCAGCGGCAGCTGTTCGCCCAGAGCCAGGCCTGCTACGTAGTCACTGAGGTGGTCCCTCAACCGGCGGGTGACGTCCTGGTGCCCATGTTGGTGGGCGAGCAGCTTGGTTGATGCCGCCAGATCTCACCTGATCTCACGGCTGGACTTCTCGCACTCGTGCGGGCGGTCCCGGAGAACCCGATTCTGACCGACCAGCAGTGGCGGAGATCGCGGAAGGGATCATGGCGCGGACTGGGCCGCGGACAGGGGAGACGCCGGGGCGGTCCGCTGGATCGCGGTCCGGCACGCAGAGGACCACATCCACATCGTGGCGACCCTCGCCAGGGTGGACGGCACACGACCGAGAACGTGTGGAACGACGGCTACCGGGTCCGGGACGCCTGTCGCGCGATGGAGGAGCGCTTCGGGCTGCGGTCCACCGCCCCGGCGGACCGTACTGCGGCCCGCAGGCCCAGCGTGGGGAGACCGGGAAGGCCAAGCGGTGCGGATGGGCCGAGGAATCGCGGGTTGCGCTGCGTCGTCACGGCACGACCGCAGCGGCCGAGGCTTGCGGTGAGAGCAGGTTCTTCGCCCGGCTGGAAGCCGAAGGCGTCCTGGTCCGCAGGCGGTTGAGCCAACAGGACCCTGCCGAGGCAGCCGGATACGCAGTCGCACTCCCGGCCGACCGAAATCCGTCCGGGGAGCCAATTTGGTACAGCGGGGGGAAGCTCGCCACAGACCTGACTCTCCCCAAGCTGCGCCGCCGGTGGATGCCACCTGTTCCGGCCGGTCGGCAGGTCGATCCGCTGTCCGAGGACTACCGGGCGGTATCCGGGCGCCATCTGTCCGGGCGGTGTGCCGAGGGTTTCCTGCGGACGATCGTCCGCGAAGCGGCGGACCGATCCGCAGCGGCAGAGGAGTTCTTCCGTCACCTGGACCAGGCCGGCATCCTGGTCAGACGCCGTCTCAGCGAGATCAACCCGGGCGAGGTGACCGGGTACGATGTCGCTCTGCCGGACCATCTCGGCCGGGATGATCGGCCTGTCTGGTTCGCCGGCAGTCGGTTCGCAGACGACCTCTCCTTTCGCTGCCTCCAAGAGCGTTGGAGCTGTGGAAGCGGACCTCGCATTGCGGGCCAGCCTCCGCGTGATCTCTCGGAGGGCGAGGTGCAGGCGTTCTACGACGACGCCGCCCGCGCGACGACGTACGCCACCGCGCAGATCCGTCGCTACGCAGTGATCAACCCGTATGCCGCCCGCAACGCGGCTTGGGCCGCCTCCGATGTTCTCCACGTCGCCGCCCGGGCTACGGGCAACAAGCACCTTCGGCGGGCCGCCGATGCCTACGACCGAGCCGCCCGCGCACCGTACGGGCAGATCCCGAAGCCCACTCCGGCGGGCGGTGCACTCCGTACCGCCGCCTGGTTGATGGCGATCGCCGGGCTCGTCGGCGACCACAACACCGTGACGGTCCTGGCAGTGGTCACCAGCCTTATCGCCCTCATGGAAGCGGTCGCCCATCTCCACGACGCTCAGCAGAGGGCCGCTCAGGCCGCCGCCTCTCGCGTACGACCCGGGCGCACCTCCAGTCCACCTCGGGCGAGGACAAGGCCCGGTTGGGGGCGCCGGTGAACGTCCGCTCCCCAGTTGCTCTTGCCTTCGCGGCCTTCCCCGAGCCCAGGGCACCGACCGGCCCGGGCAGCCCAGACGTCTTGTCCGTACAGGGGATGTCCTCACCACATCGAGGGCCCGGCTCTTCCAGGCCTCGGGGTCCGTCACGATGAC
>JAOPYH010000237.1 GCA_025964715.1 Streptosporangiaceae bacterium | reverse complement strand
TCTCGAAGTCGTCGGCGCTGTAGGTGATCTCGGCGCGGAGGGCCGCTACCTGCGAGAGTGTCTGCTCCGGGTCCAGGTATGTGACGTCGACATAACGGGGGTTCTCGGCGACGGACAGGAACCGGCCACCGTGGGTCTTGTCGAGCATCGGCCCATCGATCCGAGTCAGCAGCAGGCCGATCGCCGCATCGAGTGCCCGCTGCTCCTTCTCGGCTGCGCCCGTTGATGTGGAGATCGGCCAGACGATCTTCAGCAGGAACTCATACGTCGGCATACGGCGGATGTTCGCGGTCCGCTGGTCACGGATCGCGCGCCGCAGCACATACACGGTCTTCTGGCGGGTCGCTGGGGTCCGCGACCAGTACGCCTGAATGTTGTCCCACGGCCCGCCCACATCAGCGAGCAGGTCAGGTAGGCCGTCGCCTGACGTGGTGAGCCACGCGGCCTCACGGTCGACGGCATCTTCGGGACCCATCAGGTCCTCATGTAGGGGTTGAGGGCTTTGACTGCATCGTTGTAGAGCAGGTCCGGGTCGTGGCCGGCGGCCTGCGTCGGATCGAGCTCTCGGACGGCAATCGAAGCGGCCATGTATTTGCCGGCCCGCACCAAGTCGGCGGGAACAGTCGTGTAACCGCCCGAGTAGGTGACGCGGATCATCGACCCGATCGGCAGGAACGTGCCCAACTGGAACCACAGATGGCCCGAATCTGGCTCGGGGCCGATGAGCTGAGACACGGCCATGTCCTGAGACCCGCCATAAGAGAGGATGGTCTTCACAGCGATGTTCGTGTACGACCAGAACTCGGGGTACCGGGGCGCATATTCGTTCAACCAGACGTGCCGGACGAGGGTCGTCGCACCCAGCGCCATCGCATACGACCGGCCGATCGTGCCCTGAATGTCCAGTGGAAGGTTCGCTGAGTCCGCGTACTCATCTGGATCGACGCCTGTTGCGCGATGCGATTCGGTCAGTGTGAACGCCACCAGCCGCCGGTCCGCCACCGACTCGCACTGTCTGGTCGCCTCGATCATCAGGTCGGTCTGCGCCGACGCATCGTAGTCCCGGACGAGGTCCGCGAAAGCGCCCGTGTTGAGTTGCTCGAACGTGGCGAGAGGGGTCGGGGTGTCAGCGGGCACGGCCATCTCCTCTCGTCACGTCCACGCGGTCACTCCTCGACGGTCTTCTTCGGGGGGCGGCCGCGGCGGGCCAGCTTGGGCGCCTCGTTGATCTCGGTCTTGCTCTCGGCGTCGGCGGGCGGGTCCTTCTCGGCTTCGTTGCCGGGCCCTCCCGTGCTGTCTCCGCCACTACTGCCGGAGTCGTCGCCCTCGTTCTTCTTGGGCGTCACCTTCGGCGCGGACGCCTCCGAGAAGCCCCCGTCGGGGATCAGCATCAGAGCATCGGCCTGATTCTCGGGCACTTCGACGACGGCGCCGTCTTCAGGCCACTCGTTGCCGAAACTGTCGTTGCCGGCCAACGCCTTGCGGATATGCGGCATGCCCCCTCCAAAGGGTGCGTGGAAGAGAGAGCGCCACCCGCACCCCGGTGGGGACCGGGTGGCGCTCTTCGGGGGGTTAGCTGGTCAGCGTCGCCGAGACGCGGGTGACCCTGGCGAGATACTTCGGCGCCCGCACCGCCAGCGTGCAGTCGCTGACGATCGCGTAGGGCAGCAGGTCCGGGGCCGCCGTGGTCGGGTACACATCCAGCGGCGTCAGTTCCCGGACGTAGGGCCGCAGCAGGAACTGCGGGTCGCGGGAGATCAGGTAGATGTTCTCCTGACCGGCCGCCAGCGGCTTCAGGTTCGCGTTCGTGCCCGCATACCCGGCGGGGGTGGCCGCGGGGGCGGTCGCACCGTTCTTCGGGACGAGCTTCACACCGTCGTCCACGATCGACGTGGTGAGGATCGGGGTGACGCCGTCTGCGGCGATCCCGACCGTGGCGTCCACGTAGCCGAGGAAGGTCTCCTGCCCGGTGGCGGTGGACCGGAACACCTTGTACAGGTTCGGCTGGGAGCCGTCCAGACCGCCGGGGGTCGAGAACGACAGGGTGACCGTGGACGTGGCGCCGGACGTGACCTGCGACACCTCCACGCTCGGGAGGATCTCACCCTGACGGGCGATGATCGGCGCGATCTGGTAGTAGTACGTGCCCGCGGCCAGCGAACCACCGGTGGTGGACGTCGCCGTGGTTACGGTACCCATGGAGAACGAGCGGGCGCCGAGGAACGACGACGTCATCAGCGGAACACCTCGGTAGGAGAGCACGTTCAGGCCCGCGGCGACCTCCGTCTCGGACAGATACCGCTGGTTCGTCATCGCGAGCTGCGCGATCCGCGACTCGGCGGTGGTGGACATCACGAACATCCACGACGGCGAGTCGATCTTCATGGCGGCCTGCTGCTGCGCCATGTCGATGAGCTTGTCCATCCAGCCCAGCGACAGGGACCCGTTCGCAGCGTCCAAAGCGTTCTGGGTGCTGCCGGAGAAGTTCGAGACCTGGGTGTCCAGTCCGTCGAACTGCGGGTAGCCGCCCGAGGCGGTGGAAGCAGAGTTGCCCCACAGGACCGCGTTCTCGATGTCCCAGTACAGGCCCTGGATGGAGCCCTCGATTTCCTGGGCCCGCAGGTCACCGGCGAGGCCGCGGGTGACTTCCTGCGCGTACCCGGTGACCGCACCGACGGACTGCAGGTTCCGGATCGGGAACGAGTTCTGCACATACGTCGAGTTGGTGACCGGGC
>JAOPYH010000230.1 GCA_025964715.1 Streptosporangiaceae bacterium | reverse complement strand
GCCCGGTCGCCTGCCGGGCGGGGTCCTTCGTAGCGGTGCCGCTCACCTGGGCGCCCGCCGCGGACCGCGACGGCGTGCGGCCCGAGGTCTCCTTGCCGCCGGATGGGGCGGCGGCATCGCTGCCACGGCCCGTGGCCCGCTGTTGGCCCCGGGCTGCCGCCCATGCGGCCCCGCCGCCGAGCAGGGCGGCGACGGAGAGTCCGGCGGCCAGCAGCGCCGTCCGGCCGGGTCGCCGCGGGGACGTCCCCTCGTCCGCGCGTGTCACGGGCGGCTTTACGGGAGCCGCCGTCCCGAGATCGTGCATGGGCGTCTGATGAGGGGTGCCGGTGAAGGCGTCGGCCGGGATCGCCGGGGAGCCGGCGGACGCGAGGCGTTCCGCGCGACCGCCGCCGAGCAGCCACTGCTGGGCGTCCCGCGCGGTCGGGCGCTGCTCCGGCCCCTTGGCCAGGACCGCGGCGACGACCTCGCGGAGCGGGCTCGGGAGGTCGCCCAGGTCGGGATGGGCGTAGATGATCCGGTGCATGACCGTGGCCGTGTCGTCGTTCCCGAAGGCCGGGCGGCCGCTGGCCGCGAACACCATCGTGCTTCCCCAGGCGAACAGGTCGGCGGGAGGTCCGAAACCGCGAGCGGCGAACTGCTCAGGGGCCATGTAGGCGGGGGTCCCGATGGTCTGGGTCTCACCGGCCGCATCGAGTGCTCGTGCGATGCCAAAGTCGATCACCCGAGGGCCGTCAGAGCCCAGCAGGATGTTGTGCGGCTTGAAGTCGCGATGCATGATCCCGGCCTGGTGGATGGCCGTGAGAGCCGTGAGCGTCCCCATGGCCAGGCGCTCGAGCGCGCCGCCGGTACGCGGGCCCTCCCCGGTCACCGCCGAGTGCAGCGAGGGACCCTGGACGTACTCGCTGACGATGTACGGCTGCTCGCCGGCCACCTCGGCGTCGAGCACCTGCGCGGTGCAGAACCGGGCGACTCGCTTCGCCACCTCGAGCTCGCGCGCGAACCTGAGCCGTGCGGGTGAGTCCGCGGTGAGCCCGGCGTGCAATAGCTTGATCGCGACGTACTCGCCGCCGGGGACGGCGCCGGCCGGCCGGCCCAGGAAGACCGCGCCCTGCCCGCCCTCGCCCAGGAGACCGAGGAGGTCATACGCCCCGAGCCGTGCGGGGTCGCCGGGCCGTAGTGGTGCGGCATCCGGCATGGTGGTCCTTGGCGTCACATCGTCTCCGCGTCACATCGGCTCTGCTGCCAAGCAGGTTATTTGCCTGGCCGAGCAGTGTCAGTCCGACATGTCACGTGATGCCACGCTGTGACCTCGCACAGCCCGAGGCCGCCGTACCGTACGCCGTCACGCGTGTCCCATGGCGTGGGGCGCCCGCCCGGGTATGGCGGGAAGGTGCTCGCGGATGAGCAGTCCGCTGGCGGCCAGCACCCACAGTCCGGTGACGACGCCGGGGACGTACATCAGCGCGCTACCCGGCGTGAACGCGCCCCGGGTCGTCGCGATGGCCAAGGCGGAGAGGATGCTCAGCGCGGCCGCCACGATGGCGAGACCTGCCATCCACATCGGGAACACGTTCGTGTGCATGATGGAGATCGCGCTGGCGATCAGCGGCACGGCCACCGCGATCCCGGCGAGCGTGCCCATCACGGTCACCGCCGTGTACGGGCCGGAGGCCCCGGCCATCAGGCCAGGGTGCAGGGTCATCGCATAGACGGTTCCCGCCAGCAGGCCGACGGCCACGAACGCGATCGCGGCGGTGAGGGCGGTCCCGCCCAGCACGACCGCAGGCGCGTCGCTCGTCTCGTCCGCCCGGCGCAAGCCGGTGGCGAGGGCGGAACCGAACCATACGAACATCGCGGTCGCGATGGCGTAGAAGACCATCGCCGTCAGGACCTGCCCGCGGTGGCCGGTCAGGTACGAGGAGATGGTCCCCGTCGAGTCCGTGATCCTGGGCGCCCCGCCCATGATCAGCCGGCCGAGGAGCGCGAACACGACGGCCCCCACTCCGGCTGCGCCACCCCAGCGCAGCTCATGACCTTCTCTCAGTCCCCTATCGCGCGGTTCCCGCATGAGGATCACCCCCGTGGAAGAACGATTCATTACATTCCACGCTTTTCCAGCATGGACGGCATCTCCAGGGCCGAAGGTCCCAAATCGCCATCGGGGCCGAAGATCCTCTTCCGGTCCGGAACCGGGCCATGGCCCTCGCCGGCGCCGTGGCCCAAGATGGGAGGCGGCCGCACGCACAGACCGCCAAGGCAGACCCGCCGCGGAAGGAATCCTCTTTGAAGACCTGGCCGCCACTGCCGCCCGGCACCCCCTTCCCGGCCGAGAACCTGCCGTACGGCGTGTTCTCCGCCGGTGACGATCATCTGCGGATCGGCGTCGCCATCGGCGACCATGTGCTCGACGCCGGGCCCGTGGCCCGCGACGCCGGTCTGCCGTTCGCCGACCTGCTCGACCGTCGCACGCTCAATCCGCTCATGGCGGCCGGCCCGCGGACGTGGCGGGCCGTCCGGGCACAGATCATCACCTGGCTGACGGACCACTCCCACCGGGCCGCCGTCGAGCCCCACCTGCTGCCGCGGCGGGACGTGACCCTGCACCTGCCCTTCGAGGTGGCCGACTACGTCGATTTCTATTCCTCGGAGCACCACGCCACCAACGTCGGCCGGATCTTCCGGCCCGGCCACGAGCCGCTCACGCCGAACTGGCGGCACCTGCCGATCGGTTACCACGGCCGCGCGGGCACGGTGGTGGTCTCCGGGACGCAGATCATCCGGCCGTCCGGACAGCGCAAGGACCCTTCCGAACCGGCTCCGGCCTTCGGGCCCTCACGCCGGCTGGACATCGAGGCCGAGGTGGGCTTCGTCGTCGGCGCCCCCTCGGCGCTGGGGCGCCCCGTGCCCTTGCGGGCCTTCCGCGACCACGTGTTCGGGGTCTGCCTGGTGAATGACTGGTCGGCGCGGGACATCCAGTCCTGGGAGTACGTCCCGCTGGGGCCGTTCCTCGGCAAGTCCTTCGCCACGTCGATCTCGCCGTGGGTGGTGCCGCTGGCGGCGCTGGAGCAGGCACGGATCGCACCGCCGCCTCGCGATCCCGCGGTGCTGCCCTACCTGGACGACGCAGGCGAGCCGTGGGGTCTCGACCTTGCCCTGGAGATCCGGCTCAACGGCCAGGTGATCTCGCGGCCGCCCTTCGCCTCGATGTACTGGACGGCGGCCCAGCAGCTGGCCCACCTCACAGTGAACGGCGCGAGTCTGCGCACTGGTGACCTTTACGCGTCCGGCACGGTGAGCGGCGCGGAACCCGGTCAGCGTGGCTCACTGCTGGAGCTGAGCTGGGGCGGCACCGAGCCACTGAAGCTCGCCGACGGGAGCAGGCGCACTTTCCTCGAGGACGGTGACGAGATCACCATCGCCGCCACGGCTCCCGGTCCGGGAGGCTCGCGGCTCGGCCTCGGCGAGGTGACGGGCCGGATCGCGGCCCCGATGGCGCCGTGACCGGCTCCGGTCGTCGCTCGGAGCTCGTGCTCGACGGGGCGGCTACAGGACGCTCTTAAGGAAGCTGGTCGTGCGTGCGTGCCGTGGATTGCTGATGACCTCGCCGGGCGTGCCCGACTCGACGATCTGGCCGTCGTCCATGAAGGCGACCTGGTCGGCGGCTTCACGGGCGAAGCCGATCTCGTGGGTCACCACGATCATGGTCATCCCGGTCTCGGCCAGGTCCCGCATGACGTTCAGGACGTCACCCACGAGTTCGGGATCCAGCGCCGAGGTCGGTTCGTCGAACAGCATGAGCTTGGGATCCATCGCCAGCGCGCGGGCGATCGCCACCCGCTGTTGCTGGCCACCCGAAAGCTGGCTCGGATAGGCATTCGCGCGGTCGCCGAGCCCGACCTGTTCGAGCAGCTGCATCCCGCGGGAGCGGGCGTCGGACGAGCGTTTCTTCGCGACGCCCACCGGCGCCTCGATGATGTTGCCCAGCGCAGTGAGATGCGGGAAGAGGTTGAAGCGCTGGAAGACCATTCCGATGCCGCGGCGTTGCGCCGAGACCTCGCGTGGCTTCATCTCCCGAGCGCGACCGGCCCGCTCGGTGTAGCCCATCAGCTCGCCGTCGACATAGATGCGGCCGCCGTCGATCTTCTCCAGATGGTTGATGCAGCGGAGGAAGGTCGACTTGCCCGAACCCGACGGACCGAGCAGGCACAGCACCTGCCCGCGTTCGACGGTCAGGTCGATGCCCTTGAGTACGTGGTTCGCCCCGAAGTGCTTCTGTACGCTGCGGGCCTCGACGATCGGTGCGGCTCCCGCCGCGGTGGCCGTGTTCATGATGGATTCCCCGTCTTGGAGTCGGGTCATGCGATGGTGCGCAGCCGTGCCCGCGCGGCGTCGTACCGCAGCCGGATCTGTTTCCTCGGGGACGTCGACGGCCGGCGGCCGGTGCCACGGCCGAACCTGCGTTCGAGGTAGTACTGCGGAACCGAGAGCACCGTCGTGAGGAACAGGTACCACGCGCTCGCGACGATGAGGAGTTCCACCTGACTCAGGTTCTGCGCCGAGATCTGGCTCGTCCGCGTGTACAGCTCGTGCACGGCGATGAGTTCCAGCAGCGCGGTGTTCTTCAGCATCGAGATGGTCTCGTTGCCCATCGGCGGGATGATCACGCGCATGGCCTGGGGCAGGACGATGCGGCGCAGCGTGTACGCCGGTGACATTCCCAGCGAGTAGGCGGCCTCGACGTGTCCCTCATCGACGGATAGCAGGCCGGCGCGGACGATCTCGGAGGCGTACGCGGCCTCGTTCAGACCCAGTGCCAGCAGCCCCGCGACGAACGCGGAGATGATGGTGCTGGTGTTCGCCGAGGCGAAGGTGATAGAGGTGAACGGGATCCCGATACTCAGCCGCGCGTACAGCAGTCCGAGATATCCCCAGAAGACGACCTGCACCAGCAGCGGCGTCCCCCGGAAGAACCAAACGTAAGCCAAGGACAGGACGCGCAGCACCGGGTTGGAGGAAAGCCGCATGACCGCCAGTGCGACCGCGAGGACGGTCGCCAGGATCATCGATGTCGCGGTCAGCGCGACCGTCAGGCCGACGCCGCTCAGGACCCGGCTGTCGAACAGGTAGTTCGTGACCACCGCGTGGTCGATGTTGGGGTTGCGCCAGAACGACGCCAGCGTGCCACCGCACAGGATCAGCAGCGCCACCGCGGCGACCCAGCGGCCCGTGTGACGCAGCGGGACGGCGGCCACGTCGTCGTTCGCGGGCGCTCGCTCCACGGCCCGGCCGGTCTCCTGTCCGGTGCTGGTGGTCTTACCGCTCATGAGTGTCCGTTGATCTTTGCGGAGTCGATGGCGTAGGAGGTGAGCTCGTACTTGGCGAGCACCTTCTTGTACGTGCCGTCCGCAATCAGGGACTTCAGCGCGGCCTGCAGGGCGAGCGTCAGGTCGTGGTCCTTCTTCAGCACGCCGATGCCAGTGTCGACCGGCGAGTACCCGCCGGGGTGCTGGGCGTCGTGGACGACCTCGAAGAGCTTGCCACCACCCGCGGTGGAGGCGGCGTATTCCGCCGGGGCGGCGTCGAGTACGTCCGCCGTGGCCTTCTGGGCACGCACCTGGAGCTGGGCGTCGGGCTCGGTCGGCACCTCGGCGATTTTGATCGGCCCCTTCCCTGCCCCGGGGCACTTACGCGACTCGGACCTCATCAGGTCCCCCTGCACCGTGGCCTTTCCGACGGCCACCGTCTTGCCACACAGGTCCAGCACCGTGGAGATGTGGTCGGGGTTGCCCTTCCTGACGAGAATGGCTAGGCCAGCGTGGAAGTAGTCGACGAAGTCGAGGGTCTTCTGACGTGCGGCGGTGTCGTTCATCCCGGCCATGATGATGTTGTGCTTGCCCGACTGCAGCGACGGGATGATGGTGTCGAAGTCCTGGTTCTCGAAGTGGAAGGGGACGCCGAGCTTGCCTGCGAGCGCCTGTCCGAGGTCGTAGTCAAAGCCGGTGAACTTCCCGTTCTCCGTCAGCATCTCCATCGGCGCGTACACACCGCTTGCGACGTTGACTCCGCCCTTGAAGCGCGCCGGGACCATCGCCGCGAGGCTAGCGTCCTTGGCGACGGCGGGCTGGCTCTGCTGCGCCTGGGCGGCGTCGTTGTTACTGCATGCCGACAGGGAGGCGCTCAACGCGGCGGCGGCGATCGCGGCCGTGGCAAAACGCGCTCGAACCATAACGGGCTCCATTCGGGGTGAATTGTCCGTTAGCCATTCGAAGGCCGACCGAGGTTTGCCGGCTCGACCCGGCCGTCTCATATCTCACGTAGGCCAAGATCGTACTGGAGTCGATGGTCTCGTGTGCACAACCGGCCCTTTGCCCGAATGACCGAGAGCCAGGCCAATACCCTCCCATCGGCCCACAGATGTCCGTCTTTGGGCCGCAACGCCTCGTAAGTAACGTTTAATGCAAGATGCCTGGCTCGCCGTCGCCTCGGTGCCATGTACGGCACCGGGGCCGGGGGCATACAGCAGGATCAGGGTGGGCGACAGGGGGATGATGCTGATAGTGCATTCTTCCTTGTGCCAACCGGCCGTGACGCCACGGATGCTGGAGGAGGCAGGGCTCAAAGCGTCCGTTGTGGCCCGACGCGGCAAGCCCTTCGGTCCCGTCGTGTCGAGCCGTGTGGCGTGGCTTGAGGACCGGAAGCTGATCGCGGCCGGGCAGCGTGAGGAGGAATTGGTTGATCCGCGCCGACCGCGTTACACCCGTCTCAGTGTCCGCCGACGGACGGAATGGCTGGCGGCGAAGACGAGCGTCACACTCGACAGGTACTTTCCTGGGCCTGTCGGTGCCAAAACACGGTCGGGTTTGCCGTGACCCCGAGCACGTGGACGCGACGCGTGGCGAGCTCGACCACCGCGAAGCAGTAATTCTCGGCCGCCAACCGCAGGAGTAGAGCTTGGATCGTGGGCCGGGTCGGTGGTCGTCCCGGTCCGCGCTTCCGCCTCGGCGAGGTGACGGGCCGGATCGCGGCCCCGATGGCGCCGTGACCGGCTTTCTCAGAGTTCTGCCAAGATCTCCCTCTACAGTCGCTCCCGTTCAACGATCTGGGAGGTCAAGCATGTCTTTGAAGACCCTCGTGGGCGCGGGCGCGGTCGGCGCCCTGCTGGTGATAGGTGGCTCCGCGGCCCAGGCCGCGACGAACCAGTCCGCACCCTCGCCGACGGCGAAGCCGAAAGTCGCACAGCAGCAACCCGGCGCACGCGCGCACCGTCTGTGCGGCCGGATCGACAAGGCGGAGCAGCGGGTCGACCGCCGTATCGCGCGCCTGTCGGCGGGCCCCGGGCAGCGTGGCTCGGTCAAGTGGCTGCAGGCCCGTGCGGCCGCGGTCCGTGCCAAGGACCCGGCTCGCGCCGACCTCGCCGACGGGCGGGTGCGCATACAGCAGTCCAAGCTCAACACCCTGCAGCTCCGTAAGCAGCAGTTGCCCAAGGTGGCCAAGTGGTGTGACACGCACGGTGCCGCCGGCGGTAAGTGAGCCGGCTCGGAACAGGGGCGGCGTCCGGTCGCGGATCGCGTGGCCGGACGCCCGGCGTAGCCTGAGGCCCCCGAGATGCCCAGGAGCACGTGAAATGTCCAGAGCGCCTCGATGACCGGACATCGAATCCTCGCGGTGGACGACGATCCCGCCATCCTGCGCGCGCTCGGCCGAGGACTGCGGCTCGAGGGTTTCGGGGTCGAGACCGCCGGCTCAGGACCGCGAGCGCTCGAAATCGCGGCCCACGGCGAGCCGGATGCGATGGTGCTGGATGTGTCGATGCCCGAAATGTCGGGGATCGAGGTCTGTGTCGCGCTCCGGTCCCGTGGGTCCGAGATTCCGGTCCTCATGCTGTCCGCGCTCGACGACGTCGCCGATCGGGTGGCGGGTCTGGCGGCCGGGGCCGACGACTACGTGGTGAAGCCGTTCGATCTGGCCGAGCTGGTCCTGCGGCTCCGCGCCCTGCTCAGACGTGCGGGGCGCGTGCCCGGCGCGGTGGTCCGGGTCGGCTCGCTCGCGGTGGACCCGGCCACCCGCCGTGCCACGCTGGGCGGCCGGGACCTGGAGCTGACCAGGCGCGAGTTCGATCTGCTCGAGGTGCTGGCCTGCAACGTGGGGATCGTGCTCTCCCGCACGGTCCTCCTCGAGCGCGTGTGGGGCTACGACTTCGAGGTCTCGGGTAACGCGGTGGACACCTTCGTCGGATATCTGCGGCGCAAGATGGAGAGATCCGGTGAGCCGCGGATGGTGCACACCGTGCGTGGGGTCGGTTTCGTCTTGCGAGACGGGCGGCCGTGAGGCTTTCCACCAGGTTCGCGCTCTGCGTCGCCGTACTCGTCCCGGTCCTGGTTCTGCTGGCCGGGTTCGTCGTGTTCCGCGTGGCGGCGCACGATATGCGGGCTGAGCGCGACAGGCAGCTGGCCGTGCGCTTGCGCGCGCTGACCCCGATGGCCGCCGTGTACGTACGGCGAGCCCGGCCGCGCTCCAAGGTCTCACCCGATTTCGCCGCCCAGCGCCTGACCGCCGCGGCCCTCGGGGCCGACGGTCCGGGTGGTCTGTACGTCGGCGTGCCGGGCGCCGATCCCCTCGTGATCGGAAACGTGCCGTCCGTACTGCCGGACCCGGCCACGGAGCGCGCGGGTACGGGCCGGCGCGGTACGGAAGCGCCGGTCCCGCACGACCCTGTGACCTACGGGCCTGGGACCTTCTCCGCCGGGGAAGGTCGATGGCGGTACATCGCCGCCGACCTCGGCCCGAAGGGCGTCCGCGCCCGGCTGTGGGTGCTCGAGCCGGAACAGCGTCTCGCCGGGCAGCTCGCGCTCCTGCGCCGCCGCCTGGCCCTGATCACGTTGATCGCCGTGGGCGTCGGTGCGGCTGCGGGATTTGGCCTCGGGCGGCTCGCGGTGCGGCCGCTCGCCGTGCTGAGACGGCAGGCACGGATCATTGATGTGCCCTCTCGCGGAGGCGGCCGGCTCGCCACCGGGTCCGGCGTGGCCGATGTCGATGAGCTGGCCCGTCTCCTGAATGAGCTGCTCGACCGACGGGACGCCGCCGTGGTCCGTACGGAGGAGGCGCTGGGCAGCGCACGAGCGTTCGCCGCCACCGCCGCACACGAACTCCGCACGCCCCTGACGAGCATGGGCACGAATCTGAGTCTGCTGGACCATCCCGGGCTCGAACCGGCCGAACGAGCCGAGATCGCCGCCGACCTCCGCGCCGAACACCGCCGGATACAGCGGCTCATCACCATGCTGCGGCAGCTCGCCCGGGGTGAGCTCCTCGACCCGGCGCTGTTCTGCGACGACGTGGACCTCGTCGAGATCGCCGCCACCGCGGTGGAGGAGGCGCGGCACCGTCACCCGCATGCCACGACGACCTCGCGACTGGACGCGGACGTGCGTGTGCGGGGATGGCCGGAAGGCCTGCGGTTGATCGTGGACAACCTGATCGACAACGCGGCCGTCCACGGTGTAGGCCACGACGGCCGCGCCGTCATCACGGTCTCGCTCGATCAAGACGGGGATGAGGCCGTGCTCGCCTTCCAGGACACCGGCCCCGGGATCTCGCCGGCTCAGCGGGAGTCCGTCTTCACCCGGTTCGAGCGCCGCGCCGGGAGTCCGGGCTCTGGGCTCGGCCTCACACTGGTCCGTCAGCAGGCCGAGCTGCAGGGCGGAAGCGTGTCCGTGGCAGAGGGCCCGGGCGCCCGCGTCGAGGTGCGGCTGCCGGTCAGCGGCCTTCGGCCGTACAGTCCCGCCGCGGTCCGATCATGGATTGCCGGGAAACGGGACTGACGGGCACACGGGCCACCCGACCGCTCATGCCGTCGTGGCCCGCAGGCTCCGCAGCGCCGCCGCGATGACCTGACCGGCCGGGATCTGGAGCAGGCCGGGATCCGGTGCGCGTCCATGCGGGTCGCCGTCCCCACCGGTCCACAGGACGGTGTGCTCGGGCCGTCGCGGTGGCCCCCACAGCGCGGGCGGGGTGGGTCCGAAGAGCAGGACGGACGCGGTGCGATAGGCCGTGGCGAGATGGCCCATCCCGGTGTCCCCGCAGATCACCAGGCGCGCCCCTGCCACCAGCGCGGCGACTCGCGGCGGCGGCGTACGGCCGGAGAGGTCTGCGGCCGGGCCGAGGCCGGCGAGCGCGACGACCTGGCGGGCCTGTGCGGTCTCGCCGGAACCGCCGGTCACGACGACCTTATGGCCCTCCGCGTGAATCGCCGCGGCCACGGCGGCGTAGCGCTCACAGGGCCACCGGCGCGCCGGAGAGCCCGCGCCCGGATGGACGACGACAGCCCCGGGCGCAGGCGACTCGCACGCGGGTGCGGGCAGGTCGAGATCGCCGGGGTCCGGTGCGAAGCCGTACCAGGCCACGAGCCGGCACCACCGGTCAACCTCGTGCTCGCCGGGATCCCACGCCGGCCCCATGTGCGCGGGAAAGGCGGGGTGAGCGAACGCGAGGAGTTCGGCCGGGCGACACCGGCGGAGCACCTCGTGGCTCTGCGGGCCACGGCCGTGCAGGTTGACGGCGATGTCGACCCGGCCGCAGGACCGCAGCGGACGGAGCCCGGAGGCGTGCAGGACGTGGTCGACCGCTCCCGTCATCCGGGCCAGGGTGGCCAGCGACCGTGGCACCGCGAGGGTGACGCGGTGATCGGGCAGCCCGCGCCGCAACGCGCGCAGCGCGGGCACCACGGTGAGCAGATCCCCGAGACCGAGCGCCCGCAACGCGATCACGGCCAAGAGGGCTCCCGCGAGGGACAGACGACGAGCTCACGCAGCTCACAGCCGCGCGGCTGGTGCAGCGCGAACAGGACTGCGGCCGCGACGTCCTGTGGCCGGTTCAGCTTCGCGTCCGGCGGCGGCCTGTACTGCGCGTCCCGGCCGTCGAAGAACGGGGTGTCCATGCCTCCGGGCACGAGCAGGGTGACGCCGATCCGCCCGGCCGTCTCGGCGGCGAGCGCCTTGGTGAAGCCGACCACGCCGAACTTCGCGGCGCAGTAGGCGGTCGCGTCGCTCACCGCCCGCAGGCCGAGGGTGGACGCGCAGGTGACGACCCGGCCGTTCTCGGCCGCGGTGAGGTAGGGCAGTGCGGCCCGGATCACCGCCGCGGTCCCGAGCAGGTTGACGTTGACGACGCGTTCCCAGTCCTCGGCCGGCACCGTGCCGAGGGCCCCGCAGGAGTCGATGCCGGCCGCGGTGACCACCGCGTCCAGCCCGTCGGCGCAGCGCGCGAGAAAGCGTACGGCCCGCTCGGCCGCACGCCGGTCACAGAGATCCGCCTGAACGTGCTCGAGCCGGGCCTTGGGGATGTGGCGGTCCAGGACCAGAGGCCGCCCGCCCTCGGCGCCGACCTTCTCCGCGATGGCGGCACCCAGCCCGGAGGCGCCGCCGGTGATCAGAACTCTCATGGCTTGCTCCCCTTCGGCGTCACCTATATGGCGTTCGTCACCCTTTGGGACGGCGATAAACCAATGGTTGTGCAAAGTCGACATCCGCATTCAGTAACGCACGAACCAGCAGGTCAATCGGCATGAATCGCAGGGGCGCCGGGTACTGAACCAGCACTCGGGCATGGACCGGCGACACGATCACCTGGCGAATATGCACACTGGAAAGGAATGACGATGGGCAGACAGCCTTCATTCATCGAAGTGCAGAAATTCCTGTCCGGGATGAGCTATCCGGCGACCCGTGACCAGTTGGTCGAACATGCGAAGCAGAACGGAGCCGAGGACGACATCCTCGAGGTTCTGCGCAAGCTTCCGGACCGTGAGTACGAGGCACCCAACGAAGTGAGCAAGGAAGTCACCAAGGTGGATCGGTAGGTCCCGGCCGGCGGTCCACTAGGGGGCGTGGCGATGTACGTCGACCAGACCCGTGGGCGCGACCTTCCGGCGCTGCCGCTCGCCGAGTGGCGGCCGACCAAGGACACATTGCACCTGTACTGCCAGATAGTCGGCAAAATCAGGATGGCGGCGACGGCACCGCGCAACCACTGGTGGAACGTCCCGCTCTATGCCGCGATCCGTGGCCTGACCACGGGCCGCATGCGCTATGGCGGCCTCGGCTTCGCCATCGACATGGACTTCCTTGACCACCGGCTGGTCGTTCGTACCGATGTGGGAAAGACCGAAAGCGTCGCGCTGCGCGATGGACTCTCGGTGCAGGCGTTCTACGACAGCGTCATGGGGACGCTGGCCGGACTCGGCGCCCGGCTGGAGATAAGCACCGAGCCGGTCGGGCTCCCAGGCGCACCGCCGCACCATGAGGACACCGAACACCGGTCCTACGATCCGGCTCAGGTGGACCGGTTCTGGCGGGTGCTGGCGTGGGTCGACGGGGTCTTCCAGGAGTTCTCCGGCTGGTTCTCCGGCAAGTCGAGCCCGGTGCACCTGTTCTGGCACGACTTCGACCTCGCGGTCACGCGCTATTCGGGCCGCCGGGTTCCCGAACGCAGGGAGGCCGACCCGCTGGCCCACGAGTCGTCGACGCACGAGGTCATCGGCTTCGGCTTTTGCCCCGGCGGCCACGGGACGCCGGATGCCGGCTTCTACTCCTACACCCACCCGGAGCCACCCGACCTCACGGGACAGCCGCTGCGCCCCGAACAGGCGAGGTGGATCCCCACCGAGGCGGGCACCCACCTCGCCGTCCTCGGCTGGGAGGACGTACGCACCAGCGCGGACCCCCGCCGGACCCTGCTGGCCTTCCTGCAGAGCGCCTACGAGGCCGGCGGCGTGACAGCGGGGTGGGAGATGGCCGACCTCGAATCGATCTATACCCCGTCAGAGGCCCGCACCAGCCGGGAGTGACCCGTCGGTACTTCCGAGGGCCTCGCCCGCGCAGCGACCCGGCCCCGTCGGCTACACCCGGCCGGCCTCGGTCAGGCGGCTCGTAGTGGTGGGTTTCCCGGTGGGTCGTTTGTGTGGACGGCGATGAGTGCGGCCGGGACGGTCCTGTCGTCTGTTCCCGCGTCCAGGACGATGCTCGAGGTGCCCATCGGCCCGTCCAGCAGCCGGGCGTGGCTTTCAGCACTGAAGCACGGCGGTCAAGCCATCGGAGCGGCGCGTCAGGGCTGTGGGGGTTGTTCGCCGTGGATTCGCTGGAGAAGGTCCGCGACCGTCGGCAGGGAGATCTCCCGGCCCGGCTGCCGGGGGCGTACGGCCGAGCCTCCTGCACTGGTCTCCTGGCGGATCCTGTCCGACCACCACTGCGCGAGCGGATGGCCGAATGCGGCGGCCCGGCTGAACCAATAGACGGCCCGCGCCGGGTCGTGCCGCTCCAACCACAGAGCGCCGAGTTCGAAGCCCGCCCGGGCGTGCCCGGCGCGCACGGCGCGTTCGAGGTAGATCTCGGCGCTCGCAGGGTCCCCGGCCGCGGCCGCGAGCACACCTAGCTCGTAGGCGTGTCCCGGCGCGACGGTGCGGGGAGCATGATGCTCGATCAGCCTGCTGGCCCTCGCGTCTCCACCGGACTCTGCCTGCATGAGCCAGGCCAGCGATTCGGTGGGCCGGTCATCGAGGCACAGCAGCACGCCGAGCCGATAGCAGGCGTCCCCGTCCCGGTCGCCCTCGGCGGCTCTGAGCAGGTCCAGCCCATGGCGGCCGTAGTTGCTGAAGAACCGCAGCTCCGACAGCGACGCGCCCCCGGGGTCTCCGACGTAGTGATCGAGTAGCTCCCCGATGGCCGTCCCGGCCGCCACCTGCGATGAGGTGCGCGGCCGGCGCGCCGAGCCGCCGCCGGAGCGGGGGTCCGCCGCCTCCTGGACGGTGGGCACGGGTGCCGGCAGAGGGTCCGGAGGGCGCGGGCGCATGGGACGGTCCGGGACGGCGGGACCGGACGGTAAGGCACCCGCCCGGCCGATGGGCGCCCTGGCGCCGGGCACCGCCCCGGTCCCGGCGTCTTCGCCCGGCAGGCTGAGGGTCTGCAACCGCCGGTTCCACTCCTGCAGGGTGCTGTCGCCGACGTCCGGGAACAGCCCGGAGTCCTCGGCGTAGCGCTGGCATGAGAGTACGAACGAGGCCACCCAGTTCCAGGATGGAGGCTTTTTCCGGCGACGGCTGAGCACATCGCTCAGGGCTGTAAGGGACAGTTCGAGCAGGTTCGGATATCGCATCCGATAGGTCTCCACGACCTGCCGCGACACCCGCGACAGCTCCCGGAGTGAGGGCCCTCCGCAGGCGCGATGGAACTCCGCCAGACACTGAACGAATTCGTCCAGAGCCGCTTGGTTATCGGGGTCGTCGATACTCATCAGGAGTGCCTTAATCCCTAACCGTCGCTGACGCTTTATTCCCCCGCAGTGGTGGATCGTCTCACTTTTCCACGACGCTTCCGTGGGATTTGCCTGTTCTGGACTGTTCCGTAGGGCATCGGTCCTGGGGAACCTCCAGCTCAGGGGCGCTATGACGGTGTGTTCCGATCCGTTCCGTCCCGGCGCCCGGCGAGTCCGCTCCGGTGCGTGCAATTGGGCATTTCAGCCGGCGAGGACGTGAAGAATGTTCGGATTGTGCGCTCGCTCCGTGATGGGAGAATCCCAGCTATATCTACACATTGGGATTCTTGTCGTAAAAGGTGCAAATGGGGGAACGTGCCGACCGCTGTGGACGCTCTCATGATAGGTGTGTCCTCTATGGAGCAGGACGGCGACCTTGATCTGTCACTGACCGCCCGCGAGCTCCGCATGGCATTCGGCAGGATCTCCCGGCGCATGCGCAGGCTCTATACGACCGCCGGCCCGTCCTCCGACTCCAGCTTCTTACAACTCGCGGTGTTGTGGAGGCTCGACCGCGACGGTCCGGCGAGCTCGGCCGCGCTCGCCGGCACTGAGCGCGTGACTCCGCAGGCCATCGGCAGTGCCCTTACCGACCTGCAGCAGCGGGGACTGGTGCGCCGTGCCGCTGACCCCGCCGACGCGCGCAGGATCATCACCGAGATCACCGCGGCCGGGCGGTCGACCCTCCACAGTCGCGAGCACGCGATCACCGACGAAATGCGACGGACGCTGGAGAGGAGTTTTGGACCCGAGGAGCGGGCGCGGCTCGCCGCCGTCCTCCCGCTCCTCGAGCGGCTCGCCGACGACCTGTGACCTGTCGACGCACCACCGTGCCTTTGTGTCCGTCTGTCACTAGTCTGTCCTGGTGCCCCCCGCGACCCTCGAAGGGCGGTCTGTGTCGTCGCCGACGCAGACCCACGCCGCCACCCGCCTGGCCTGGCTGGACGTACTCCGCGGGATGGCCGCGATGGCTGTGGCCCTCCACCACGCGACCTACTACTACACACCTCAGCTGCGCTACCACGTCTTCTACTGGTTCGACCCGGGGAAGTACGGCGTCCTCGTCTTCTTCCTGGCCAGCGGCTATATCGTGCCCGCGTCCCTGGAGCGGCACGGCCGCCTGCGCAGCTTCTGGATCGGCCGGCTGTTCCGGATCTATCCACTCCTGTTCGTGGCCTGCGCTGCGGGCGTGCTGCCGTTCCTCCTCGGGCTCAGAGGTCTGCGGGGCGGGCTCGAGCAGTACGACCCTGTGACCGCCGTCGTGGCGCACCTCACGATGCTGCAGGACCTCCTCGCCGTACCGAACGCCATCAACGTGCTCTGGACGCTCTCGTACGAGATGGCCTTCTATTTGTTGATCGTCGCGTTGTTCGTCACCGGGACACAGCGCCGATCGGCGCCCATCGCCGCCGTCCTGGCGCTGGCCGCGCTCCTCGTGGGGGCTCTGTTGCCGACGGCCGCGCTTTCACGAGCCCTGGGCGCCGGGCCGGTCGTCCTGTTCACCGCGATGGTCCTGGTGATCTCGATCGCCGCCGCGATGTCACGGCGTCCGGCCCTGCGCATGACCGGTGGCCTGCTCGGAGGTGGACTTGCCGCCGTGCTCGTCGTGGTGAACGGCCGGGTGGGCCCCTGGGAAGGGCTCGTCTGCCTCGCGGTGATGTTCTCCGGCACGGTGATCTATCGGGCCGAACACGGGCAGATCCGCAGGCGAACCGCGGCACTGGCGATGGGGACGGTGCTGGCCGCGGCCGTGGCGGCAGGTGTGTGGAACGCAAGGCTGTCGATGACCGCGGCGGACGCGCACACCTTCCAGCGCTACTGGACCGGCTCTGTCGTCCTGGCCGCGCTGACCTTCGCCTGCGTAATGGCACTCCGGCAGCGCCGGATGCCGCGGTGGCTCGGCGGCCTGGGAGTGATCAGCTACTCGCTGTATCTCCTGCACCCGGTGCTCCTGATGATCTCGGACCAGCTCTTCGGCACGCCACAGCAGGACGAGCTCGCCTGGCTGGTCGTCTTCATACTCGTACTCCTGGTCCTGAGCTGGGCGACGCACCGATGCGTCGAGCTGCCGATGCAGCGCCTCGGCCGCCGGCTCGCCCGCCGCGTCACCGTCGAGACTCCAGCTTCATGATCGCCGCTGCATTCGCGCCGTCAAGTCCGTCCTCACTGGGTATGTCCCAGACAGCACCACTGAGGAGGGAACCGCGATGTCCGTCGACCTCAACCACACCATCGTCGCGGTCCGCGACAAGAAGGCGACCGCTGACTTCTTCGCCACGATCCTCGGGCTGGAGGTCGGCGCCCCGCTGGGTCCTTTCGTCCCCGTCCAGACCCGCAACGGCGTCACGCTGGACTTCATGGACACCGAGCCCGGCCGGATCGCCGCGCAGCACTACGCGTTTCTCGTCTCCGAGGAGGACTTCGACGAGATCTTCGGGCGGATCCAGGACGCCGGCATCGAGTTCTACGCCGACCCTGGACACGAGGAGGCGGGACGGATCAATCATCGCGACGGCGGCCGGGGCGCCTACTTCGACGATCCGAACGGGCACAACCTGGAGATCATCACCCGTCCGTACGGCGGCGGGTAGGTCCCCGCACGCTCAACTCGGCGGCCCTTCGCTTCAGTTGAGCCTGAAGCGAAGGGCCGTGGCTCAGTGCCTCATGTCCAGGTCGAAGAGCGCGCCCGTCGGCAGCCGCAGTGTTTTGAGGACGGCGTGTAGCTGATCGCGCTCCTCGGGCGTGACCGGCTGGTTGTGGGCACGAAGCGAGGCGATGAGGTCGCCCACGACGCGTTCCCACTGCCCGCCGCTCGCGGCGATGCTGATGCGTTGCAGGGTGCGGGCGGGCAGCCGGTCGGTGAACCGCCCCGGGAGACAGCGGACCGCCCGGGCCACCTCGCGCTGTTCCAGCCTCGGCGCGTCCTGCGATGGACGGCGGCCCGGACGCTTGGCTCGGGTGAACGTGAGCAGCCGGAGTGTTTGCACCAGCTCATGCCGGAGCATGCCTCACCTCCTGGTGTATCGCGGCCCGTCCGCCGTTATCACCATAAGTATGCCCTCCGTAGCGCTACGTAATCGAACTGGACAGCTGGATTGGGCGGGGTAGGCAACTTAGCTGGCGGTCTGCGGAGTTCAGCGCGCGTTGGCACAGCTGATGCAGGTCCTCGCCGTCGGACGTGCGACGAGGCGTTCGGCCCCGATGGCCGCGCCACAGCGTTCGCATCGGCCGTAGGTGCCGTCGCGAACTCGCTCGAGCGCATGGTCGAGGTCGGTGAGGCGCTGCTGGGCCTGCCCGATGAGGGAGTCGATCTGGGACCGTTCGAAGGCGATCGTCGCGCCCTCGGGGTCATGCTCGTCGTCGACGCTGACCAGTGTGGACGACTCCACGATGGCGTCCCAGTCCCGGGTCAGGGCCGCGATGCGATGCAGCGTGCTGGTCCGCTCCGCGGTCAGCAGCTGTTCGAGCGACGAGGCGTCGCGAGATCGCTGGGCCATCAATGGTGTCAACCTCTGTGCGCACAAGCACATTCCGCGTTCCGGGGCCGCAGAGGTGAGCTCTTCGCGGGCGGACTCTCCTAAGACACGTGTAGTAGATAGGTTACTGTCGAGCAAAGAGATGCGGCGACGAGGAGTTGTGACATGGCCATCTGGAACCGGCTGCGGGAATCGACACAAACCATGCAAGCCCAGCTCATGGTGAAGAAGAACGATCTGAAGAGCGGCGCGTTCCGCGACGCCAGCATGGCGATGTGCGCGCTGGTCGCGGCCGCGGACGGCACGGTGGATCCGGCCGAGCGCCAGCGCACCGCCTCGCTGATCGCGAGCAACGAGGTGCTGCAGAACTTCCCCGCCGACGACCTGCAGCGCCGGTTCAACGACTACATCGCCAAGCTGACCGCCGACTTCGACTTCGGCAAGGTGAGCGTGCTGCAGGAGATCGGCAAGGTCAAGAAGAAGCCGGCGGAGGCACGGGCTGTGATCCAGATCGGCATCGTCATCGGCGGCGCCGACGGGAACTTCGACCAGACCGAACAGGCCGTGGTCCGCGAGGCGTGTTATGCCGTGGATCTCCCACCGGCCGAGTTCGACCTCTAGCGGCGAACCGCCGAGGGGTCCACTGTCGTGTGCAGCGCCACGGCCGGGGCCGGCGCGGGCGTGGGGGGGCTCGCCCCCGCTGCGGGCACCTGGGCCGCCTCGGCCGATCGCCTGCCGCCGTCGAGTTCAACCTTGAGGATCCGCAGCGACTGCCCCAGCGAGCGGGCCACCTCAGGCAGCTTCTTCGCTCCGAACAGCATCACGAACACCAGTGCCACGATCAGCCAATGCCACGGCGACAGCTCGCCCATCTCGGCTCCTCTCCGTGCCAGGCCGGCGGCGGACCGCGTCCGCGGCCGCCTGTGCGCAGCGTACCGCCCGTCCTCAGGCCACCTTGGATACGGGGCGCCGGCCTTCGGTGTCCTCCGCGAGCTCTGCCGGGCCGTTGAGACCGGGCCCGTGCGCGGCAACGCGTGAGTCAGGCCAACGCTCGCGTGACCGCCGTGACACGCGCCGGCCGACCTGCTGCATCGGCCGCTCGACGTAGCGGTAGGCCAGTGCGCTGCAGACCAGGATGGCGGCCAGGATCGCTACACCCCATCCGGCTCGCACGGCCGCCGGCAACGGCGCCGGGTCACCGAGCATCCTGCGGGCCAGCTGAAGAGGCAGCTGGTGCAGGAGGTAAACGGAGTAGCTGATCACGCCGAGCCAGGGCAGCAGCCGGGGCATGCCGCGATGGCGCACGGTCAGGGCCAGCGCGAAGGTGAGCCAGGCCGCCCCCATGGCGGCCGGCCATCCCCACGACAGACCCGGACGGCCGCCCGGGACCCCCCACCCGGCGGCGAGGCGGACTCCGGCAGCGATCGACAGGAGGGGTACGAGGAGGACGAGCCAGTCGGAGGGCCGGCGGTCACGTTCTCCGTGCTGAATCCGGTGAACCGCGGTTCCCCCGAACATCGTCGCCATGATGGCAAGACTCTCCACGCCGCCGATCCGGCTGTTGAGGGTCAGCAGCCCGATGGCGGTCACACCCAGGAGCACGGCGCCGTACGGTCGTGGTCCGGACCGGCCACCGAGCACCGCGGCCAGCCCCGCGAGGATCAGCACGCTCACGGCTACGACGGTGCCCGGCCCCCAGGCCGCGGACAGGAGACCGGCCGGCAGTGCGACGCCCAGCGTCAGCGCCGCCAGGCCGAATCCGAGAGCGGTGCCGGCGCTGGCCCGATGCACGCCTGCGGCGAACATCGCGGTCACGAGCAGGTAGAAGACCATCTCGTAGGACAGTGTCCAGAAGACGTTGAGGACGCTCGGCACCTGCAACAGGTCCTGCAGCATCGTGACGTGGGCCAGCGTCGACGCCCAGGGGTGGGCGGACAGGGCCTCCGGCAGGCCCCAGAAGACCTCGACGAGGGCGAATACGAGGCCGAGCGCGGCGGCCAGGGCCCACAGCGGATAGAGCCGGAACACCCGGCCGATCCAGAACTCCCGCAGGCTGCCGCGTCGTTCCAGCGAGGCGGGGACCACATAGCCGCTGACGATGAAGAAGACGAAGACGCCGTACCTGCCGAAGTCGAACCACGGGCTGACGGAGCGGCGGACCTCCGGCAGGAGCGCGTCGAGCAGGTGCTCGAACACCACCACGAGCGCCGCCAGACCGCGCAGGGCGTCCAGCCACAAGAGTCTCTGACCGCGGGCGCCACCGGTTCGAGTGGGAAGGGTTCCGTTCTGTCGGACAGTGGGGGGGATGTCCACTTACCTCCTTCGTTGCCGGAACGCCGGATCCACTCAGATTCAGGTCTTTTGGGGCTAGATCCCCAATCCTCTGTGCCCATCTCGCCAGGGATCTCACCTAGGCCCCGGCGAGAACCGCGTCACAGGCCCGGTCGCTCAGTTCTCGGCGAGCACGATGACCCGGTCCTCCACCGACAGCTTGAGAGGGGCGCGCTTGTCGGGGTTCAGCACGACACCATAGTCCGGTGGCTCGTGGAAGAGGTCTCGCCGCCGATAGCCGATCACGGTCTCGCCGCGCCGCCGCCCCGCCTCGATCAGCGTGGTGAAGTTGGCCTGCACTCCGGGGTGTACATAGTCCGAGGCCGGCTTCAGATAGATCTCCGAGCCCCATGGATCCAGCAGGTCGACGAAGACGTCGTAGAGGTGCTGGTTCTCGCTGAGCTGAGTCAGCATCAGACTGATCAGCTTGTCGCTGACGATGAAGTCGTCGGCCTTGGTCACCTGGGCTACCTCGCGGTTGGCGTCATCGTTGATCTCACTCACGATCGAATAGGGGTCGCCCAGGCTCTCCTCCATGTCCCGCAGGTGCAGCAACGTCACCAGTGTTCGCGCGTCGGCGTGATGCGGCTGGAAGGCGGCGTCGGACAAGACGATGATGTGCTGATAGGACCCCACGTCCAGGGCCTCGAGGGAGGGCCGGTCGGTGGGATCGCATGTGGTGAAGCGCACAGTCAGGTTGTGCACCGGCTTGAGCCCGGCCCTCGGATCCCGTCGAGGCGCGGCGACCTGGAGCTCCGACCCGGGCTCGACGAAGTCCTCCAGGAGCTCGATGATCTTTGGGGCTCTGTGGTTCCAGCCGATCAGGAGCGTCCGCTCGGGGGCCGCGGGGCAGGGCGTGACACTCGTGATCGCGGACTCGACGATCTCCGGCGGGTTCCTCGCGAGCCGGATGAGCAGGTCGTCCTCGGCCAGCACGATCATTTCGTCGTCAGCCCGGATCAGGGTGTTCACGGGCGGATTGACCGACACCTTCCCGTCCGCATGCCGGAGTCCGACCGGGATGCCGAGGTCGTAGCCGTGCAGCGCCTCGCCGTACGTCAGGCCGGCAAGCTTCGGCTCGGAGCGCATGTAGAACTCGTGCCCGTCGAAGTCGAGGAGGTCCGCGCAGACCCTGGACAGCCCCGATTGCCGATGGGACTGCACGATCAGGCGGATGGCCATGTCATCGGCGTCGATGACCCTCGCCGTCGCGCCCCCCGCAAGCCGTGCGGCCGGGAGGTTGGCCGAGTCGTGCACCGCGGCCACCACGTGCGGCCGGTCGGCTCCCCAGGAGTGCGCGTTCAGCGATAACAGCGCCTTGATCACATGGGTGTCGGGATCATCTACCGGAGGCGACAGCACGATGATGGACCGGGCCGTACTCGGACTCACCAGTTCGAGGTCCGCGACCTTGAGCGGGTTACCCCGGCGGCAGACCACCCGGGTCTTCCTGGTATCTCCGATGCGCGCCTTGATCTCGTCCTCCATGTCGACCTTGTCGTGGTCGGCGAGCAGCGCCACGCACGACCGGCGCTCGCTCTGGTTGGCCTCGATGAGCTCGGCGATGACGGTGAAGACCTGGTCGGACCAGCCAAGCAACACTGTGTGATCGCGCTCGACGATCCGGGACCGCCCCTTCCGGAGCTCGGTGATCTTGCTTTCCAGACCGGTTGTCAGCACGCCGATGAGCGCACTGACGATGAAGATCCCTCCTACGGTCGCGGTGAGCATCAGCGCGAGGAAGGGTGCCGTGCCCTTGTCGGCGCCCATCGTGCCGGGGTCGAGCGTGCGTAACAGGCTCCGCCAGACCACGCCCGCCCAGTGGCCCTTGTCCTCGGCGTCCCGGGGGGCGACGAGCAAGGACAGGGACGCCACGATGAGGACCAGCGTCCCGGACGCCATGCCGAGCCAGCCGATCAACGCCGGTGTGCCCTTGGACATCGTGGTGTCGAACCAGTACCGGGCACGGTGCCTGCGCTTCAGCTGAGCCACCTCTCGCCCCCCATTGCCGCGTCGCTATTCATCTACCCAGAGCGCGGCCCACCGGTCGCGTCATAGTGTGGGCAGTCCTACTCGTCCGCCAGCACTCGAGGCTCCAGACATGTCCAGACGGCAGATAGGCCAGCTCGAGGCCGAGATCCTCGCGGCCCTCGCGGCCGCGGACCGGCACGTCTCCGCCGCCGAGCTCCAGACCCACCTGGACCGGGAGCCCGCCTACACGACCGTGAACACCGTCCTGTTCCGGCTGCATGAAAAGCAGCTGGTCACGCGGATGCGCGATGGCCGGCACTACACCTACCGGCTCGCCGTGGACGAATCCAGGCTCGTCGCCGACCGGATGCACCATCACCTGAGCTACGCGAGCGACGCCTCGAGTGTGCTCAGCCGGTTCGTGCAGACGCTCAGTGCCGAGGAGGAGCGGGCGTTGCGCCTCGTCCTGCGCGACCATGGTCAGCCGATATGAACTGGCTGACCTTCCTCCCGGCCGCGGTGACGACCGCCCTTGCGCTCGCACTCGGCCGGTGGCCCCTCCCGCTGCATCCGCTGTGGGAGGCCCGCCTGCTGGCCACGGTGGCGCTGACGACCCTCCTCGCGGTGGTGGGCACGTTCGTCTTCATCGGGGTCAACTACCTCGCCGGGCTCATGCCCTGGGCCGCCGGCGTGCTTCCGGAGTGGGCCCTGTTCGGTGACGAGGAGCCGCTGCGGACCGGAGCCGGCGTGCCCTCACTCCTGCTCTCCTGCGTCTGCCTGGCAGCGGCCTGCCGGCTCGCCGCGCGGTCGGCCGCGGAGGTACGGGCAGCGCGACGGAGCTCTGGCAGCCTGATGGACACGGATCTGCCCATCGCGGTCGCCGTGCCGGGCCGTGGCGGTGGGGTCCTGATCTCCCGCGGGCTGCTCGACCGGCTGACGGCCGCCGAGCTGCAGGTCGTCTTCCTGCACGAACGTTCGCACCTGCGGCACCGCCACCACCGTTACCTGGCGCTCGGAGCCCTCGCGGCCGGGGTACTGCCGCCGCTCAGGAGGATGAACGAGCGGCTGCGGTTCTCACTCGAGCGCTGGGCGGACGAAGACGCGGCCGAGGCGGTGGGCGACCGCCCGCTGGTGGCCAGGACCATCGCCCGGGTCGCTCTCACCTCGCCGGCCGCGAGCCCGCTCCCGGCGTTCTCGGAGTCCGGGGTCGTCGGGAGGGTGAAGGCACTGCTGGGTACGCCACCGAGCAAGAACCCCGTCACGGGTCCCATGGTGGTGTTCTCCACCGGCCTCACCACGAGCTGCCTCGCCTCGACCGCGCTGCAGCTCGACCGGGCACTCGGCTTCACGTTCCTCTGAGCCGCCCTCTGAGCCGAGGTTCCGCTCAGGCCGTCAGGGCCTCCTGGCGCGGGCCGTGATCGGGGTCCATCTCGTTCAGGATCCGGCGCGCGTCGTCCAGGAGCGCGACGAGGGATCTCTCCGGGCCGGGCCGGGTCGAGGCCTCGAGGCTGTCGCCGGCGCTGTGCTGACGGTCCTCGGCTCGCCGGAGGATCGCGCGGAGTTCGTCGACCTGGCCGGTGCCGGTGGGATCGCTCTGGATCCGGCCGAAGACGGTGAACGCCTCGCTCAGGTCGTCGAACAGGCCGGCCAGGAGGTCCCGCAGCTCCTTCGACAGGTGGGCGGGCTGGTCCGTCGAGCCGGCGACCGCCGCGGCCGGTTCGCTGAGGCGCCGGATGACCACCCGGTGCAGATGTATTCGACACCATCTCGGCACTGTCGAGGGTCTGAACTTTCATGGACCTCAGTCCTGCCGGGGCGCCTCGTCGCGACGGTTGCGCTGACCGGGGTCGCCTTCGATGACTCCGCCCTGGACGGCGCCGCGGTGCGGGTGGCCCGGCCCGGTGTGGTGGTGCCGGGAGCCTCGCCCGTCCCTTCTCCGGCCGGCCACGACGGTCAGGCTCACAAAGGCCACGATCGCCAACACGACGATCACAGGACCGAGGATCAGCAGGTAGTTGTCTCCGACCGGTGATGCGACAGCGAGCATTTGTACCTCCTGCCAAGATCCCTACCCACGTAGAAGAGATCAATCGCCCCACCCGAGCACACGGGTGCACGGCCGCCTCGCGGCTTTCAGCGACCGGCCAGGGGGAGCCCCAGCATGACGCCGAGGAGGGCGACTCCGGCGACCTGCCAGGCGACGTAGTCGCCGAGGTGCCCGCCGTGTACGGACCGCAGCCATCGCAGAACGGCCGGCACCCCTGGCGGCCAGCGCAGGGCCGTGGTGCCGAGGGCCACGACCCCGAAAGCGAGCACGGCGGAGAGCAGGCCGGTGAGCGTTCCGGCCATCGTCCACACCGGGGGCGCCGCCGCCGGGTGGCCGGCACCGGCGGGATCGATGAGAACCCGGGCCGCGGTCGCCGCCGCCCGTACGACGACGGGTGCGAGGCCGAGGCAGCCCGCACCGGCGAGCAGGAGCACCGCCGGCGCGGTCATCGTCCAGGGCAGCCGGGGCATCGGCTCCTCGGTCTCCCGGTCCTCGCGGTCGGGAGCGCGCCCCTTCGGCGCGAGTCGTCCGACCCCGCGGAACACCCCGAGCCAGACGCGAAGGACCGCCCCCGCGGTCAACGCGGAGGTGAGCACGGCCAGTGGGGTGAGCCACCACCAGCCACGCGCCTCGGCAGCGTGCTCGATGACTGCCTTGCCGGCCCACGTGCCGAACGGCGGCAGCCCGGCCAGGCCCAGCCCGCCCACCAGGAACAGCGCCCCGGTCAACGGCATGGACCTGCCACGGCCGTGCAGCTCTCCCTCGTCCACGGTCTCGAACCGGTTGAGCAACGCCCCGGCGCAGAGGAAGAGCGCGCCCTTCACCCCGGCGTGGCCGACAAGGTAGAGCGCCGCGCCGGTCGTGGCGCCGGAGTCCAGCACCGCGACGCCGGCGAGGAGCAGTCCGATGTGGCTGATGGTCGAGTAGGCCAACAGCCGCTTGATGTGGCGTTGCTGAAGGCACATGACGGCGCCGAGCACAGCCGCCGCCGTCCCGAAGACCGCCAGTACGCGCGCCACCGCGGCAACCGGGATGACGCCGGCGAACGTCGTCCAGTAGAGCCGGGTGACGGCATAGACGCCGAGCTCCACCATGACGCCCGAGAACAGCACGCATACCGGCGTGGGGGCCACCGCATGCGCGTCGGCCAGCCAGAAGTGGAAGGGCACCGCGGCCGCTTTCACCAGGAAACCGGTGGCCACGAGCGCGAAACCGGCCAGCGCGAGGGCCGGGTGCACGTGCGGCAGGTGCCGGCCGATGGCGGCGAAGCCGAGCTCTCCCGTGGTGGCGTAGATCAGCGCGACGCCGGTGAGGGTCAGGTAGGCGCCGATCGAGTTGACCACGCCGAAGTTGAGGGCACCGTGGACGCTCTGCGGTTCTTCGGACTTGTAGCCGGTGAGGACGTAGGCGACCACGCTCATCAGCTCGAAGAAGACGAACGCGTCGAAGAGGTCGCCCGTCAGTGTGAACGCGCACATCGCGCCGACGAACAGCAGGAGCAGCGCGTGGAACACCGCCTGGACCTCGGCGAAGTACCGCCAGGAGAACATCAGCGCGGCCAGCGACAGCACTGTGACCAGCAGCGCCAGGCCCACCCCGGCCGGGTCGCCGACCAGCGGGATCCCCACGCCCTCTCCGCCGTGTGGGCGCCAGCCGCCGAGCCAGACCACGATGGGGTGCCCGGATCGGGGCAGGACCCAGGTCAGCAGGCCCGCGCAGGCGAGCACCGCCGCCATCGCGAGCGTGTCGATGGCCAGGCGGGGCAGCCATCGTCCGGTGGCCGCGAGCAGGGCGGCGACCAGGATGGGGATCACCACGGCGGCCTGCAGGGCGATCGCGGCGGTCACGGTTCCATCGACCTGAGCTCGTCCGGGTCCACGGTTCCCCGGCGTTTGGCGACCTGGATGGCGAGCGCCAGGAGAAGCGCGGTGACGGTGGCCCCGACCACGACGTCGGTGAGGGTCATCGCCTGCACCACCGGGTCCACCGTGGCCGTACGGGGGTCCGGGGGGATGTCGGAGAAGACCGGAGCGGTGGCCCGGCGGCGGTAACCGATGGCGAGCAGCAGCAGATAGGTCGCCGACTGGGTTACCGACAGGCACACGATCGCGTGCACGAGGTTGCGGCTGGTCACGATGCCGTACAACCCGATGAGCAGAATCCAGCCCGCGGCCAGATAGGGCAGTGAGCTCACGAGGACTGCCGTACGAGGAGTGCCTGCTCGAAGAACTTGGCCACCAGGAGGATCGAGGCGCAGCCGACCTCGAGGCCGACGGCGACGTTCATGGCCGTCACCTGGCCGGCGTAGGCGATGGCCAGCACCACGAAGACGCCGGCCGCCAGAGCCTCGACGCCTTCAAACACTGGGAGCGGCCGTAGGCGTTCCAGCGCCGGGTAGTCCCCGGCCAGGTAGACGAGGTGGATCGCCGAGCCCAGCACCACCCCGCCCTGGAACCCGCCGCCCGGCGACTGCGCGCCATGCACGATGATGTAGACGCCGATCACGACGGTGATGGGCAGCAGGACATAGCCGGTCAGGCGCAGCGCCTCGAAGACATCGGCCGGACCGTAGTGGTGGTGACCCGCGTCCTCCTCGGTCTCGTGCATCGCGACCCGCAGCACGACCACGGCGCCGAGCGCGGCCGCCATGAGGATCAGCTCCTCGCCGAGGGTGTCGAAGGCGCGCTGGTCGAAGTTGAGGGACGACACGATGTTGGTGGTGTGCCGCGCCAGCCCGGCGGCGACGGCGCGCCGGCCGTACGGATGGTCGACGCCGCCGAAGCCCGGCAGCTCCGCGACGGCCCGCGCGAACATGAGGGCGAGCCCGGCCGCGCCGAGCAGGAAGACCAGCAGCCGGGTGCGCGTGCTCACGGGGGGTCCTCGCGCTTGGCGCGCTCGGCGGCGTGGCGCCGGCGGTGCTTGTCTATGGCGCTGATGGCGAGCACCACGATGAGCGGCACGATCACCGTGCCGACGCCGATCTGCGACATCGCGACGTCAGGAGCCTGGAGCGCGACGAACAGCACGCCGAGGACGATGCCGTATCCGGACAGCACGATGGCCTGGCGCGCGGGGTCACGGGTCAGCACCACGGCCGTGGCCATGAGCACGACCAGCCCGATCGCGACGGCCGGCACCGCTTCATCCATCGCGCTCATCCACCCGCTGAGCCGCCCGGGCGGTCGCGATGATGGCCGCGGGGCCGGTGCAGAACACCAGCGCTCCGATCACCACGACCTTGAGCACGTCATGGGCCGAGCTCCACACCCCGGTCCGCAGGGCCACGCCGGCGATGAACAGTGGTGCCCCCAGAGAGGTGGCCAGGCCGACGAAGTGCAGCCGGGCGAAGAGCTTCGGCGTCCACACCAGCCGCAGCGCGGCCACGGCGACGACAGCGGTGCCGGCCCAGATGAGCGCGTACGCGACCAGGTTCACAGCAGCCTCCCGAGAAAACGGGCGTAGACGAGGCTCCCCGCGGTGGACAGCAGCGCGAGCATGAGCGCCACGTCGAGATAGGCGGGCCGGTGGTACACCGCGGACAGCAGCACCAGGAGGAGCGTGGCCGCCGGTCCGCCCAGCAACAGGCCGGTGAGCCGGTCGAGGGGCGTGCCCCGCATCGTCACGAGCAGGCACGGCAGCAGGCCGGCGACCGACAGCACGAGTGCGGCGGCCGTCATCGGGGCTGTCCGTCGCCGAGGAGCAGGCGCTCGATGCGATCCGGGCCGGGGCCGATCCGGTGCACCCTGAGCGTGCCCCGCTCGGTGTCGACCGCTGTGACGTAGGTCCCGGGGGACGCCGACAGGAGGAGCATCGCAAGCCCGCTCCGCAGGACGTCGGATCGGTCGGGCCGCACCTCGGCGAAGGATCCCCGGGTGCCGGGGCGAGCGAGCCGGAGGCTGTCGGCGAGGATCTGCACAGGGAGCCACAGCGCCGCGCGGACGAGCGGTACCGCAGCCGGCCACGATGGTCCAGCCGGCGCAGGCGTGTCCTCGAGGAGGCCTCGCCGGGCCACGGCCGCGGCCGCCGCGCCGGCTCCGGCGGCGACCACGCCGGCGAGCAGCTCGACGGGCGAGACAGCAGTGATCAGGATGACGTAGAGACCCAGCAGTGCGACAAACCAGAGAGCGGTTTCGGTCCACCGCGCCATGCCGTCTCTCCTTCCCCAGACCTGCATTGCCCGCGCCATTATCCCGTGCTTGCGGCCAAGGCGACGGGGAGGCTGGGCGTGTGCCTGGCCACGTCCGGACCCGGGGCGATCCACCTGCTGAACGGCCGCTACGACGCCAAGCTGGACCACGCACCGGTGCTCGCGATCACCGGGATGCAGGAGACGTCGGTGCTGGGGACCGGCTACCAGCAGGAGGTGCACCTGGAGCACCTGTACGAGGACGTCGCCGAGTACAACCTGGTGGTCGACAACCCCACGCAGCTGCCCGGGGTCGTGGACATCGCCGTACGGACGGCACTCGCCCGGCGCGGCGTGGCGCATCTCAGCTTTCCCAATGACATCCAGGTCGCCGACGCCGACGCCGACCCGTGGCAGCACGTCGCGCCCGCACGCCCGCCGGCCACCGCGCCGGGCACCAAGCCGGGCGAGGAGCTCATCGACGACTGCGACACGCTGTTCCTGGTCGGCACGAACTTCCCGTACACCGAGCACCTGCCGGAGCCCGGCAGCGTACGCACCGTGCAGCTCGAGGCGGACCCCACACGCGCCGGGCTGCGGATCCCCACCGAGGTGCCGGTCATCGGCGACGCCAAGGAGGGACTGCGAGCGCTGCTGCCGCTGCTCACGCACAAGACCGACCGTTCCCATCTCGAGAAATACCAGAAGGAGATGGGCAAGTGGCGGCGGCAGATGGACGGACTGGAGAACCCCAAGCGCGATCCCATCGCCCCGCAGTACGTCGTCGGCGTGATCGACGAGTTCGCCGACCCCGACGCGATCCTGACCTGTGACAGCGGGACCATCGCGACCTGGGCGGCCCGGCACTGGACCATCCGCGACGACCGGGAGTTCTACCTGTCGGGGAACCTCGCGACCATGGCGCCCGGCCTGCCGTACGCCATCGCCATGCAGCACGCGTTCCCGGACCGGCAGGTCATCGCCTACGTCGGGGACGGCGGCTTTTCGATGCTCATGGCGGAGTTCCTCACCGCCGTGCGAGCCGGCCTGCCGATCAAGGTGATCATCAACAACAACAACTCGCTGGGACAGATCCTGTGGGAGCAGATGGTGCTGGGCTACCCCGAGCACGGCGTGCGGTATCCGGAGCCCTATCCCGACTTCTCCCGCTGGGCCGAGTCCTGTGGCGGGCACGGCCAGACAAGCAGGCCAAGAAGTTCGCCGAGGCCTTCCTGAAGGGCCAGCCGGGCCGCGCGTCCATCGCGACCACCTTGTTCAAGGACCGTATCGAGCAACTCAGAAAATGACGTTCGGCGGTGGCCATCTTGGAAAACCACCGCCTACGGGACCCCCGTCGTGGGTACGGTCCGCGTAAAGGGTCGTGGCTACGGAGGCGCGCGGTATGGGGAAGCACGGCAACCAGGACGGCAACAAGGACGACAAGCTGACCAAGCAGCAGTCCGACGGGAGCAGCGGACCCAAGCACGGGTCCGGCAAGCAGGAATGAGCCCGGAGGCGCTGCGGGCCCGTCTGACCGCCGAGGTGCAGGCGGCGGGAGCCCTGCCCCCCAGGTGGAGGGAGACGTTCGAAGCCGTCCCTCGTCACCTGTTCATCCCGGACACCGTGTGGGTCGAGGCCGATCGCGGATGGGCGCCGCTGTCCCGGCAGAGCCGGCCGCAGGAGTGGTGGGATCTCGTCTACCGCGATGGCTATGTCGTCACCCAGGTCGACGATGGCCGTGCGGCCGAGCCGGGTGCCGTCGGGAGCTACTCCACCAGCTCCGCGAGCCAGCCCAGTCTCGTCATGCAGATGCTCCGGCAGCTCGATCCGGGACCCGGCGACCGGGTGCTGGAGATCGGCACCGGGTCGGGTTACAACGCCGCGCTGCTGGCCGGCCGGGTCGGTGCGGCCAACGTGACGACCGTCGAGATATCGGAGAGCCTCGCCCAGCAGGCCCGGATCACCCTGGACGAGGCCGGATTCGGGCAGACCCGGGTGCTGGTGGGGGACGGCACCTTCGGCTGGCGGCCCGCCGCGCCGTACGACCGCGTCATCTCCACCGCGGGGGTGCAGCGGGTGCCCTATGACTGGGTGGCGCAGACGCGTGCCGGCGGTGTGATCGTCACGCCGTGGGGGACCGGCTACCACAACGACGCGCTCGTCAAGCTCACGGTGGGAGCCGACGGGACGGCGTCGGGCGGCTTCGCCGGCTCGGCGCCGTTCATGTGGATGCGGGACCAGCGGGTCATCCTGGGTGCGCTGAGCGACTACGTGAATGAGGCCGACCGGCCGGATCAGCGGCAGACCCGGCTGGACCCGCAGGAGATGTTCGGCCGGGGTGACGTCGACTTCGCGATCAGCACCCGGGTGCGGGACTGTTCCTGGCACCGGTTCGACGCCACCGGCGGGCCAGGGGAGTTCACCGTCTGGCTGGTCCACCTTGGTCCGGGCGAGCGGTCGTGGGCGTCCATCGACCGCGAGCCGGACGGCCGGCATGTGGTCGAGCAGTACGGGCCGAGGCGGCTGTGGGACGAGGTCGAGGCCGCGTACGCGTGGTGGGTGGACATCGGCAGGCCCGCGCGGGAGCGCTTCGGCCTGACCGTGACTCCAGACCGGCAGACTGTATGGCTCGATACCTCGGCGGCGCCCGTGAGCACTCAGAGCTGGGACACGGGCTTCTCGCCCGCGTAGGTGGGGCGGCCGGTCAGGCGTGGCCGAGGGCCGCGGCGGCGGCGTTGCGGATGTGCTCGCGCCAGAGGGCGCTCGCGGCGTCGGGATCGCGGGCGACGATCCTGTCCAGCACCTTCTCGATCTCGTCCATGCTCGCGGCCGGCCTGCCGTCGTTGGACAGCGACCTGGCGCGCAGTTGCGCGAGCCGGCCGTGCAGCAGGCGCGCCTGCGCGTACAGCACATCGTTGGCCGCGCCCGCGTAGAGCGCGTCGTAGAAATCCTTCTTGACCGCGAGCATCGCCGGCACGTTCCCGGAGTCATGGGCCGCGCGCAGCCGTGCCACGGTCTCCTGGAGCCGGGCGAGGGCCTCATCGGTGCCGCGCTCGACGAACAGCCGCACGGCGAAGCACTCGATCGCTTCTCGTACCTCGAAGACCGCGGCGGCCTCTTCGTCGCTGAGGACGGCCACGATCGGGCCCTTGTGCGGCGGGATGGACAGGAAGCCTTCGGCTTCGAGCTGGCGGCACGCCTCGCGGAGCGTGTTCCGGGAGACGTCCAGCCGCTCGCACAGCTCGCGCTCGATCAGTCGCTGGCCCGGGGCGAGCTCGCCGCTGATGATCTCCGCGCGGATGGCTTCGACGGCCTGCACGCGGACGGGGGCGACGACGTGGGTGACCTTCATCGATCCTCCTGTGCTGGCTCTGTCGGACCCTAACAGAAAATCTTGTCCTGTCCTATTGACCGATTGTAGGACAATCGTTTAACGTCGCACCTCAGCGCCGTACGAAGGGGTGGCCCAGGTCTCCCGCGCTGACGTTCTTACCGCTGTACGAAGGGTTCGCCAATGTCCCAAGCACCAGGTTCCACCGCGGGCTCCAGCGAGGAGGTCACCCGCTACGGGCTGTTCATCGACAACGAGCAGGTGAGCCCCGCGGATGGCGAATACCTCGACGTCCTCAACCCCGCCACCGGCCGGGTGTGGGCACAGGTCCCGAACGCCTCGGTGGCCGACGTCGACCGGGCCGTGGCGAGTGCCCGCCGTGCCTTCGACGAGGGCGACTGGCCGGGCTTCCGCGCCGCGGACCGGGCCAAGTTCCTGATCAGGTTCGGCCAGGCCATCGCGGACAACGCCGAAGAGATCGCCCAGCTCCAGGTGGACGAGAACGGCAAGCTGATCCGCGAGATGGTCGGGCAGGCCAAGCTCATGCCCGAGTACTTCAACTACTACGCCGGGCTCGCCCAGATGCCCACGGGCAGCACCAACCCGCTGCACGTCAAGGACATGCTCAACTACACCGTGCGCGAGCCGCTCGGCGTCGTCGCGGCCATCACGCCGTGGAACTCCCCCCTGCTGCTCCTGCTGTGGAAGCTCGGCCCCGCGCTGGCCGCGGGCAACACGGTCATCGCCAAGCCGTCGGAGGTCACGCCGGTGTCGGCCATCCGGTTCGCTGAGCTCGCCGCGGAGGCCGGACTGCCGCCAGGCGTCTTCAACGTGGTCACCGGCCTGGGCAGCCCGTCCGGCACCTCGCTCACCACTCACCCGGGCGTGGACAAGATCGCGTTCACCGGGTCCACCGCCACCGGGCAGGCCATCGCCGCGCAGGCGGGCAAGTCCCTGAAGCGCGTCTCGCTCGAGCTCGGCGGGAAGTCCCCGAACATAGTGTTCGAGGACGCCGACCTCGGCAGCGCGATCAACGGACTGGTCGCCGGGATCTTCGGCGCCAGCGGGCAGACCTGCATGGCCGGCTCCCGCATCCTCGTCCAGGACGGCATCTACGACCAGGTCGTCGAGGAGCTGACCAAGCGGGCCGAGGCCATCAAGGTCGGTGACCCGCAGGACTCCGCCAGCGAGATGGGCACGGTCGCGTGCAGGCCGCAGTACGACAAGGTGCTGCACTATGTCCAGGTCGCCACCGAGGACGGCGCCCGGCTCGTGGCCGGCGGTTCACCGGCCAAGGTGGACGGATTCGCCGACGGCCTGTTCATGCGGCCGACCGTCTTCGCCGACGTCACCAACGACATGCGGATCGCCCAGGAAGAGGTCTTCGGCCCCATCGCGGCGGTCATCCGCTTCAGCGACGAGGACGAGGCCGTCCGCATCGCCAACGACACCCAGTTCGGTCTCGCGGCCGGGGTCTGGACCAACAACATCCAGCGCGCCCACCGCGTCGCCGGCCGCCTGCGCGCCGGCACGGTGTGGATCAACAACTACCGCAAGACCGGCTACGCCACCCCCTTCGGCGGCTACAAGCAGAGCGGCCTCGGCCGCGAGAACGGCCCTGACGCGCTCCGTGAATACACGGAGGAGAAGAGCGTCTGGGTGGACACCGGCCAGGGCGTCAAGGACCCCTTCAACCCGCGCGCCTGAGAGGAGCGAGATGTCGATCGTCGTCATCGGGTCCGGCATCGCCGGACTGTCGGCCGCGGTGTCCGCGGCCGAAGAGCTCGGGGAGTCCTCCGGGACATCCGTCATCCTCGTCGAGCGTGCGGACGAGCACGAGGCGGGCGGCAACACCAGATGGACCTCCGCATACCTGAGGCTGGACGACGTCTATGACCCGGGGGAGAACTTCGTGTCCGACGTCGTCGGATTCTCCGGCGGCAAGACCCCCGCGGCCTATGTGCACGAGCTCGTCGAGCGGGTGCCCGAGACCATGGACTGGATCCAGTCCCACGGCGCCCGTTTCCGCAAGCTGGCCACGTACTTCATCAACAGCAACCGCCCCCGCCTGCAGCCGGTCGGCGGAGGAGAGGGACTGCTGAACGTGCTTCGGCCGGCGGCCGAGCGGCTCGGGGTCCAGTTCCGTTATCGCACCACCGCGCAGCGGCTCGTCACCGACGACCAGGGCCGCGTCACCGGGCTCGTGGTGACCGGCGACGACGGTGAGCAGACCATCGACGCCGACGCCCTCATCATCGCCTCGGGTGGCTTCGAGGGCGACCAGCGCCACCTCGCCGAGGAGCTCACGGGCGGAGAGGTCGAACGGCTCGTCCCCATCGCCCCCGGCGTGCGGTTCAACAAGGGCGAGGGCGTACGGATGGCCTTGGACGTCGGCGCCAAGCGTGGGGGCCAGTGGGACTGCTTCCACGCCGAGCCGGTGGATCCGCGCAGCTCCGACCCCGAAGCGCTCGTGATGGTGTTCCCGTACGGCATCCTGGTCAACAACCGGGGTGAGCGGTTCCTCGACGAGGGCCGCGGCACCGTCGACGAGACCTACGAGTCCACCGCCCGCGCCGTGTGGGCACAGCCGGACGGCGTGGCCTACTTCATCACCGACGAGAGCTTCAAAGAGGTCACCGACCGCGCCCGGGGCATCCTGACCAGCGCCAAGCCGATCACGGCGGGCAGCGTCGAGGAGCTGGCGCGGAGCCTGGACGTGCCGGCCGGCACCCTGGCCACCACCATCGCGGACTTCAACGCCGCGGTGACCGACGCCCCGTTCGACTGGCGTACGCCGGACGGCAAGCGTACCGAGGGGATCGAACCGCCGAAGAGCAACTGGGCGGTCCCCGTCGAGCGTGGCCCCTTCCTCGCCTACCCGGTCTCCTGCGCGATCGTCTTCACCTTCGGGGGGCTCGAGACGAACGTCAGCGGTGAGGTCCTCGACGCAGACGACGAGCCCATCCCCGGGCTCTACGCCGCCGGGGAGTGCACCGGCATCTATCACGGCAAATATCCGGGCGGCACCTCCGTACTCCGCGGGATGGTCTTCGGCCGCGTGGCCGGCCGGCACGCCGCCGCCCGGACCGCCGACCGCTAGAAAGCCCCTTCTCACCCCCACCCCGCCGTCGAAGACGGTTGAACATCTGGAGGGCCAATGACGGCTCCTACCTATCCCCCCGTGGGCGCCGAGCCCCAAGCGGTCGACGCCGCCCCGCAGGGCCGTTTCCGGACCCTCTTCGGCGCGGGGATCGGCAACACGCTCGAGTGGTACGACTGGAGCGTCTACGCGATCTTCGCGCCGTTCTTCGCCAAGCAGTTCTTCGTCGGCGGTGACGCGACCAGTTCGCTGTTGTCGACCCTTGCCGTCTTCGCGGTGGGCTTCTTCATGCGGCCGATCGGCGGATTCGTCTTCGGGTGGCTCGCGGACCGGTACGGGCGCCGGTCCGCGATGACCTCGTCGATGCTCCTGATGGCCGGTGGCAGCGTGCTCATCGGGATCGCGCCGACGCATTCGACGGTGGGCCTGCTGGCCGGCGTCATCCTCGTGGTGGCCCGGCTCATGCAGGGCCTGGCCCACGGAGGCGAGATCGCGGCCTCGTACACCTACGTGGCCGAGATCGCGCCCAGGGAGCGCCGTGGCCTGTGGTCCACGAGCCTGTACGTATCGGTGACGGCGGGCATCGTGCTGGCCTCCCTCATCGGCGCGGCCTCCTCGAGCCTGTTCGGTGAAGAGGCCCTGCGGAACTGGGCATGGCGGCTGCCGTTCCTGGTCGGTGGCCTGCTCGGCCTCGTCGGGCTGTACCTCCGGCGCACCCTCAAGGAGACCCGGGCCTTCGAGGAGTCCACCACGGGCGCCTCGCGGCGCACCGCCCGCGAGTTGCTGGGCGGCCTGGCGAAGAACAAGGTCAGCGTGGCGCGCATCCTCGGCCTGAGCTGCGGCGTCACCGTCGTCTACTACACGTGGGCGGTCGGCATCTCCGGGTTCGCCATCAGCGGCAAGGGGGTCGGCGCGACCGGGGGACTGTGGGCGAGCGTGCTCGCGAACCTGTTCTTCATGTGCACGCTGCCCTTGTGGGGCAAGCTCTCGGACCGGTTCGGGCGCAAGCCCATCTTCATCACCTACGGCGTGGCGTTCCTGGTCCTGACGTTCCCGCTCACCGCCGCGCTCAACGACTCGGCCGTACGGCTCGGCATCCTCATGGCGGTGGCGCTGTTCTTCCTCGGCGCCTTCGTCGGGATCATGCCCGCGTACTTCGCGGAGCTGTTCCCGACCGACGTACGGGCGTCCGGGGTCGGCGTGCCCTACTCGTTCATCGTCGCGCTGTTCGGCGGTACGGGCCCGTATCTGCTGACCTGGCTGCACGTGCGGCACCTGGACTGGGTCTTCGCCCTCTACATGGTCGTGCTCGTGACCATCGGCCTGGTCACCACGCTGCTGACGCCTGAGACCAAGGGACGCGATCTGACCTGAGTCCTCCTGCCGCGGCCCGGTTCACCGGGCCGCGGCAGGCTTTGCGGGAAGCGAGCGCGACCCCGACGTTATCCCCCCTGTGACCTGGGTAACCGGCAGGTATGAGCGACCAACCGGAGGGCACGAAGGGCTCAGGCGACCTGCACAGTCCGGGCGAGATCGTGCCCGAGAGCGGCTTCTATGAGTGCGACGGCGATGACGAGCACCGCTGGAGCACCGATGTCTCCGGGCACCGATTCCCGCCCATGCCGCAGGCGTGCCGCGGATCGGGGTGGCGACTCGGCCACGGGCGCCCCGAACCGGGCACCCCGCCCCCCTGATCGGCCGGCGGATCTTCCTAGTCCACGGGGTCGCGATAGCGCTGCGCGAGGACCGGCCGGCTGCCCTGGCGTAGCTCTGCTTCGGCCTGCACCAGCCGCTCCGCGGCCTGGGGATCGGCGAGACCGGGGACGCAGAGGACCTCGCCATCCGTGAGGCCTCGCAGTGATGCCGTGACGACGTCCCCGGCGTTCATCCCTCCGTCCTCGTGCACCCGCTCCTGCCGGCCCGGCACGGGCTCCGCCCCCGTGGTCAGGTGGAACTCGGTCTCGGTCAGACCCGGGCACAGGACCTGGACCTGCACCGGCGCGCCGGCGAGCTCGGACGCGAGGGTGCGGGTGAAGGTCACGAGGTAGCCCTTCGTGCCGGCGTACGTCACGCGGTAGGGCAGCGGATCAGGAGCAACGGCCCCCGCGAACGCCAGCAGTGAGGCGACGTTGACCACAGCGCCTCGCCCGCGGGCCAGCATGCCCGGCAGGGCGGCGCGGCTCAGCAGCGTGGGAGCCACGACGTTGACCGCGAGGACCTGGTGCGCCAGCGCCGGGTCCACCTCCTCGAAGTGGCCATAGCCATTGATCCCGGCGTTGTTCACCAGAAGCGCGACGTCGTCCTCGGCGACATGCCCGCAGACCCGTTCGGTGTCGTCCTGCCGCCCGAGATCGGCGGTGACGGTCCGCACGTCGCGGCCATGGTCGGACCGGATCGCCTGTGCCAGATCCTCCAGCCGTTCCGTACGCCGGGCCACCAGCGTGAGGTTCCAGCCGAGCTCGGCCAGCCGGCGGGCATACAGTCCGCCGATCCCGGACGACGCACCCGTGACGACCGCTCTGGCTCCGTGCGCTTCGATCTGGAAACCCATGTTCCCCCAGTCAGCCCATCGGTTCGGCCGCTCGAGTGCGGCGTGCACGACCTTAGAGGGCGGGCCATGCACCCCTGCTCCGGGGGTTGCCGAGCATGACCGACCCTAAGATGTTCCGTGCACGCCCGAATGTACGGAAGGAGCCCCGCATGGCCGCTGCGGAGGAGACGCCCGAAGCGGTGGGCCTCGATCCGGCGCCCGATTCCGAGGCCGGCGTCCGAGCACAGGTGCGTCAGGGGACCAGCGGTGCCGGGCACATCATCCGGCGGCTGTTCCAGCTGCGAACCCGGATGTGGCAGGAGACGGTGCCCTGCGATCTCACGGGCCCGCAGTACACCGTCCTCGGGACCATCTACATGCACGGGAGCATGGATCAGCGCACCCTCGGGAGCCACGCGGGTCTGGACAAGTCCACCGCGGCCCCCATCGTCGAGCGGTTGCGCGGCCGCGGCCTGCTGACCATCACCCGGGACACCGCCGACGCCCGGCGCAAGCTCCTCGACCTCACTCCCGAGGGCCGCGACATGGTGGTCCGTACGGCTCCCTTCGCCGCCGAGGTGGACGAACAGTTGCTCGCCGCCCTCACCGCGGACGAACGACAGGTCTTCTCCCGGCTGACCGGCCGGTTGCTCGAGGGCGAGACGCCGAGGTGACCTCGCGCTCGCCGGCCCGCGTTCCGGCGGGCCGTAACCGCGCGTACGACCGGTAAGGCCCGGCTCGGTCCGTCGCGGGAGCCCCCCGGATTGGAGTTGGGACGTGCACGGAGTATTCTTCGTGGCAGTTAGGACGTACACGCCCTTTCTGTCCGTAGTCCGTCTGTCCTGGGGAGGTTGCCGTGCGACTCGTCGTTGCCATGACGGGGGCCACCGGAGCGATCATCGGGGTCCGCCTGCTCGAGGCCCTGCGCGAGCTCGAGGTGGAGTCACATCTGGTGGTGAGCCGGTGGGCTCGCGCCACCATCGCGGAGGAGACTCCGTACACCGTCCGTGAGGTCTCGGACCTGGCCACCGTCAGCTATTCGCCGGAGGACCAGGGCGCGACGATCTCCAGCGGCTCTTTTCACACGGACGGCATGGTCGTCGTCCCGTGCAGCATGAAGACGCTCGCCGGCATCCGTACCGGTTATGCCAGCGACCTGGTGGCCCGGGCCGCGGACGTCACCCTGAAGGAGCGCCGCCGGCTGGTGCTGGTCGCTCGGGAGACGCCGCTGTCGACCATTCATCTGGAGAACATGCTCGCGCTGTCGCGCATGGGGACCACCGTGCTCCCACCGACTCCGGCCTTCTACAACCACCCGTCGAGCGTCGGCGACGTCGTCGAGCATGTCGTCGGACGCACGCTCGACCAGTTCGGGCTGACCCTTCCGACCGTCCGGCGCTGGGCCGGCCTGCAGCAGGGAAAGCACCCGCGAGCCGACGCCGCCCAGGTCCACGACCTGCTCGTCCCGGGCCCGCTCGCCGCTCCGGGACGTGTGACGACCCCCTAGGGCCGCGACCCGCCTCAGTACTCCGGCCCTCCACGTGAAAGAGGAACCCATCATGGCCTATGCCGATCTGCGGGATTTTCTCGCGACGCTCGACCGTAATGGTCAGTTGCTGACGTATTCCGAACCCGTCAACCCCGAGCCCGACCTCGGGGCGGCGTCCCGCGCCACCTCGAACCTCACCGACCGCGGTCCGGCCCTGGTGTTCGACAACATCAACGGCTATGAGCCGGGCGTGGGGCGGGTGGCCCTCAACGTCGTCGGGTCCTGGCCCAACCACGCCCTCATGCTCGGGCTCGACAAGGACACCCCGGTCAAGGACCAGTTCTTTGAGTTCGCCGGCCGCTGGGACGCCTTCCCCGGTCCGATCGAGCGGC
>JAOPYH010000201.1 GCA_025964715.1 Streptosporangiaceae bacterium | reverse complement strand
GACGGGGTCACGAGGGTGTCGTCCATCAGGCCTCCATCGGCGTGGCGTTCAGCACGATGTCCCATTGGTAGCCGAGCGCCCACTCGGGCACCGTCGTGTCCAGGTCGAACCGGGCGACCAGCCGCTCGCGCGCCCTCTCGTCCTGGATCGACTGGAAGATCGGGTCCTGCCCGAACAGGGGGTCCCCGGGGAAGTACATCTGCGTGACGAGCCGCTGCGAGAACGACGTCCCGAACACCGAGAAGTGGATGTGCGCGGGACGCCACGCGTTGTGGTGGTTGCGCCAGGGGTAGGCGCCCGGCTTGATGGTGACGAACCGGTAGCGTCCCCCGGCGTCGGTGAGGCAGCGGCCCGCACCCGTGAAGTTCGGGTCGAGGGGCGCCGGATGCTGGTCGCCGAGGTGGACATAGCGTCCCGCCGCGTTCGTCTGCCAGATCTCCACCAGTGCGCCGGGAACCGGGCGGCCGCGCGAGTCCAGGACCCGGCCCGTGACGATGATGCGCTCGCCGAGCGGCTCGCCCGCGTGCTGCCTGGTCAGGTCGTGGTCGAGGGAGCCGAGGTCGGTGTGGCCGAACACCGGACCGGCGAGCTCGATGGCGTCGGGGCCGAGCTTGGGCATGATGAGCGGCCGGGACGGCGCCCGCAGCACCGTGCTCTTGTAGCCCGGGCTCAGGTAGGCGGGATGGGGGTCCGGCGACGGGCCGGCCGGCCGGCTTGCGGGGGTGTCGTTCGGCATGCGCCCTCCCGGGTCGACGGTCATTGCGGCTTCCCGGCGCCGGGGAGGACGAGCGCGTCCGTACGGTCGCGGACCTGTTCTTCGGTAACGCCGGGCGCGGTCTCCACGAGGACCAGGCCCTCTCCGGTGACGTCCAGGACGGCCAGATCGGTGATGATCCGGTCCACGCAGGCCGCGCCGGTCAGCGGGAGCGTGCAGTCCGTGACCACCTTGGGGCTACCGTCCCTCGCGGTGTGCTCCATGACCGCGATGACGCGGCGGGCGCCGTGGACCAGGTCCATGGCGCCGCCCATACCTTTGATCATCTTTCCCGGCACCGACCAGTTGGCCAGGTCGCCGCGGGCCGACACCTGCATCGCGCCGAGGACGGCGACGTCGATGTGGCCGCCACGGATCATCGCGAACGACATCGCCGAGTCGAAGTAGGACGCCCCGGGCAGGACCGTCACGGTCTCCTTGCCGGCGTTGACCAGGTCGGGGTCCAGCTGGTCCTCGGCCGGATACGGGCCGACGCCCAGAAGCCCGTTCTCCGAGTGCACCACCACATGGACGCCCTCGGGGATGTGGCCCGGGATGAGCGTGGGCAGCCCGATCCCGAGGTTGACGTAGGCGCCGTCGGGCAGCTCGGCCGCGGCCCGGGCGGCCATCTCGTTTCTGGTCCAGCTCATCTCGCGGTCGCTCGCCCTTCTCGGTCCGCACGCCTCAGGAGCGCACTGTCCGCTTCTCGATCTGCTTGTCGGCCGCCTGCTCGGGCGTGAGAGCCACCACCCTCTGGACGAACACCCCTGGGAGGTGCACCTCGTCGGGGTCGAGCTCGGTCAGCTCCTCCACCTCGGCGATGGTGATCCGGCCTGCCATGGCGCACAGCGGGTTGAAGTTGCGGGCCGCCTTGTCGAAGACCAGGTTGCCGAACCTGTCACCGCGGGCCGCGCGGACCAGGGCGAAATCGGTGGTGATGCCGTCCTCCAGCACGTGCGGACGGCCGTCGAACTCGCGCACCTCCTTGGCGGGCGAGGCGACCGCGACGCCGCCGTCCGGTCCGTAACGCCAGGGCAGACCGCCCTCGGCGACCTGCGTGCCGACACCGGCGGGAGTGTAGAAGGCCGGGATGCCGGAGCCTCCGGCGCGCAGACGCTCGGCCAGGGTGCCCTGCGGCGTCAGCTCCACCTCGATCTCGCCGGCGAGATACTGCCTCGCCAGCTCTTTGTTCTCCCCAATGTACGACCCGGTGGCCCGGGCGATCCGCCCGGCCTCGAGCAGCCGCCCGAGTCCGCGGCCCGCCACTCCGCAGTTGTTGGAGACCACCGACAGGCGGGTCGGACCACGCTCGTACAGCGCCTCGATGAGCACGGCCGGGACCCCGCACAGGCCGAACCCGCCCACCGCCAGCGACGCTCCGTCCGGGACGTCCGCGACCGCCTCCGCGGCCGATCCGACGACCTTGTTCATGAGCCCACCGCCTTCATGAGCCCACGGTGGCAGAGCGTCCAGGCGCGGCGCCGATGCGCTTCCGCTCAGCGGAAGCCCACCCGGCCGGCACAGAGGCGTCTGTGACCCCAGTGGGCTGTTGTGGTGACGTGCACCTAATGTGAGGCACACCCAAGTATCTCCGGCTACCGGACCAGAGGAGCGTACGTGGCCACCCCCCACACCCCCCAGGGCCGAGGCGCGCGGTTCACCCGGCGAGCCGCCGCGGCGCTCGCCGCCGCGACGGCCGCCGTCGTCCTGCAGCCGGGATCATCGGTGCTGGCGCAGCCTGGGTCCGTGCCGTCCCAGGCCCTGGCGAGCGCCCCGAACCCGGGCAAGAAGTGGAAAGACCTCCAGAAGCGCGCCGGCGCCATGGAGAAGGACTACCGGGGCTCGCTGGAGATCCTCGGCGACGCGCAGAAGGGCGCGAAGCGCGCCACCGCGCAGGCCGCGAGGACGCGTCAGGACCTGGCCGCCGCCCAGGTCCGGGTCCGCCGGCTGGCGGCCGCCGCGTACATGGCCGGCGGGTTGGACTCGGCCCCCGTCCTGCTCGGCTCCATCAGGCGGGGCGGCTCCGTCGGCGGCGCGACGGCGATGGAGTACCTCGCGCGCGACAACACGCGCCGGATCCAGGGACTGGCGAGGCTGGCGGCCGACGCCGAACAGGCCAGGGGCGCCGCCCAGAGCAGGATCGGGCAGGTCCGGGCCGAGGTCGCGACTCTGGATCGGCAGCGGTCGCGGGTACGGCGGCTGCTCGCCGCCTACAAGCCGCAGACGCCGGTCCGGCAGCCGGCCGCCGGCCCGCCGGCCGGCGCACCCGCGACGGCCGCCAGGTCCCCCATCGCCGGCAGCACCATGACGGCACGGATGCGCAACGTGCTGCTCGACGTCGACCGCAGGTTCGGGCCGTTCTCCACGATCGGGTGCTACCGGCCCGGTGACCCGCAGGACCACGGCTCGGGCCACGCCTGCGACTTCATGGAGAGCACTGGCGGGGGCATGCCCAGCGCGGCCGCGACCGCGCACGGCACGTCGGTGGCACAGTACGTCATCAGCAACGCGTCCCGGCTGGGGATCAAGTACGTCATCTGGCGGCAGCGCATCTACGACATGCGCAGTCCCGGCTGGCGCGGCATGGAGGACCGGGGCGGCATCACCGCCAACCACTATGACCACGTGCACGTCTCGGTGTTCTGAGCACGCCGCCGGCGCTCGCGAGGATCCTGGTGGGAAAGGCGCCGCTCAGCGATGGCATGCTGGACCGAAAAGCCGGACTGGCCGACGAGCTGAACGGAAAGCGCCTGTGGTTGACCGAGTGAGCGGCGGCACGGCCCGCCACGACAGCGGCGTACGCGGATTCGCCAGCGACAACCACGCGGGGGTGCACCCCGAGGTGCTCGCGGCGCTGACCGCCGCCAACGGGGGGCACCAGCCGGCGTACGGCGACGACGTCTACACCGCCGAGCTCCAGGAGGTCTTCCGCGGCCACTTCGGCGAGCAGGCGCTGATCTATCCGGTCTTCAACGGCACGGGCGCGAACGTCGTGGGCCTGCAGGCGATGAGCAAGCGCTGGGGCGCGGTGATCTGCGCCGAGAGCGCGCACATCAACGTCGACGAGTGCGGGGCGGCCGAGCGGGTCGCCGGCCTGAAGCTGCTCACGGTCGACGCGCCGGACGGCAAGCTCACGCCGGAGCTGATTTACAAGCGCGTGTGGGGCGTGGGCGACCAGCACCACGCACAGCCGCAGGTCGTCTCCATCACCCAGACCACCGAGCTGGGTACGGCCTACACCGCCGAGGAGATCAGCGCGATCTGCGCCTACGCGCACGACCGCGGCATGCTCGTCCACATGGACGGCGCCCGGATCGCCAACGCGGCGGCCACGCTCGACCTGCCGCTGCGGGCGTTCACCACCGACGCCGGGGTCGACGTGCTGACCTTCGGCGGCACGAAGAACGGTCTGCTGCTCGGCGAGGTCGTCGTCGTGCTGAACCCCGGCGCCGTGGAGGGCCTGCTCTATCTGCGCAAGGCGGCCATGCAGCTCGCCTCCAAGATGCGTTTCGTCTCGGCACAGCTGGTGGCGCTGCTCGGCGGCGACCTGTGGCTGCGCAACGCCCGGCACTCCAACGCGATGGCGCAGCGCCTGGCCACGGCGGTACGGGCGGTGCCCGGCGTGTCCGTGGCACGGCCCGTGCAGGCCAACGCGGTCTTCGCCGTGATCCCCAAGGACGTCGCCGAGCGGCTCGCCAAGCGGTTCCTCTTCTACGTCTGGGACGAGCACACCGGCGAGGTCCGGTGGATGACCGCCTTCGACACCACCGAGGCGGACGTGGACGCGTTCGCCGCCGCCCTCGCCGAGGAGATGGCCGCCTGAGCGGGCGCCCCACCGCGGAGCTCGAGCACGCGCCGGGGCCGCTCACCCGCCCGTGAGCCGCCGCAGCTGCTCGGTGTAGTCCAGGGCACCGTGGCGCACCGCCGCGTGCACGGCCCTGGCGATGCGGGCGCCCCACCGGGAGCGCGGGCCGCCGAAGGGCTCCTCGGGGCCCTCGGCACGCGCGGCCACGCAGACCGCGTCGCTCGCGGTGCCGCTG
>JAOPYH010000183.1 GCA_025964715.1 Streptosporangiaceae bacterium | reverse complement strand
GCGGGTCGACCTCTACCACTCCACCTTGCGGGACGGCACCCAGCGGGCAGGCGTCCCTGGATCTCCTGCTGCGACGATGCCCAGCTTGCGGTGCTGGTCGAGGCCGGCGTCGCCGCCATTGGGGCCGAGGAGCGCAAAGGTCGTCCCCTCGCCGATGTCGAGGTCGATGCCCTCGAGGACCGTCTTCTCCCCGAAAGATTTTCGAAGGCCCGTGACCCTCAGAGCCGACGGAGATGTGGTCGTTGTCATGGCTCGCCCTTTACCCGGTTGTCTGGTGGGTGGGAACACGGTGGATGGTGATATCGCCGAAGGCGGTCCGGGCTCGTACTTCGACAGAGTCTTCTCCTGCCGCCGGACCGGCGGCAGCGTCCAGATCGCTTTCGACGTTGCCGAATCCCGTGTGGAGGTCCAGCCAGGCGGGGACGCCTTCGGTGACGCCGACGCCGACCTTGCCGTAGGCGGTTACCGCATGGACGGCACCCCGGGCCACCTCGCCCAGGCGGATGTCGCCGTTGGCGCTCTTCGCGGTCACGGCGTCGCGCGCCCGGTCGACAATGATCTTGCCGTTGGCCGCATTCACTCGGAGGTCGCCGCCGACCTCGCCGATCCACGTGTCGCCGTTGGAGTTCTTGATCACGGCCGTGCCATCGATGGTCCCGATCCGCACGGCGCCGGTGCCCGTCGTCACCGCCGCGTGGCCCGCTGCCCAGTCCACGGAGATGTCGCCGGCCCCGGTCTTCAGCTCCACGGGGCCTCCCGCCTGGTCGACGTTGATATCGCCGACCCCGGTCTTGAAGTGGCATTCGCCGATGCGTCCGGTGCAGCGCAATGACGCCACTCCTGTCTCACCCCGGATCTGCGAGCCGGCCGGTAGTCCGATCTGCACGTCGATTGACTCGCCGCCGGCGCGAAAGCCGTACTGCCTCCACCCTTTTGCAGGGCCCTTGATGAGCAGCCGGCCGCTCGCGTACTCCACTCGGGTCTGCTGGGCGGCGGCCACATCGGACTTCTTTGTCTCGTGGCTGGGGCGTACCTCCACGGTGGTGTCGGGGCGGTCACTGGCAACAATCCGGATTTCACCGACCCCGAGCTCCACGGTCACGGAGATCGGTTCGGGCGTATCGAATGCAGGCATGGCTGTCTCCTCCTCTCGGGATCCTCGGCTGGGGGTGCTACCTGTTGACTGGGTGCTGCGGGCATGTCCTGGGTGTCGCCCGGTCAGCGCAGCCAGCCCGTATGTCGCTGAGCGCCCTTCGGGGCACGTTGTTCTCGCCGGCGGCCGGGGTCGGATCGCTCCAACGCACCCGACGCTGCCCGTACCAGCCAGGTGTTGACCGACAGTCCTTCCACGGCGGCGGCCTGTTCGACCCGGGCCTTGAGCTGATCCGGCATGCGGAGGTTGATCCGCGACACGGCACCGTCGTCGGCCTCGGCGGACGGGGGCGTCCCCCCACTCGCCGCGTCGTCGACGGGCTCGTCGACCGGTGGCGGTGTCACCACGAACTCGGGGTCACGTCCCCGGAGACGCACCTCGACCGAGCCCGGAGCAAGCTCACAGGTGATCTCCTCTGCGGCCGCCGACAGCGCGTCCTGGAGGGTCAGACGGATTGCCGCGTCCAGCGGTGCCACGAGGCGCTCAGCGAGGGCACGAGCCTCGTCACCGCCAGCCTCGGCCGCAACGACCAGCTGGTTCGCGATGGTTTCGACGTAGATTCCGAGGTCCATGGCGCCATGATGGCACCATTGTGATGCCATGTCAACTCACATGTGTGCCATATTGACGCAAGGCCGCTCTGTTCAGTCCGAGGCGGAGGCTGCGACTCGGGAAGGAGCTCGTCAACCAGCCGCCGACCGCCGTCTCGCTCGACGACCGCATCGATGCGGGCGAGCACCCTGTCGTCGAAGCCAGCGACGTCCTTCACCCCAGCACCCCCTGCGCTTACGAGCCCTCGGAGTTCTTACGCTGGGATCCTTCGGAGTCTGCACTCAACTCTGCCTCGAGGAACGTCATTGCCTTGACGAATGATGCGCGTTCTTCGGGACTCAGTCGGTCGAGTGCACGCTGCATCGGAGCACTGGCGCCGTCGATCCATGAACTGACCGCTGCGCGCCGCCTGGGCACCAACGAGACAATCGTGCGACGTCGATCGCCAGGGTCCGGTGCGCGTTCGACAAACCCGGCCCGTTCGGTATCCGTGATGATCCCGCTCACCGTGGCGAGCGTCAGACCGAGTTCGCCGGCGATCTCTCCGACGCTCATCGGCCCGCGCTCCCGAAGCAGCGAAAGCGCCGCGCCATGGCGTGGTCCGAGTGCGGCGGCGGCGACCACTGCCAGGGGAACCTGACGACGGCGAAGCCCCCGGCTGACCTGCGGAAAAAGCTGGACAAGCTTTCGCAAGCAATCCGCGAAGGTCTCGTCCCTTCCGCTGCTCACGACGGCCCCGGCTCGCCTCTCACAGAATCAGTTTACCTGTTGGTCGGCCGCATTTAGTTCGTACACCCAAACTATTGGTATACTCGAATTGTTGACCAGCGATGGACATGGATCCCACCGGAGGCCTCACAATGACCGAGTCCGTTTCGACTGCTCTTCTTGGGCGTGCCGCTGGAACGTGGCAGCTTGATCCTCAGAGCACGACCATCGAAATCCACACCAAGGCAGTCTGGGGCCTCGCCAAGGTCAGGGGAACCTTCCGCGCGGTGAGCGGCAGTGTGGTCGTTGGAGACCAGGGCGTCATCTCGGGCGAGGTCGTTGTGGATGCACAATCGATTGATACCGGGAACAAGAGGCGCGACAAGCACCTTCGGAGTGCCGACTTCTTCGAGGTGAGCAAGTACCCGACCTTCACCTTCACAGCGTCCGAGGCGACCCCGTCGCCTGACGGCACCCTGAACATCAAAGGGACGCTGCTGATCAAGGGTCAGGTACGGCCCATCGAACTCGTCGCCTCGTACACGAACCCCTCGCCCGATCGCGTGGCGTTGAGCGCCGAGACGACCATCGACCGTAGCAAATGGGGAATGTCCTGGAAGAAGGGTGCCTCGTTCATGAATCGCGTGGTCGTGGTCGCAAAGTTCGTCCGGTCGTAGACGCCCCGGACTGGGATCAGGCCCCGGCCCGCAGGGTCGCGGCCCCGAACTTCGATGAGGCCGACGTCGGCGAGCAGGATTCCGATTCCGAACACCGAGCTCTCCACTGCGGACCCCGAGTCCGCCCCGGCGTTGGCGACAAGCACCGAGACGAGTTCCCCGGGGGCCGTGATGACGAAGCCGGCGAAGGCTAACCACCCGTGGCGACGTGGTCTGGGTCCAGGGGCGACCGGACGATTGACAGAGGGTTGGGCTCGCAGGTAGATTACTGGACATGCGTCCAGATAGTTTCACGGTCGAAAGTGGGCTTCCGATCGACGGGCGGCGTGCCCGCGGGGAAGCCAGTCGGCAGGCGATTCTTGACGCCACGGTCCGCCTGATCGGGGCCGGCGGGCTCACCTCGGTCACGCACCGGGCTGTTGCCGCCGAGGCAGGTGTCTCGACGGCGTTGACGACCTACCACTTCGCCACGCTCGACGATCTGCTGCACGCCACGTTGTCCTCCCTGTCGGCGACGGGCCTCGCCCGGCTCGCCGCGGCCGCCGAGCTCGCCGAGTCGGGAGCCATTACGTTGGCCGACGCCGCGACAGCGTTCCTGATCCAGGAACTGGGACCGAACCGCCATGTCTTCATCGCCAATCTCGAGCTCCAGTTCGCCTCGGTGCGCCGGAGCGCATGGTCGGCGCTCATGACCAACACCTACGACGCGTTCGTCGAACTGATCCAGCACTATGTCGGTGACGAGCAAGCGGCGCGGGCCATCTTCTCGGCGGCGTTCGGGTTCGCCGTGCTGCACGTCATCCAAGACAGCCACCCCACCGATGCGGCGTGCCGCAGGTTCGTGGAACACCTCCTCGTGCAATACAACGTGCCGAAGCCGACCCCGTCGCGATCGAAACGAAAGGAGCACGAGCGATGAGCGCCGAACTGGAAACCCGCACGTCGGAGAATGCTTGGCCGCAGTCTCGTGGAACGAGGTCGAGCCTGATCGCCCAGTTCGGCGCCGACCGCGCCGAGCTGGCCGGATGGGCGCTTACGACCGGCGATCCGCTCGCCGACGCCGTGGTGGCCGACATCCACGACGGACATCCGGAGGCTCGTCAGGCCGTCCAGCACGGCATCCGCAACGGGCTCCACTCGCTCGTCGACCCGCCCGTCTCGGTCGTGGCGTTCCTGACCGACACGGAGCGTTTGCCCGACTACGCCGACGACGACCTGCTCGACCACGGGTCGGCGCCCTTCTATACGATGCCGCCAGCCGTC
>JAOPYH010000171.1 GCA_025964715.1 Streptosporangiaceae bacterium | reverse complement strand
ATGGACGTCAAGACGCTGCACCTGGAGCATCTGGGCGTCTACGGCACCCCCGGCCGCGATCCGCGCGGCCGGGTGGTGTCCGTCGCCTACCTGGCAATCGCACCGAGGCTGCCGGAGCCGACCGCCGGCACGGACGCGGCCGGTGCCCGGTGGCAGCGAGCCGACCAGGTGCTGTCCGGGGACCTGGAGCTCGCCTTCGACCATAGGTGGATCGTCGAGGACGGCGTCGAGAGCGCCCGCGCCAAAATTGAGCGTTCCGCGCTCGCGACAGCGTTCTGCGGACCGACCTTCACGATCACCGACCTCCAGCAGGTCTACGAGGCGGTATGGGGGATCTCGCTCGATCCCCGCAACTTCTATCGCAAGGTCCAGAAGACCAACGGATTCATCGTTCCGGCGGGTCCAGAGCGCAAGGTCACGACCGGGCGACCCGCCCGGCTGTTCAGGGCTGGCCCCCGCAAGGTCCTGTATCCGCCGATGGTCCGGCCGGTCGAGCCGTCGAACGCGAAGGAGCCAACAGAATGAGCGGCAGTCTGATCGTCGTTCTCACAGCACTGGACGTGGAGTTCGAGGCCGTCCGCGAGAAGCTTGACGCCCTGCGGTTGCATCGGCACCCACAGGGCACCCGTTTCGAGGTTGGCCGGCTCGCGGGTGGCCGGTGCCGGATCGCTCTTGGCCTCGTCGGCAAGGGCAACCAGTCCGCGGCGGTGCTGGCCGAACGCAGCATCGCCGAGTTCGCCCCAGCGGCGCTGATCTTCGTGGGGGTGGCGGGGGCTCTGCACTCGCATGTCGCTCTCGGGGACGTGGTGGTGGCCACCCATGTCTATGCGTTCCATGGTGGGACGAGCGAGGACGACGGGTTCAAGAGCCGCCCCCGTGTGTGGGAGGTCTCGCACGGCGCCGACCAGATCGCCCGGCACCTCGCGCGTGACCGGTCCTGGGCGGGCGATCTTCGTGCTCATCGCCGGGCGCCCGAAGTGCATTTCGGGCCGATCGCGGCCGGCGAGGTGGTTCTTAATTCCACGGTGTCGGCGCACGCCCGCTGGATCCGGCGGAACTACAACGACGCCCTCGCGATCGAGATGGAAGGGGCCGGCGTGGCTCAGGCCGCGCATCTGAACAGGGCGCTTCCGGTGGTCGTGGTCCGGGGCGTCAGCGACCGGGCCGACGGCACCAAGGAGACCACCGACCGTGAGCGGTGGCAGGCGCGGGCGGTGGCCAACGCAGCGGCGTTCACCGCGGCCCTGGCCAAAAACCTGGCCGCCGATGAACGCGACCGCGATCGGTTGGAGGCAACCGGAACGAAGGGAAGCTCGCAGATGAGTGGGACGAACCGCAACATCGCGAAGGACAATGCACGAGTGATCGTGCAGGCCGGCCACGTGCAGGGCGGCATCCGGGTATCCGGCGAGCAGGCCCCGCCGACCGACCCGGACGAAGCGATCGCCGGCCTGGCCGCACGGCTCCAGCAGGCGCGGGCGGCAGGGCACCTGGACGAGGACACCTACCGGGCGGCGCAAGCCGAGCTCGCCGCCGCCCGCGAGACGCTGCAGACGACCGTGCCACAGGACACCGGTGCGGTGACGCTGGCGCTCAAGAAGGTGCGCGGGCTCGTCGGGGACGTGGCCGCCCTGGCCGCCGAGGTGGCGAGCATCATCGCACTGGTCCAGGGCTTGTCATGACCGAGCCGGGTGCCACTACGACGAACTACGCCGGGGATTCCGCCTACGTCGGAGTCCAGGCGGCGACCGTGCACGGCGGCGTCCACATCTACTCACCGCCCGCAGACGCCTCGCCAGCGGAAAAGTTCGAGGCCGGTGTCCGCCTGCTCGACGGCGGCATGCCGGGCAAGGCGCGGCAGCTCATCCGCGATGCTGTCATGGCAGACCACATCGGCAACAGGGTCTGCTTCCACTGGCAGTTGGCCCTCGTCAGCGGCAGGACGCGGCATGAAGTGCCGGAGGAGGACACCGCGATGCTGCGGCATGCGCCGGTGACCTGCCGCGTTACTGGCGGCGACGCGTGGGCGGACGGGGTGAAGACCGTATGCCGTCTGCTGGATTCTGCGCGCCAGCCCGACGCGGACCTGCGTCCCCTGCTCAAAGACTTTGACGGGCTCGGCGACACCCAGCGCACCATGATCCTGCGGCACCTGGAGCTGTTCCTGGACGGGCCGCTCGAAGACCAGATGTGGCACCGCGCCCTGCAAAGCGCCAGGCAGCACCAAATGGCCGGTGAGCGAGCCGATCGTGTCTGGAAGTTCTTCGAGCCGGAGCCGGCCTCGCCCCGGGTCCGTCAGGCGCGACCGCCTGACATCCCTGCCGGCACCTGGGTCCAGGCGGTGTCGGCGACGGTCGTCCTCGCCGCGGCAACGATCCACATCGGCTACCTGCTGGCACGGGAACTCCAAGTGTTCGCGCTGCTCGCGTACCTGCTGAGTGTCGCCAGCGGCTACTGCGCCGCGCGCGGCGGCCTGGAATGGCGCTACCGCGCCGAGCGGCGCCGGGCGAAGGACGAGGAATACCGGCCGCCTCGGGAGCGTACGGCCCGCGCACCGTCCGACGGCTTCGCGAAC
>JAOPYH010000167.1 GCA_025964715.1 Streptosporangiaceae bacterium | reverse complement strand
AGGGACGGGCTCCCCCGGAGCGGACTCAACTCCACCCGCCCCTGTCGCTGCGATTTGGTTGGAGCCGCCACCAACTCCAACCGGTTGCCCCGCGTCGTACCCCTCAGACGACGTGGGACCAGAAAGCCTCTCGGGCTCGAACTCGCCCACCTTGACGCCCTTGACGAACGCGGTCCACTCGTCGGGGCCGAAGAACAGGTAGTGGCCGCTCCCGATCCACACGCCGGCGAAGTCTTCGGTGAGGTCGTCATGATCGGTGCCCCGACGGATCGCGTCGAGCAGCTCCCGCCACTCGTCGACCGACCACGACAGGACCAGCGCGTCCTCAGGTGCCACCTTGCTGTCGCGGACCTGGATCTTGTCGCCGTCACGGCGTACGTCCACACAGCCCGCGGAAGCTCCGCAGAAGGACGAACGCCGCCACCAGTTGGCGTCTGGGCGGTAGGTGTTCATGCCACGTCCTCCGCAAGAGCGAGGTGGGTGAAGGGAGAGGTGCCGCCGAGGCGGCCGTGCAGGTAGCGCAAGCCGTCGACCGTGATCCGCACCTGCTCGGTCGCCCGCTCCTCACCGGTGCGGGGGCTCTGGTACGAGCGGGCGCGGAGGCAGACGTGCCGGGCGTGCGCCGCGTACGGCTTGTCGCGGGAGTCGATGAGCTTCCAGTCCCGCAGGAGCTGGAAGAGCCGCTTCTGACCGGTGTCGATCGCCGGGTCGCGGTTCAAGATGAACGCCGCCTCGCGCACCGAGTAGTCGCCGTGGGCGGAGGCCAGCACGTCCCATGCCTGCGCCGACGGCTCCAGCTCGAGCGCCCGCGTCTCGGCGACGATCCGGGCCGCGCGCTCCTGCCGGGCGATCTGCACCGCCCGGGACGTCCGGCTGTTGGCCAGCTCGATCTCGTCGAGCGGGTCACCGAGCCGGTCGACCTCGTAGCGGCCGGTCTGGCGCAGCGCCGGCAGGACGTCGTGGGTGATCCACCGCTTGAACGCCTTCGCCTCCGGGCGCCGGCTCCGCAGGATCAGCGAGTAGAGGCCCGACTCGCTGATGACCGTCATCTGCTGGTCGCCGCCAGGGGTGGGCACACTGTGCCGCCCCTTCTCGTCGTCGTCGAGCAGACGCAGCGACGACTGGAGGTCTGCCAGAGCGAGTAGGTCGCAGGCGTCGCGGCCAACGAACCAGGGCTCGCCGTCACGGACCACGGTGCGGATCTCCTGGCCCGTCGCCGGGAAGGCGAACACCTCGAGCGCGGTCATGCCGCACGCTCGATGATCGTCGTGCGGCCGGCCGTCTTGCGCTTGGCCATCTTGCGTACGCGCCGCGGGCCGATCTCGATGTAGTACGTCAGGTACGTGTACTCGGCGTCGCGCTGAACTCGCGAGATATCCACCGGCAGATTGACGCCGGGGGCCGTGAAGACCATGCCCGCCTTGACCTCAGCGGTCGCGATCTGTCGCTTCACCTCGAGCGCGCTCATCGGTGGGCTCCCATCGGGACGGACTGGCCTCGCACGGGCTTCGGATTCGAGGGCCTCGGCGTCGGCGACGGCGCGGGTTTGGGGTTCGATGGCTGGCGTGGGGTTGAGGGGCCAGCGGGAGGACGGGGGGTCATCAGGCCGCCTTCTCTCGGGAGGACATGAACCGCTCGATCGCGGACCGGCGGACGCGGATGCGCGGCTTGGTCTGACCGCGGCCGATGTTGATGCGCGGCAGGTCGCCGGCCCAGATGAGCCGGTAGACGGTCTTCTTGTCGACGCGCAGCAACGCGGCGACCTCGAGCACGGTCAGGTAGTCCTCGGCCATGTCAGGCCGCCTTCTGCTTCTCGCCGAGCTTGAAGACGGCCTCGAAGGTGGGCGTCAGGCCGATCTCGGCGAGCCGGCCCTCGTGCTCCTTCATGACCGACAGCGTCTTGGCGATGAACTCCTCGCCGATGACGCCGCGGCGTGCGCGGTAGACCGTCTTCGGGTCGACGTCGAGCAGGTGCGCCCGGGCCAGCTCGGTCTTGCAGCCGAGAAGTCGGGTGATCAGGTCGAACCGTTCGTCCTGGAGAAGGACCCCGGCTCGCATGCCCTGGGCATCGGCGCTCATGTCTGGACTCACATGCCCGACTTTAGAGCTAGGCGTGCATGTCTCGCAAGCTATCCGTTCGGATGACTAGACTCGGGCATGCGTGCCCACATACAGTGCATACATGTCACAGCGAGTGCTGCGGAAGCGCCAACACAAGAAGTTGACGAACGGGCCGACGCCGGAGCTGTCGTCGGCACTCAACCTGGCCATACGAAAAGCCGGTCCCCTAGGTTCGGGCACGCATGCCCTATATCCTCGTGGTGTGGGGGAACGGAAGATCAACCGTGACGCGTGGGCGCAGCTCGTCAACGCCCTGGTCGAGACCGAGACACGCGGCAAGAAGGCGACCTTCGCGCGGATGGTCGGCGTCGACCCGCGCACCGTCTCGCGCTGGCTCGCCAGTGAGGTCGACGTCAGCGAGGAGAGCGTGCGGGAAGTCGCCCGCCGACTGAACCGTCCCCCCATGGACCTACTAGTCCGGGTCGGCTACTACAGCGTGGGTGAGGTCGGCGCGACGACCCCGGCGCCCGCGCCCGGCGAAGAAGACCCGGCACTGAAGAAGATCCTCGACGCCAACGTGTCCGACGAGATGCGCGAGCGGATGCTCAAACGTCTGGACGCCCTGCGCACGGCGCAGCGCGAGCGCGAGGCCGAGGATGTCCAGTGGTGGATCGACCAGGCGCGCGAGGCCTGACATGGCCTGGGTGCGCAGACTCCCGGCGCCCGATGACCCGAAGAAGCCGCGGCTATGGGCTGCCACCGTGCGCCTACCCCCCGGCAGCAAGCCAGACCGGGTCACGAAGACCGACGAGCTGAAGGGCGTCGTCCAGCACTGGGCGGACGACCTTGAGGCCGACATGCGCCGCGGCGACTGGATCGACCCGCGCGCCAGCAAGAAGACCGTCGGCGAGTGCTGGGAGCAGTGGGCCGGGAGCCGGCGGCTCGAGCGGGCCAGCCGACTACGCGACGAGTCGCACTGGCGCTGCCACGTCCAACCGCGGTGGAACAAGGTGCCGGTCGGTGCGATCCTGCGCCCGGACGTGACCGGCTGGATCGTCGCGATGGAGAAGGCCGGCGTCGGCGCCGCGACGATCGAGGGTGCCGTCGGGGTGCTCCGGTCGGTGCTCGACCTCGCCGTGGACGCCCGGCTGATCCGCGACAACCCGGCCCGCGGAGTGAAGCCACCCAAGCGGGACGCCCACCTCGACCGGGTCCTCGACCCCAGCGAGGACGAGCTGCTCCTCGCCGCGTACGACCGGCTGTTCGGTGACCGACCGGACGGTCGGCTGATGTGCGAGCTGCTGCTGTACTGCGGCCTGCGCTGGGAAGAGGCCGGCGGATTGGACCGGGACCACGTCGACACCCGCCGGGCACTGCTCCACATCGGCCCGGTGCTCGAGCGCGACGGCACTATCCGGCCCTACCCGAAGACCCCCGCCGGGAAGCGATCCGTGCCCGTCGACCGGGACCTGTGGCCGCGACTACGCGCGCACGTGCTGACCGTGGCGCCCGGCGGCCTGGTCGTCACCTCGCCCGGCGGCGGGCCGCTGGACTACTCCCGCTGGTACTCGCGGGTGTGGCGGGTCGCGCTCGAGGGCAAGCCCGCCTACGCCGGCGCGAAGGGCCACCAGCCGCGGCCGGCCATCCTGGGTGCGATGCTCGACGATCCGCAGCCGACGCCGCACGACCTACGCCATACCTACGGGACGCGACTGGGCGAACAGGGCATGCCCGGCCACGAGATCATGGCGCTGATGGGGCACGAGAATCTCACCAGCGTCCAGCGGTATCTCCATGCAGGGGACGGGCGGCACGACCGGGCGCGGGATGCGGTCGAGCGCGGCAGGGCGTCAAGGTCATGAGTCACCCATGAGTCATGATCTTGACATGCCATGTCCAAACGGGTCCATGCCGACCCCATCGTTTCCGCAGGTCAGCGGCGTGATCGGCGCATCGCCGCAGGTCAGCGATTATGGCCTGGCTTCGTTCACACCGAAGAGGTCACTGGTTCGATCCCAGTATCGCCCACGCATAAAGGCCCTGGTCAGAGCACATCTGGCCAGGGCCTTTCTCAATCTTCGCTCAAGGTCATGAGTCACCCATGAGTCACCGCGCGTTTTAACGTCTCTTTAAGGGTCGCCCGATAGGTGGCAATAGATCACCGATCGTCGATACCGAATCCCTATTTGATCTCGTTACCGTGGGCACTTCGTTCGTCACCGTGGGCGGAGGTAGACCGTCGATCGTGAGCGATCACCATCTGACAGGAGGCTTCCTCCCGATGTCCCACCCCACCCCCGAATCCGACGCGCCGCGTGTGGCCGCCGAGCACCTCTACCTACTCGTCGCCATCGTCACCGCCACCGTCGCCGTCGCCATATGGATAGTCGACGCCGCCAACCCCGGGTCCTCCGTGCCGCGTGCCGTCTACGACGTGCTGTGCCTCGCCGCTGCCCTGGCCGGCTGCGGCTACCTGGTCCGCTCCGCGGAGTCCCACGTGATTCACAGGGTCGAACGTGCCTATATGGAGGGCTATGCGGACGGCTTCACCGACGGCGCCGCCTCGCCCTCGCCCTCGCCTCGCCCACTCCGGTCAATCCACTGACCGACCGTCCGATATAGACGATCATTGTCTATGGCACGCTAAAAGGGACCGCCGCCGGGGATGAGGTGGGTAGAACACCTCAGAGCCCCGGCGGCGGCCCCCTTGTCCCCGGTCGTCACCGGGGGGTCAGTGGATCATTGCTCATTCGGGCAACGATGGGCGGTCCCTTTTCACGAATACCGCGACACCTGGTTGCGTCTCGGTCAGGCCGAGTCCACGCAGGATCATCATCGCCTTGCCGATGACGGTGTCCGAGCACTGGTATTCGATCATCAGGTCTCGCCTGCTAGGCAGGCTGGATCCGGGTGAATACTCCCCGGTCTCGATCTTTCTGCGGAGGTCATCGGCGACCTCTTCGTAGCGCTGTTTAGGCATGGTGACACTCCCCGGTTGGCGGGGTAATTCGATCACTGTGCCACCTCCTGTCGCAACCGGTACCGGTCGAGGGTTTGACCTCCAACCGGTACCAACCGTAGCCTAGGCGATGACCGCTCCGGTTGGCACTGCGGGTGGTCATCCGGTCCGGGGTGGAGTGGAAGTGCTCCGCCTCGGACCCCTCACTACCCACCCCGGCGCACCGGGAAGGCCTGGCTATGGACCAGCGCTCCGACATCGAACGGACACTCCGCGAGCACCGCCGCAGCTTCGTGCGGCCCTGGCGGTGCCGATGTGGCCGCCTGCGTCCATGCACGGCCTGGCAGCTCGCCGCCGAGCAGCGCTTCGACCTGCACTGCCGGGCACGCCTCGAGCGCGCCATCGCGCAGATCAGTACCCAGTCCCTACCCACAGTGGAGGCACGCGGTGGAACCCGCAGACACGACCGGCATTGACGAGTCCACCCCGGTGACGATGGATCTGGTGTCCATCCGGACCGGGCTGCTCCAGGAGGACGGGTCGCCGGTGCTGATCATCCGCG
>JAOPYH010000164.1 GCA_025964715.1 Streptosporangiaceae bacterium | reverse complement strand
GGGAGGGTTGGCAGACTCCGCCATGCCGCCGACGACTAGAAGCGGTAACAAGTGGGACGCGCACCCGACGCCGGTTGGATCTGCGCTGATATTGTCGAGGCGCTCGGCATCATCGCCCAGGCCGCGCACAAGAGGCATGCCGGCGATGTCGAGCCGCGTTAGCTGCCGCGGTTCTGGCAGTGCGTTCGGTACAAGCCGATCACGCCGAACGCCGACCATCGAGAGCTACCGGGGTCTGGCCTCTCGGCGATATGACCGTGGTCGACCTACTTGTCGGTCAACCGCTCGTAGGCGATGTGGCCAGCGTTGCCCGACGTGCCGCAGCCCGGCGGCGTCGCAGACGCGTCTCGCGTCCTCCCGCCAGTCCAGAAGTATCGTGGGGTGGGGGGCTTGCCGCAAGGACCTCAATCGTGTCGACAATCTCCGCTGTGAGTCAGGCGACGAGACGGCTCGTTGCCGATGGCGGGACAGAGGGTGAGCGCGTGAGCAGCTTCGTGGTGGGGTTCCGAGAGGTTGACCGGACGCAGGTCACGCTCGTCGGGGGCAAGGGCGCGCAGCTCGGTGAACTTTTTCGGATCGACGGCATACGCGTACCCGACGGCTTCTGCGTGACGACGGAGGCGTTTCGCCGGGTCATGGCCGACGCGCCGGCGATCGATGGTCTGCTGGACCGGTTGTCGCGTGTGGGTCCGGACGACCGCGACGCGATCCGCACGCTCAGCGCGGAGATCCGCCGAACGATCGAAGGGTTATCGATCGCCGACGAGGTGGCGGCGGCGATCAGTGGCGCGCTCGCCCGCCTCGGCGAGCACGCTGGCTACGCGGTCCGATCGAGCGCCACGGCGGAGGACCTGCCGACGGCCTCGTTCGCCGGGCAGCACGACACGTACCTGAACGCGCTGGGTCCCGTATCGGTGCTCCAGCAGGTCAGGCGGTGCTGGGCCTCGCTGTTCACCGAGCGGGGCGTCAGCTACCGCGTGCGGAACGGCATCGATCACCGCAAGGTGGACATGGCGGTGGTCGTGCAGCACCTGGTCACCGCGGAAGCGGCCGGCGTCCTGTTCACGGCCGACCCTGTCACGTCGAACCGGAAGATCGCCTCCGTGGAGGCCAGCGTCGGCCTCGGCGAGGCGCTGGTCTCCGGTCTGGTGAACGCCGACGCCTACAAGGTGCGCGACCGCGAGGTGGTGGCCACGTCGATCGCCACCAAGAAGGTCGCCATCCTCGCCTCGCCGGACGGCGGCATGCGGGAGCAGGCCATCGACCGCGAGCGGCAGGACCAGCCGGTGCTGACCGGCGCCCAGGTCGTGAGGCTCGTGGACATCGGCCGGCGGATCGAAGCCGATGCCGGCTGTCCCCAAGACATCGAGTGGTGCCTCGTCGACGACGACTTTCAGATCGTGCAGAGCCGGCCGATCACCACGCTGTTCCCCATCCCGGCGGCCGACGACGGCGAGAACCACGTCTACGTCTCCGTCGGTCATGGGCAGATGATGACGGACGCCATGAAGCCGCTCGGACTCTCGGTGTGGCAGCTCACGACGCGCCGGCCCATGCACGCGGCCGGCGGGCGGCTGTTCGTCGACGTCACCGGCGAGTTGGCCTCACCGGCGACCCGCGCCGGCCTGTTGGAGGTCATGGGGCGAGGTGATCCGCTCATCGGGGACGCGCTGCAGACGATCCTCGATCGCGGTGACTTCGTCCGTCCGCGCCCGGACACCGGTCCCGGCGGCCCGGCGGCAGGCCGTCCACCGGCCGCGATCGAGACCGATCCGGCGATCGTCGAGGAGCTGATCGAACGCACCCAGGCGTCGGTGACCGCCCTGCGACGAGACATCCGGACAAAAACCGGCTCGTCGCTGTTCGAGTTCATCCTGGCCGACCTTCAGGAGTTGCAGCGCCTCCTGTTCGATCCCCAGAGCCATCAAGTGATCCTGGCCGGGATGGAGGCCGCGTGGTGGCTCAACGACCAGCTCCATGCGTGGCTCGGCGAGAAGAACGCGGCCGACATCCTGATGCGGTCGGTTCCCCACAACGTCACGGCGGAGATGGGCTTGGAACTCCTCGACGTCGCCGACGTGATCCGCCCCCGGCCCGAGGTGGTGGCGTTCCTGCGCGACGTCGAGGACGACGACTTCCTCGACCGGCTGGCGAAGGTCGAGGGCGGGCTCGAATCAGAGCAAGCGATCCGCGGCTTCCTCGATAGGTACGGCATGCGGTGCGTCGGCGAGATCGACATCACCCGCCCGCGCTGGAGCGAGCGACCCAGCGCTCTCGTCCCCGCAATCCTTGGCAACGTCGAGAACGTCGAGCCGGGGGCTGGCCAGCGGCGTTTCGAGCAAGGGCGACAGGAGGCGGCACGGAAGGAGCGGGAGCTGTTGGCGCGCCTGCGCGCGCTGCCCGAAGGTGATCAGAAGGCCGACGAGACCAAGCGGATGATCGACCGCGTCCGCACGTTCGCCGGGTACCGCGAGTACCCGAAGTACGGCATGGTGTGCCGCTACGTCGTGTACAAGCAGGCCTTGCTGGAGGAGGCCGAGCGGCTCGTGCAGGCCGGAGTGCTCCGAGACGAGGAGGACATCTTCTTCCTCGCGTTCCACGAGCTCCATGAGGTGGTGCGCACCAACGCGGTGAACGACGAGCTCATCCGCCGCCGCAAGGACGCCTTCGCGTCGTATCAAGCGCTCAGGCCGCCCCGGGTGCTCACCTCGGATGGCGAGGTCGTTACCGGCGAGTATCGGCGCGACGACGTGCCTGCGGGCGTGCTCGTCGGCCTCCCGGTCTCCGCCGGGACGGCCGAGGGAACGGCACGCGTCGTTTCGGGCATGGCGCAGGCAGAGCTGGGACCGGGCGACGTCCTGGTCACCGCCTACACGGATCCGAGCTGGACCCCCGTGTTCCTCACGATCACCGGTCTGGTGACCGAGGTCGGCGGCCTAATGACCCACGGGGCAGTGATCGCCCGGGAGTATGGCCTGCCCGCGGTCGTCGGGGTGCAGGACGCGACGCGGCTGATCCGGGACGGACAACGGATCCGCGTCCACGGCACGGACGGCTACGTCGAGCTGCTGCCATGAAACCAGCGGTCGCGGCGAACCGCGCAAGGCTTCGAGCTCACGCAGGACGACGGCTGGGACGGCGCTGATCGCGATCGTTGGCGCACAGGAGGCGCAACGCCGGCCGCCGGCGGAGCGTCACGGGGGGGCGGGGCTCTTGTCATCAGATTTGTCATCGGACCCAACGACGCCCACATCCCTCGGGTGCCCGCGGGACGGCACGACCAAGGAGCGGACAGGGGCGTGACCTGGGACAACTCGTGCTGAGCGGACCTGCCATGTACCAGGTCCCACGACAAGCGGGTGGGTGACCGATCCGCTCATAACCCGAAGGTCGCGGGTCAAATCCTGCCAGCGCCACGACCAAATGCCGTGCGGCCGTTCGCGCTGAACCATCCAGACGTAAGCCCGCTCGTCCAGGCCGGCCGGCTCGGCGGCCCCTGCCCACCGTCCCGTAACGCCGGGACGAGGGTGGTCTTCACGTCGTGACGCGGTAGCGGAGGTGGACCACGCCATTGCCGAATCGGCGTTCGTCAAGCAACTCGAGCCGTGACCGGACTTTTCTCGGCAGAGCCGGCTTCCCGTCTCCCACGATGAGCGGATTGAGGAAGAGGTGGCACTCGTCGACCAGTCCGGTCAGAAACGCCTGAGCTGCGAGTGCATAGATATGCGATAATGAGTTGTAGGGTGCTCATGCAACTCGTTGACCAGGGCAAACGCCACATCCATCATGGAGGCTCCACAAGTTAAGAGGGGCAGTATCCACAGTGCTGATCCGCACCGCCGGCCTCCATCGCAGTCACCCGAGAGAGAAGAGATTGGCCAAGGGGGGTGGGGCTGCACCCCCCTCTGGTAGTGCAACCCTCCGCATCGGGACCAAGTAATCGAAGCGCTGGTGGCCGGCAATGTCAAAGCTGTCCGCGCTCCGTCGCAGCAATCTACCCAGCGACCCGTTGCTCATCCGCCGAATCGGTTTGTGAGTGATTTCGTCGATGCCCTCCATAACCAGCTCGATCCCGCCAGCGACCTGTCATGTGATATCATGACGCCATGACGCGGAGGAGCACTACGGTGCGGATGCCCGAGGATCTCGCCGAGACGGCCGAGGTCGTCGCACGGGCACGTGGCGTGAGCGTCAATGAGTTGGTCCTCGATGCGCTGAAAGCTGAACTCGACCGGGTACGCAATGACACCGCGTTCATGGAACGACTGCGGGCGCTGGTCGAGCGGGATAGGGAGATCCTCGACCGACTCGCTGAGTGAGATATCTCACGCTTGCAGAGGCCCTGGTCATCGCTGAGGCCGTCACGGGTGTAGAGGCAGCGACCCTTGCCACGGTCGCGGAAGTGGGCGCCCTCGGCGAGTGCTTCCGGCCGTGGCGGACGCTGGCCGTCGCGTACCTCTACCGAAACCCCATGGCCTGCGGCCGCCACGACGCATGAAAATGGGCACTGCTCGGCCAAGCTCGGGTACGTCTGGTGCGACAAGCCCGATACCGAAACTGAGCGGGGGCCTTCTCAGCACCGCGAATTGTTGCTTCGAGCACGAAGGTCAACTTTGTTGACTCGGATGGCCCTGCCGGGCAGCCCGTGGGTTGGTTGTCGTGGAGGAGGTGGGGACGATGGAGATGGTGGTAGAGCGCTGCGCGGGGTTGGACATCGGCAAGAGGGAGGTTCAGGCCAGCATCCGGGTTCCTGATGGCGAGGGCGGCCGGCGCAGGGAGACCAGGACCTACTCGACGTACACGTCGTCCATCGAGTCGATGGCGCAGTGGCTGGCAGGTGAAG
>JAOPYH010000140.1 GCA_025964715.1 Streptosporangiaceae bacterium | reverse complement strand
TCATCCGCTGCGGCCGGAGCCTCGGCCGGCTCCTCCACGACCGGGGCGGGCAGCACGGGCGGGGCGAGGTACTCCAGCACCTTGGCGGGGTCGTCCTGCCACGCCTCCTTGACCGCGTCACGACCTTCAGGGGTGAACGTGATCGTGAAGGACTTCGGCGGGCCCGGCTCGCGGACCTTCGCCCACGACACGACCTCGCCCGTGCGGGTGTCCACAACCTTGCCGTCGACGACCTTCAGATACCGTTCGACTGACCTCTTGTAGGCAGGGTTAACCGACTTGACGATCTCGTCGGGGCGTTCTGCCTCAACCAGTGCCAGGAACGCTGCATCGTCAATCTCCGGCTTGGGCTTGCCCTGCGGCAGGGTCGCGTTCGCGACATGCCCGCCGTCGGGGAGCCGCACCTCAGCCGACTTCAACCCGATCTTCTGGTGTGCGTCCAGGAACAGCCGCAACCCGTAGGCGCGGGTCTCCTTGTCCGCGGCCGTCAGCTCCTCCATCAGGAGCTTGGCGACCGCGGCGCGAAAGGTCGCTTCGGACAGGTTCACGCGACGTTCTCCTCAGCCTCGTGGTGGTCTGCCGGCTCCGGAGCGGGCGGGTCCTCTACGACACGTCCTTCGATTGCGTCGTCGGTCTGCTGCTGGGCGGCCTTTTCGGCGGCCCGCGCTTCGACGTTCTCGATCCGGACGGCGATCAGGGACCGCAGATCCTTGACGTCGTCAGCGACGCATTCGCCCTTGTCGCGCTTGCTATTGATCTCGCGCCAGATCTTTTGACCCTCTTCACGCGAGGTGACCTCGGAGATCCGCTTGCTGATGTCCTTGAACCAGGCCTCGTACTCGACCCGCTTGAGCGCCTTCCGGGACCCGTTGTCCGTGCGTTCAGCCTGCGCCTGGATGGTTTGGCCGTTTGGGTTGTCGGCCTGCCCCATCTCCTCGGCGGTGTAGAGGCCGCCGAGGTCCTCGGGGAACGCCTTGCGCAAGGCCAGAGCCTCAGCGCACTTGGCGATCATCGTGTCGAACATGGTCCGCCACTGCCCGGACGGGTTCCCGTTGCGGTCCGTCTGTACGTAGGCGGCGAATCGTGCGGTCGCGTCGAACCGGCGGCCGTTGCGGACCACGACGACCTTCACTGCGGCTGGCGGCTTGTCCGACAGCCACACCTCATGCCGTCCGCCGTCAGCGTCGAACCAGACCGTGTCCTCGTACTCGTAGTCGATCGCGGACCGGTCAGCGGCGCGGCGGGCGATCAACCGGAACCCGTCGATGCTGGTCTGCGCCTTGTAGACCTTGCGGCCCTTCTGCTTGTCGTACCGGCCGATCAGGTAGATCTGCTGAGCGAACGGGTCCAGCTGCCGGCGCTGGCAGGTGTGCAGGAACGCGGCGAGTTCTGCGTTCGAGACGTCTTCGTCCACGCCGGACTGGCGGAGCACGGCGATCTGGAAGTCGTCGAACGTCGTCTGGTCGTCGCGGATAGCGAGCGCGGTCATGCGTTGGTTCCTCCTGTCGTGGCCTCGGCGGCTGGGGGAAGGCAGCCGGGCGAGGAGGTGTCGGGCTCGTTCAGGGCTGCCAATGCGGCGTCCACGCGGGCACACGCCTCCACCTGGGCGGTTTCGTCGCCGGCGTCATTCACCGTCTGCTGCCACGCCAGCGCGTCCTTGACCGCCTCGAAACAGGCGTTGCGGTCCTCCACGGTCAGGTGGCCGGCGAGCCGAGCGAGCGACGCGTCGACGAAACCGCCGGTCGCGAGTTGGTTGGTGTCCAGCCGCGCGAGGTAGGCCGCGAAGCGGGCGCGGGCATCGGGGGTGGCGAGGAGCTCCGCGGTACGGTCCGCGAGCATCCGGGTGAGCATCGCTGCGGCTTTCACGCGGCCACCCCCGTCGCGTCACCGGTGAGGGCGTCGGCAGCCTCGTCCACGCTGCGTCGCTCGCCGGTAGAGGCCGCGGCGACGAGCGTCTTGAACCGTGCCCAGCGGGTGTCGAGGGGCAGACCCGTGTCCCGCAGGAGCCGGCTCGCGGCGGCGTAGTCGTCGTCGCTGCCGACCCACCGGCCCGCGAGGTTACGGAGAGCCGTCCGGCGGGACTGGACGCGGTCCGCTGCGGACTGCGAGACGCGGTGACACGTCCCGCACAAGTCGACGAGCGGGCCGTCGACGACGCGGGGGTCCCGGGTGAGCATGATGTCCGGCGCCCACTGCCCACAGCCGACGCACGTGACCTGGTCGTAGATGATCGGGTACGTCACGCCGCCACCTCCCGCCTTCGCGGCGCTCATCGGGTGCCTCCGTCGAGTACGGCCACCTGGAGTTGTCCGCCGCACGGGCAGAGGAGGCGGCGGTGGACGGCGAGCAGGGCGGCTTCGTTCTGGGTGATGTGTGTGCGGGTGGTGGTGCAGGCGTCGCAGGCGACGGGGACGGGGACGCGGCCGAGGATGATGTCGACGGCGTAGCGCAGGACGGCGGTCACGCGACCACCCCGGCGGGAACACTGGTGGACAGGTCCGCTGTCACAGCAGTGCGCTGCTCATCGGCAACGGCGTGCGCCGCGTAGCTGGCTACCGTCCACGCGTAACCCGCCACGCTGTTGACCAGCTGGCTATCGCCGCGCCCATGCGCGTATCCGACGATCCCAAACGCAGCGTTCTTTGCGGCCATCGCTCCGTACGCGCGAAGACCATCGACCTCCGACCACCCCGGTACGCCGGACCGTCGATAGGCCACCGTCTGCATCTCCCGCAGCCGGTCAGCGGACTCCTGGATCGCGTCGATGCTCACCAGTGGTGGCAGCGCACGCAGGCTGCTTGCCTCGGCGGCCAATCCCGAAGCGTCCAGCCATGCCGGGGCATTGACCCGAACCAGCCAGTCCATCGCCTCGTAGCCCGTGCGCATCTCCTTGGCGGCGGTCATCGGGTCACCGCCTCGTTCATCTCGCCGACGAGCCGGCGGAGGTCGTCGAGGGTGTTGAGCGGGTCGAACAGGCGGCCGGCCTCGTAGACGGTCAGGCCGAGGAGTTCGCGGGCGCGGTTGTCGGCGTCGGCGACGTCCTCGATGTAGGCCTCTGGCTCGGTCGCGGCCAAGGCCACGACGCGAGCGGAGATGAGCTGGTCGAATACGCGCGGGTTGCGGAGGGCGTCGCGGAACGCGGCCTTCAACAGGTCGCCGATCTCCGGGGTAATCTGATCCATTAGGACCGATGTCCTTCCGTGTGATGTGTAGGTGTCGGTCTGCCGAGGCGCTCGCTGGTTGGACAGCGGGCGCCTCACTTACGCAGCGGTGCGGTGCGACTGGGCAGAAGCGAGACGCTCCCCAGCGCCGGCGAACACGCGCTCCAAACGACGCTGATGCTCCGGGGAACGCTCGGTGGCCTGGTCGGCGAACCGCTCCATGCGGGCGACCTGGCCGGGGGTGAAGTCGGCGAGGAGTTCAGCGAACGTGCCGGGGAGCGCGTTCACGCGGCCACCTGCTCCGCTGTGTCGGCCAATCGGTCTTTCTTGGCGCGTGTGCGGCGGAGCGGGGTCCGGTGGGTGATCGCCCCTATCGGGAGGCGGAGCGCGCCAGCGAGTGCGTGGAGCGTGAGCTCACTCGCAGGCTCGTGCTCGTTCTCGTACATCGAGAGCGCCTGCTTGGAGATATCAGCCATCTCGGCGAGGCGTTCCTGCGTCCAGCCGTCCCTCACCCGGAACTCCCGGAGGGCTATCCCGTTCTGGGGGATCACGATGTCGTCCACGTAACTGAGTCTAGCTGTGTTCAACTGAGTCAAACAGGGTTCTACTCGGTTACTATCCAGTAGAACTAAGTTGTGACATTACGAACTCGGTCACCATGAGTACAGACCCGCTGACACCAGATGGTTGAACGCGCAACTGATACCCGCTCTGACCAGCCAAGACCAGCTATGGCAGAGTGTGTTGACACCAACCCAACCGACCCGCATCATGCGTGGGGAATTGACAACAGGAGAGGGACAGCCGTGGACTCCTACCCGCAGGAGGCGTGGCAACGTGTCGGAAAACTCCTCAGCCGCCGCCGAGGGCAACTCGACCCCCGCTACCGCGTACGCAAAATCTTCGCCGAAGAGGTCGGCCTCAAAGAGTCGCTCCTGCTCGAGCTCGAGAACGCCAAGCGGACGACCTTCACCCCGCCGACCCTCGCCTCAGCGGAGGCTGCCTACCGGATAGCGCACGGCTCTATCGACAAGGCACTCCAAGACCCGACCATGACGGAGTTCCCCGACCGCGTCGGCGGCTCCTCCGTCCAGCTCATCGAGGAGCCCCAGGCTCGCGACGGCCTGACGGTCCACATCACCGACGAACCCGAGCCGGAGACCCCGCCCGGCACACCTTCAGGGTTCAGCGACGGACCCCTCGGCACGGGCGAGCGGGTCATCTGGGACCTACCCGAACCGTGGCAGCGACGGTGGGGAGCAATCCAGCATCTCCGGGGCGGGACGACACCTCTGCGTCGAGACCTACAGGGCCGGCCGCAACACCTACCCGAAGAGCGGCGGCGGGAAGCGTAAACCGGACCGGCACCACCGCTACCGGCGGGAGCTTCGGCACGTCCGTCGGCAACGGCACACGCCCCACCTTCGGCGTCCCCACCTGAGGCGTCCCCACTCGAGGCGTCCCGACCACAACCGGAGTCTTCGCGGGGCCTGCCGGACTCGCAGAATGCCCACTTACCGGCACCACACTTGGCCCGGCCGTGGCGCCGCTTTTCCCGCGAGGATGCGGCCCATGGACAGGGGTGACCTCGACAGGAACCCTGTCGCTGCTCGTCCGCGGTGACGCTGTGGCCGGCGGGCGACCCTGCCGGGGCGGGGGAGGGTCGTGGCTCCGCCAGTGGAAAATAGCCGGGGCCACCACCGTCGCCACCACCGCTATCGCAGTGGACCCGGCGATCGCGCCTATCGCCTGGGTCGGATGGGCCCGCGCAGTCCGTACCGCGGACGTAGCCAGCAGCGCCGGTATCGCCACGAGACCGCGGCGGTGCCCTCGGGACACAAGCAGCATGACGCGCTGCACCTCATCGGCTCTCTCCTGCGCTGTGAGGTCGTCGGGCACCCAGATGTGCAGGACGCCGTCCTCGTCCTCCCTATGCAGCGACGACAGCCCTCGGGGGAGTGGGAGACGGTGAACTGCAGGCAGATGCCCGAGCTTCCCCATATCCGCGTCCCCGTCAGGCCACAGGCCGGCGGAAGGCTGTGACGACGCCTCTCCATGTCTTGTCCGGGTCGACGTCCACAGCCGGATCGATGTGCCCTACGAGGGTGCCCATGCCGGGGATGTCGAGAGGGACTGCGATAGGTGCGCCGCGGTTGGGTCCTCGGAGTGCGTTGACGAGCTGCGGCGGCGCGGGCTCGGAAGGGGCATGCTCCGGCTGGTATGCGGCTTGGATGGCCTCGGCGGATCGGGCGGCGAGCTCCAGCGTGGCGACCCGCTCGTTCAGGGCCTCCATACCGTCGCGGACCTCCTTGCACAGTGAGGCCAGGTCAGCGGCGATCTGTGATCGGTGGTCTTGTGCGCCCGCCGCGATCCGGTCGAGCTTCGAGTCGAGCCTATCGAGTGCCCTAGTGACTCGATCTTCCGCGTGCATAAGCCACCCTCTTCGTCGTCGAAGCGCGCGGCCGTGTCCCCAGGTAGTAAGAGGATGCCTTAATGACTGTGTCGGTTGTCCCCTCAGGCGATCCGAGATCCAACCGTTACCTACTATGCGGTAATTTTCCCGGCTTGACGGTATAGACGGTGCCAATTCACGCCAAACAGGCACCCGTAAGACAACGATTTACGGACACGCCACCTACACCCCCGGCCTACGCCACGACAGCTCCACGTACTCCTCCACCGGCACGTCCCGCCGGCCACTCCCGACCGGAGACACCACAATCCGCAACTCTGAACTGATCACGGAACGCTGCTGCCAAAGCGTCAACCGCAACCACTCCGCGTACACCGCCTCAGCATCCGGCGAGATGAGCCTCTCCACCAGAGGGTTCCTCACCGCCCGATGCAACTGGCGCTCAGCAGTCTTGATCTTCGGGGAGATGAGCTCCTCCAGATTCGCTAGACGGGTCACGCTCATCTCCCCCGCCGCGACCAGATGCTCAGCCTCCGCAAGATCCGCCTGCCACTTATCAATCCGCGCCCGTAGCACAGGCGACTTATCGTCACCATCGTCACGCACGGCGAACAGCGCGGGCGCGTCATGCCGGGCGAACCGGGTCACCAACTGAGCGACCACATACCGCTCAACCACCTCAGCCCGAACCGAAAAGCACCGGTGCACAGAACACTGGTACGTGAGGAAACCCGCGTCCTCGGCTGTGAACACCAGCGGGAACTCCTCAGCAGCCAAAGGCTGCAAACGTGCCTGCACCCGCCGGGTGTTCGCGATCACACGGACGTCCATGGCAGTCAACGGCCCAACCTCCACACGGTCGTCGTCGACCGGGCAGAACAGCGGGCCGGGCCCCTCGCCGCGGACCTCAAGCCACCATCGGATACGCCGCACCGTGTACTCGTTTACGCGGATATCCCGCTCGCAGTCGTCCCCGGTGATCCCGACGAGTCCCGAGTCAAGATCACAATCCTCAACGCGCGCGGCAGCGACCTCGTCGTAACGGCCCGCGGACGCCTCAAGCAGCAACAAGAGAGCGAAATCCCGCACACCGGACGGAGAACGATCCTTCCGGCACGCGACGAACACCGGATCACGCGGCGGGCGCCACTGAGACTGCGAAACACCACCACAGCGCGCCTTCCCACAATCCGCCAGATGGCTCAGCAGATGGGAAGCCTCGGTTGAATTCACCCATCGCCTTCGTGGGTCCTTCAGCATGACGTTGACCGCGTTGAAGATCTCCTCCGACACGATCGGTGGCCAGATGGCCTCGCTTTCGTCCCGCCCCCCGTTGTGGTGCCGCCGGCCGATGTACGCCCGGTTCCTCAGGATCTTTCCGACCTGCGCGGAGTTGGTCCACTGTGGCAGTTCCCGCCACCTCGCCTCCAACCGGGCCGCAAGTGCATCGGGCGCCTTGAACAGGTCACACAACGCTTGGAGCTCATCGAGCCGGATCCCCCATTTCGCATCCTCGATCCGCTCGACCCGCCGCGCCTTCCAGCGCATCGCCGTCGCCACTTCGTGCGACGACAACCCCGCATCCTGCCTGAGTTTCGCCAGGCCCGAGCCGATATCGGAGTGCCTCACCTTCCCCGATGGGGACCAGATCCCACGCGCATTGAAATCAGCCATGATCGCGTACTGCGATTCCCGGGCATACACACGCTTGAACAGCTCTTCCACCACCTCCGCCTGCTGCTCGTTCTTGATGACCTCAACGAGATCACCCGTGTGGTGGTCATAGACGCGGGTGTAGCCGAACTGATGCCTGCCGTGCGGCTTGCCTTGGTGTGCGTTTGAACGCAGGGCTCTTCGCACCTGCTCGGAGATCTCAAGAGCGCGGTCCTCGGCATCAACCGCGTCGTGAGCGGACCGCCGCCGGTCGGAACGTTTGGTGAGGTCGAGCAGTTCACCGTTGACGCACCAGTACACGCCCGCTTTAGCGCAGACCTTCCGGAGGAGGACATACACCTCGAGGTCACGGTAGAAGCGGGATGCCTCCCATACAACGACGACGTCCCCTCGTTTGATCACGCCGCGCTCTATCGCGGTGACCATGTTCTCGAAGGCTTCTCGTGGCACTTCAGCCATCGGCGAGGCTGATCGGTCGTCATCGATGAACTCACCAGCGACAGGCACATCGTTGTCGCTGCACCAGCCTCGACTCTCGGTGACCTGCTCTTCAACGCTGCGTCCGCGGTACTTGAGGCGGCCGCGGTAGGTGGACTTTCGGGCGTAGAGCCATCCGTCACCGAGACGAATCATGCAGGCACTCTAGCGGATCCTGTATAGCTTCAATACACTACCGAGGATAAGTATCTCGGCTATACATCTCTGGAGCCTTCATGGCCCCTCCGAACGCCAAGGCTAACCACTGCCCCACCTGCGCATGCCAGGGCGACCGCACTCCTGATGAGTGGCGGGCTGATCGGCTTGCCGCGGGCCTGTCTTGACCACCCCACCCGTCTATCACGCCAAGGAGGCTCGCTTGCTGCCTGTTGAGGGTGCCCCGATCCCCTCGGGTCCGCGGTACCTGACCTACGACCCGACTCCCCCACCGCTGCCTGAGCTGCCGACCCTGACCGAGGAAGTCACCGAGGGGGTGCGGGAGTTCGCCCGCCAGGCTGTGTTGACCCTGTATGTGGTCGGTGTCGTGTGGTGGGTCCTGTACGTCATCGGCCGGTACAGGGGTGTCCTGTGACCCGCCCGCGCGGCTGAGGCTCTGGCCACCTGTCACCCCGTAGAGAACACCCCCCGAGAGGACTCCCGATGCCCACCCTCCAAATCAACCGCCCGGACACCATCGCGGTCCGCCGGGTCACACACTGCCCCACCTGTGAGCAGGACCGCCGGTTCTCCGGTGAGGCCGCGTTCTGGTACAGCCCGATCTGGACCTGCCTCGGATGCGGGGACGCATGGGGTGACGGGGAGCGGATGGAGCGCCCGTTCAAGCCGCGCTGGCGGCAGGAGAACCGCCGGCGGGCGGCTGAGACGTGGGACCGGGCCGTGAGCCTGTCGTCGCCCGAGTACCGCGAATGGCTCAACGAGCAGATGGCCGCTGCCACCCGAGAGGACACCGACCATGCAACCCGATGAGCTTGAGGGCTGGATGTTGAAGCTCGCCGACGCCGCCACCGAGGACCCCCACGGCCACGTGTTCGTGATGCGCCAGGTCCTCACCAAGGCCTACCAGCGGGGCTTCGAGGACGGCCACCACGCGGCCGACAAGGACGACTTCGTGCGCCGCGAGATTGAGCGCAAGGCCAAGGCCCGAGAGGACACGCCGTGACCGAGACCCGAGAGACCACGGCCGCCCCCGCCCTGCTCATTACGGCCCCGGGCGTCCTGACCCACACCGACGATCCGACGCCCGTCGAGAAGGCCGTCGTTGACGGCATCATCGGCGACTTCGGACCCGAGACGTTCCTGTGGATCAACTTCCACCGGCCGGACGGCGGCGTGCGGGTCTGGTACGGCTGGACCGCAGGCGGGACGCCGCTCGGCGACCGCATCGACGGACTCGCCATGGCCGCCGGGTTCGACTCGGCGGACTGGTTGCACCTCACCAACCGGCATCTTCAGGCCAGCAGGCGTGGTCGGATCGAGATCCAAGCCCACCCGCTCCATCCGATCCTCGCGGACATCCAAGCCGACCACCGCGCCCCCAGCAAGGAACGCGACCGACTTCGTCGCGTGATCGTGAAGGCCGCAGAGTTCACCGGACAGGTCCTGCGGCCTGGGTTGCCGCGCTGGCTCGGCGTCGGACCTGCCCTACTCATGCAAGGAGCCAAGAAGTGATCAACATCTACTCAGCGCACGTCGCCCCGCTGGTCCTGCGCCACCGAGTCAACGGCAAGGACGGTTTCGTCATTCTGCCTGAAAGCGAGGATGACGACGGCATCTACTTCGAGGACTTCGACACGCTCAAAGCGTGGGTTGAGGCCCTCGCTGGCCAGGTCGTGGCCGTCTCCGACCCCACCGAGATCGAGTGGTACGACGGCTGGGCTGAGCGGGTGGACCCTCATGCATGAGACCCCCAAGCCGACCGTCAAGGCCACCCATGGCACGAGGTGATCCGGTGAGCACCCCGCAGAAGTTGGCCTTCCTGGACACAGAGACGACCGGCTTGCACCCCGAGCAAGGTCACGAG
>JAOPYH010000132.1 GCA_025964715.1 Streptosporangiaceae bacterium | reverse complement strand
GCTCGGGCTTCAGCCCCTGATCAGCGTCGCCACGATCTCGACGTGATGCGTCATGGGGAAGGCGTCGAAGGCGCGCAGCTGATCGAGTGCCCAGCCGCGCTCGCTGAAGTAGGCGAGGTCGCGGGCGAGTGTCGCCGGATCGCAGGAGACATAGGCGATCTTGCGGCCGGCCAGGGCCGCGACCTTCTGCACGACCTCGCGGCCCGCACCGGTCCGCGGCGGGTCGAGCACCACGAGGTCGGCGCGCTTCACCCGGCTCGCGGTGGACCCGGAGGATTTGCGGCGCTTGGCGCTGGGCTCGTCCCGGCGGCCGAACTCCAGCTGGTTGAGCACATCCTCGACGTTGCCCGCTTCGATGGAGACCTGCGGGAGATCCTTCAGGTTGAAGCGCGCGTCCCGTACCGCCTGGGCGTCCGACTCGACGCCCACCACGAGGCCGTCGCGCCCGACTCGCTGCGCGAGCACGCCGGCGAACAGGCCGACCCCGCAGTAGAGGTCCACGGCGATGTCACCGGGCTTGGGCTCCAGGGCGGCGAGCACGGTGTCGGCGAGCACCTGGGCCGCGCCAGGGTGGACCTGCCAGAAGCCGCTGCCGCTGACCTGCCACAGCCGCCCGGCCGCCTCCTCGCGGACGAAGGGGAGAGAACGTCCGGGCTCGGGGCGCCCGCGCACCAGCCGTACGGGCACGTCGAGCCGGGGCACCTTGACCGGACGCCGGTCCCGGCCGCGCCGTTCGGACACGGCGACGAGCCGGTCCCCCGTCGCCGCCGACGCGATGCCCTCGACGCTGGACGCGCCCGGCCAGCGCTTGCGCTCGATGCCCATGAGCTCGACCTCGGGGTGGGCGATCAGGCACTCGTCGACCGGCTCGATCTCGTGGGACCGGTGCCGCCGCAGTCCGACGGCGCCGTCGCCTCGCACCGCGAACTGCACCCGCGTGCGCCAGCCCAGGCCGGGGGGGGTGACGATCGGCTCGCCGCCCTCCCCGTACTCCAGGGGCATGGGGACCTCTTCGACCACGACCGGCCGTTCGATGCCCGCGAGCCGGCGCAGTTGCTCCTCCACCACGGCGGCCTTCAGCCGGCGCTGCGCGGGCAGGGAGGCGTGCTGCCAGTCGCAGCCCCCGCAGCGGCCGGGGCCCGCGAACGGGCAGGGTGCCTCGACCCGGTCCGGGGAGGCCTCGAGGATCTCCACCGCATCGGCGCGCAGGAACTTCTTGCCCGGCTCGGTCACGCGGGCACGGACGCGTTCGCCCGGGAGCGCGTGCCGGACGAACACCACCTGGCGCTCGTGCCGGGCCACGCACCAACCGCCGTGGGCGACCGGCCCGATCTCGAGTTCGAGCAGGTCATCGGTTCGTGGAGCGGTTTCAGTCATGATCTGTAACGATACCGCCACCGGCGGGTATCTCCTCCTCGCCGCTGTGGCCGACGTAGGGGCGCCGGACGACCTGCTCGTGACGGCCCTTGAGCCGGTCGGAGGACGCGAGCTGCCAAGGGACGCTCGTCACCATGACGCCGGGCTGGAACAGGAGCCGGCCCTTCAGCCGCAGGGCACTCTGGTTGTGCAGCAGGTGCTCCCACCAGCGGCCGACGACGTACTCGGGGATGAACACCGTCACGACGTCGCGCGGGCTGCGGCGGCGGACGCCCTTGACATACTCCAGAACCGGCCGGGTGATCTCTCGGTAGGGCGAGTCGAGGATCTTCAGGGGCACCGGCAGCTCGAGGCTGTCCCAGGTCTCCTGCAGCTGCCGGGCATCCTGTGCGTCCACGGAGACCGTGATGGCCTCGAGGGTGGACGGGCGCGTCGCCCGCGCGTAGGCCAGCGCACGGAGCGTCGGCTTGTGAATCTTGGAGACCAGGACGATCGCGTGGTTGCGGGCCGGCAGCCGGACGTCCTCGCCGCTCACCTCGAGCTCGCGGGCGACCCGGTCGTAGTGGCGCCGGATCCCCTTCATGAGCAGGAAGAGGATCGGCATCGCGATGCAGACGATGTAGGCGCCATGCGTGAACTTGGTGACCAGTACGACCACGAAGACCACGCCGGTGACCACCGCGCCGAACGCGTTGATGGCCCGGGACCGCTGCATTCCCCGGCGCGCCGAGGGTTCGGGCCGGGTCCTCAACAGCCGGTTCCAGTGCCGGACCATGCCGACCTGGCTGACCGTGAAGGAGATGAAAACGCCGACGATGTAGAGCTGGATCAGCTTGGTGACGTCGGCGTTGTAGACGTAGATCAGCAGGCCGGCCATCGTGGCGAGGATGATGATGCCGTTGCTGAAGGCCAGCCGGTCACCACGGGTCCGCAGCTGACGGGGCAGATAGCGGTTCTGCGCCAGCACCGAGCCCAGCACCGGGAACCCGTTGTAGGCGGTGTTGGCCGCCAGGATGAGCACCAACGCCGTCATCACGGTGACGTAGCCGAACAGCGGTGGGAAGTTGCTGAAAACGGTGTGCGCCACCTGGGCCACGATCGGGTCCTGCCCGCGCGAGACGTCCCTGCCGGTGGCCGGATCGATGAGATGGCTGCCCTGCGACGGGTCGGCGAACTTGGCGCCGGTGATGTACGCCAGCGCGGTGATGCCGCCGAACATCGTCGCCGCCAGGATGCCGAGCATCAGGAGCGTGCCCGCGGCGTTGCGGCCCTTGGGCTTCTTGAAGGCCGGGACCCCGTTGCTGATCGCTTCGACCCCGGTGAGGGCCGCGCATCCGGACGCGAACGCGCGCAGCAGCAGGAACACCAGGGCGAAGCCGGCGATCCCGGTCGCACCGCCGTGCACCTGGAAGCCCGCCGTCTCCGTCTTGAGGTGCGCGCCGAACGCCAGCCGGGTGAAGCCCCAGACCATCATGCACAGGATCCCGAGCATGAAGAGGTACGTGGGGACGGCGAAGGCGATGCCGGACTCCTTGAGCCCGCGCAGGTTCAGAATCGTCAACACGACCACGATCACGATCGCGGTCAGGACCTTGTGCTCCGCCAATATGTGCACGAAGGCGCCGAGGTTCTCCACAGCCGAGGAGACCGACACCGCCACGGTCATGACGTAGTCGACCATCAGGGCGCTGGCGACCAGCACACCCCAGTTTCCACCGAGGTTCTCGGTGGCGACCTCGAAGTCGCCGCCACCGCTCGTGTAGGCGCGGACGTTCTGCCGGTAGGACGCCACCACGACCAGGAGGATCACCACCACGGCGGCCGCGACCCACGGAGTGAAACGGTAGGCCGCCAGACCGGCGACGCCGAGGGCGATCAGGATTTCCTGGGGCGCGTACGCCACCGAGGACAGCGCGTCGCTGGCGAAAACGGGAAGCGCGATCCGCTTGGGCAGCAGTTGTTCATGCTCCTGGGCGCTGCGGAGCGCTCGGCCCAGGAGCAGGCGTTTCACGAGGTCGGGTGCCTTCGACACGGGATGAGACTCTAGTCGCTCTTTGCGGTGGTCCTGACGGGCGCGGGCCCCCGTCTCCGGGGTTCGCGGCAGGTCCGGCCCCGTCCGGCGTTCTTTACCCGGCCGAGGTGATACTTACGGAGGCGGATGTGTAGGTTTCATCCGGTCCAGGATCATCAGAAATGGATCCGCGACGCCGGGAAGGAACGGCCGTGCATATCGTGATCATGGGCTGTGGGCGAGTCGGGTCGAAGCTCGCGCACATCCTCGAGGACAAGGGCCATTCAGTGGCCATCATCGATCAGAGTCCAGAGTCCTTCCGCCGGCTACGCGGCGGCTTCAAGGGCCGCCGTATCACCGGCTTCGGCTTCGACCGGGACGTGCTGGTGGAGGCCGGCATCGAGCGCGCCTCCGCCTTCGTGGCCGTCAGCAGCGGTGACAACTCCAACGTCATATCCGCCAGGGTGGCTCGGGAGACCTTCGGGATCGAGAACGTGGTGGCCCGCATCTACGACCCCCGCCGCGCCGAGGTCTACCAGCGGCTGGGCATCCCGACCGTGGCCACCGTGCGGTGGACCGCGGACCAGATGCTGCGCCGGCTGCTGCCCGAGGGGGCAGAGCCCCTGTGGCGGGACCCCACGGGCCAGGTGGTGCTGGCCGAACTGCAGATCGACGCCGCCTGGGTCGGCGAGAAGGTGGCCACGCTGGAAGAGGCCGCGCGCACCCGGGTCGCCTTCCTCACCCGCATGGGCGAGGCCATGGTGCCGGACGCCGACACGGTGATCCAGGACGGCGACGTCGTGCACGCGATGGCCCACGCCAGGGACATGGAACGCGTTCAGGACGCGGTGTCCCACCGCATGGAGAGGGGCGAGTGATGCGGGTAGCGATCGCCGGGGCGGGGGCCGTGGGCCGGTCCATCGCCCAGGAACTGCTGGAGAACGGCCACGAGGTGCTCCTCATCGACAAGGACCCTCGGGCGATCAAGGTCGAGGTCGTGCCGAGGGCCGAGTGGCTGCTCGCGGACGCCTGTGAGATCGCCTCACTGGACGACGCCGCACTGGAGCGCTGCCAGGTCGTCGTGGCCTCGAGCGGGGACGACAAGGTCAACCTCGTCGTCTCGCTGCTGGCCAAGACCGAGTACGGCGTCCCGAGGGTCGTCGCGCGGATCAACCACCCCAAGAACGAGTGGCTCTTCAATGAGTCGTGGGGCGTCGATGTCGCGGTGTCGACGCCGCGGCTCCTGTCGGCCCTCGTCGAGGAGGCCGTGAGCGTCGGCGACCTGGTGCGGCTGATGACCTTCCGGCAGGGCGAGGCCAACCTGGTCGAGCTCACGCTTCCCGAGGACGCGCCGCTGTCGGGCGAGCGGGTCGGATCGGTGGCGTGGCCGCACGACACCGCGCTCGTGGCCATCCTCCGTGAGGGCCGGGTGCTCGTGCCGAGTGCGGACGACACACTCGAGGCCGGAGACGAGTTGCTCTTCGTCGCCACCCAGGACGTCGAGGACGAGCTGGCCGAGCTGCTCAGCGCACGGTGAGCGCCGGCTGATCATCCGCATGCCCGCCGTCCCGCCCCTGGCCTTCTAGGTCACGCGGGCGGGGTGGCGGGCCTACGCCGGAGCGGCGTGTGGCCACGCGTGAGGACCCAGACCATGGCGCCGAGACCGGCGATCTGCAGTGGCCAGCCCAGTGCGATCTTGGATGCCCCGAGCCAGCCGACCTGTCCGGCGAGATAGAGCGGATACTGCACGACCACCCGGAGCAGGCACGGGATCAGGAGCAGCCAGGTGAGCCGGGAACAGAGCCGGACGATGCCCGGATCCCGCCGCCAGGCCGTGGGGTCGCCGGTCACCGAGCCGATGATGAAGCCGACCACGGGCCAGCGGAACACGATGGACACGATCATGGCGGCCGCGTAGCCCGCGTTGTAGATGATGCCGGGCAGGAACGCGTCCACGGCCTTGCCCGACCGTAGCGCGAAGACCGCCGCGATCCCGATCCCGACCAGGCTGTTGAGCACGAACTGCGGGGTCGACCTCTGCACCAGCCGCACCACGAGCAGCAGCACGGCCGCGCCCGCGCCCAGCCACAGGGCCAGCCCGAGGTCCTTGGTGAGGATGTAGGTGGTCGTGAAGCCGATCGTCGGCACAGCGGCCTCGATCATGCCGCGCACGCCGCCGAGCGCCTTGGACAGCTGCGCCCGCACCGCCGCCTCGACGGTGTCGTGGGCGCTCGCCCGCGTGTCGTCGGGGGCCGGCCGCAGGCTTCCGGTGTCCACCTCGCCGGCGCCGCGGCCCTCGTGCTCGCTCATGCGCCGCACCGGAGCTCGTACTTGGGGTTGAACATTACCTTCCGTCCGTCCTGAAGGCTGACCAGACCCTCGGCCCGGAGCCGGCGGCCGGGGTCGATCCCGGCTATCTTGCGGCGGCCGAGCCAGATCAGGTTGATCACATCCGAACCGTCGTACAGCTCGGCCTCCAGGGCCGGCGCTCCGCCTCGTGGTCGCAACGTCACGGTACGTAGCGTACCCGCCACGCAGGCTCGCTTGCGCTCCCCGCAGACGGCGATCGGGGTCGCGCCTTCCTTGTCGCTGCTCTTCTGGAGGTCCTCGGCTTCGAGCTCCGCCCGGCTGGAGGCCAGCCGGCGAATGAAGCGACGCAGGCCGCGCTGCTCACGGTCGGCCGCGGGCCACCTGCTGGTCTCCGGCGCAGATCCCGCCGGCAGTTCGTCCATGTTGCGCAAGCGTAGGCCATGTGGGTAACAACCGAACCGTCCCAGATTCGGTAATTGGCCAAAGATCCCATCACCCCCTGAGGCTGGGACCCCCGGCCGGGATCCGCCCGCCGCAAAACTCCCGTGACGGCGGTGTGCGCCGGGTGCGGCGCCGCACCGCCGTGACGTGATCGGGCATGCCATCGGGGTCCGCGAAGGGCCGTTCCCTCAGCGGACCTCGGTGATCTCGGGGCCGCGCTCGAAGGGCTTGAACCCGTCCTTGCCCTCCTCGTCGCCCTCCTCCGCGAGCGCCTCCTGGGCCTCCTCGGGGAGGGTGAGCTCGAGCAGCTCGCGTGGTGGCATCGGCTGGTCACCCCGGGCGACGATGACGTTGCGGAAGACGTCCTCGAGGACCTGCCACTGCTCCTCGTCCTCGATGGCGGCGCCGCTCACCACGCCACGCAGGAACCAGCGGGACCCGTCTACGCCGAGGAACCGGACCGGCTGCCAGGCGAAGCCCTGCTCACGGACGTCCTCGGGCACCTGGTCCTTGATCTCTTCGGGGATCTCGACCGGGACCATGGCCCGCAGCTCGGTGCCGAACGGCCCCTCCGCGTCCTCGGTCTGGCCGCCGGCCTCCGCGATCTCGGCGGCCGTCTCACGGCGCACCTCGTCCCAGATGCCGCTGCGTTTCGGGGCGGCGAACGCCTGCAGCTGCAGGCCGCTCTCACCGTGCACCACCGTGACCGCGACGAGCCGGCCGCCGATCGGGTTGCCCTCAGCGTCGGTCTCGGTCGCCTCCACGTTGACCTGCACCTCCAGGCCCGGACCGATCGGCACCTGGAGGGCGCCGAAGTCGATGCGCTCCAGCTCCGGGAACGAGTCGCCCGCGTCCCATGGGCCGCCGTCGGATCCGGATCCGGCGTCCGCGGTCTTCGCCGCGGCGGTGTCCGTCTCCTCGTCGGTCAGCTCGAGTTTCTTTTCGGGCTCCTCGCCCTGACCACGACGTCGAAACACGACTCACGCTCCTTCGTTGCTGTCCTCGTTGTTGGCGCCCCCGGCGTATCCGCCCGTGGAGCCGAATCCACCGGCTCCCCGGGCCGATCCAGGGAGCGTCGTGACCTCGTGGAACACGGCCTGACTCACCCTCTGGACCACCATTTGCGCGATCCGGTCACCGCGCCTGAGCCGTACGGTCTCGCGGGGGTCCGTGTTGAGCAGGGTCACCTTGATCTCACCGCGATAGCCCGCGTCGACCGTGCCCGGAGCATTGACGATCGTTACTCCCAACCTAGCGCTCAAACCCGACCTCGGGTGAATGAAGGCGGCGTAGCCGTCGGGCAGCGCGATGGCCATGCCGGTCGGGACGTCCGCACGCTCACCGGGAGCCAGTTCCACGTCCTCGGCGGCGACCAGATCGGCGCCGGCGTCGCCCGGGTGGGCGTAGGCCGGCAGCGGCAGTGCGGGATCGATGCGGTGGACGAGCACGTCGACCTTGTCGTTCACGGGTTCACCTCATGGTCGGGGACCATTCCCGCCACCCCCTCGCCGTGCCGGGTGAAGTGCTCGAGGGGCACCTCGACGAACAGGGCGGCTCCCCGCACGGCCACCGGGCCGTCCGGTGCGCCCACGTGCGCCTCCGCCTCGAGGTAGGCCTTGCGGCCGCTGACGCCGGTGCACCTGGTCCGGATGTGCAATGTCGCCCCCACCGGTACCGGCCGCAGATAGTCCGTCTCCAGCCGGCCCGTGACGTACGGCTTACGGAGCAGCCACACGACCATACCCAGCGCCTCGTCCATCGCCGCGGCAAGTACGCCACCGTGGGCGAGTCCGGGCGCGCCCTGGTGCACATCGGTGACGGTGAACCGCGCGGCGACGGTCAGGCCCTCGGCGGTGACCGCCTCCAGGTGCAGCCCGGTCGGGTGATCGCCGCCGCAGCCGAAGCACCTGGCGTAGTGCGGTCCGATGCGCTCACCGGCCTTGACGTCCGGGTGCGGCTCCGGGATCACCGCGTCGGGAGGAGGGCTGGTCACGGGGGAACGATTCACCGGCGTGACCTTACCCGTTGCCGGATATCAGGCCTTGCGCACCCCGGTGACGGCGAAGCGCTCGACATCCGCGACATGGCCGCCGGTGGAGACGACGATCACGAGGACGGGGTCGGAGCCGGCCCGGAAGGGGACCTTCGCCGACCATTTCCCCGGGCTCCCCGGGAATCCTCCGGCGGACACGCAGCAGAACTCCCCTATCGCGGACGCCGAGGAGACCTGGTGGACGGCGACCCGCAGGCTCTCGTCCACGCCGGTGACCGAACCACCCACGGTGACCGGCGAGGACACCGCGGAGCCATAGGACGGAATGGTCAGGGTCAGATCCTTGTCGTCGGTGCCGACGACCTCCCACGGCGCGTCCGCACCATGGCCGAGCCTGACGAGGTGCAGCACCGCGGCCGGGCGCGGACCCTCCGAACCGCGGCGGCCCACGGCGATGTGCGCGTCGTCGCCGCCTACCACGCGCCCGGTGACGCGGTCGATGGCCTTGAAGCCGAGATGGCGGACGAACGCCAGCGCCGTCTCCTCAGGGCTCAGGCGCCAGGGCTGGTGCCCCCCGGAGCGGTAGGCCGCCTGCCAGGTGCGGACCTCATCGGCCGAGCGGAAGGGCCATAACGGCTGGTAGCGCCCGAGTGTCCACGGCGTGCCGGGCGCGGAGGAGGGCGCGGAGGCCGACGCCGACGCCGTCACTCTGGTGGCGGGCGGCGGTGAGGCCGCCCCCTCGGCCGGCCCGGCGCTCCCCGAGCAGGCCGAGGCCACCAGGACCGACATGGCCAGGCCAAGGGCGCCGGTCAGTGGCTTCGCCTTGCGGAGGGCTCCCCCGCAGGTCCGCGGTGCTTCCATCACTGCTCGCCACCTTCCGGTCGTGACCTGTGCCCTGGGGCCTACCCGGCGCGGACGGCCAGGACTCCACCCGGCGTCACTGATCCGCGAGGACGACACCAACGCTCAGGGCGGCGCCCGGCGCCTCCTCGAGGCCGAGTTCCTCGATCCGGCCGGCGGCGCGCAGGTCCGTCTCCGCGAGGGCCACCGCCGAGACGCCGGCTCCGCGTACGTCGGCCCGCGCGACCTCGGCCCGCATCGACACCTTGGCCTCGGACTTGGCCCTGCGCACCTGGCGGAGCACCTCGGCGGTCGCCGCCAGCACGGCGGGTTCGCCACCCTCGGGCAGGTCCTCGCGGCCCGGCCAGCGGGACGCGTGCACCGACCCGTCCTTCCACCAGGACCACGCCTCCTCGGTGACGAACGGGAGGAAGGGGGCGAACAGCCGCAGGATGACCGACAGGGCCAGGCGGAGCGCCGCCCGCGCCGAGTCGGCCTCGGGCGAGGACCCGGCCGGCTGCCCGGTGTCCCCTCCGTAGGCTCTGGCCTTGACCAGCTCCAGGTAGTCGTCGCACAGGTCCCAGAAGAACCGCTCGACCCGCTCGAGCGCCCGGGTGTGGTCGCAGGCCTCGAAGGCCGCCGTGGCCTCCTCGACCACCTCCGCCAGGGCGGCGAGCATCGCGAGGTCGATCGGTTCGGTGACGGCCGCCTTGCCGTCCACCGTGGGGGCTCCGAGGCCGAGAACGAATTTCGCGGCATTGAGGATCTTGATCGCGAGCCTGCGACCCACCTTGATCTGTCCGGTGTCGAAGGCCGTGTCGGTTCCGAGCCGCCCGCTGGCCGCCCAGTAACGGAACCCATCGGTTCCGTACTGCTCGAGCAGCGCCATCGGGGTGACGACATTGCCCTTGGACTTGGACATCTTCTTGCGGTCCGGATCGAGGATCCATCCGGACAGCGCGGTGTGGCTCCAGGGCAGCGAGCCGTGCTCCTGGTGCGCCCGCACGACCGTGGAGAACAGCCAGGTACGGATGATGTCGTGCGCCTGGGGGCGCAGGTCGTAGGGGAAGACCCGGCCGAAGAGGTCGGGGTCGTGCTCCCAGCCCCCGGCGATCTGCGGGGTCAGGGACGAGGTGGCCCAGGTGTCCATCACGTCGGGGTCACCGGCGAAACCGCCGGCCTTGCCCCGCTGGTCCTCGGTGAAGCCGGGCGGCACCTCCGAGGCGGGGTCCACCGGGAGCCTTGCCTCATCAGGAACTATCGGGGCATCGTGGATCGGCTGACCTTCGGAGTCCAGGTGGTACCACACCGGGATCGGGATCCCGAAGAAGCGCTGCCGCGAGACCAGCCAGTCGCCGGCCAGTCCGTCCACCCAGTTGTCGTACCGTGCACGCATGTAGGCCGGGTGCCAGGTCAGCTCGCGCCCGCGCGCCAGCAGCCGGTCGCGCAGGCCCGCGTCCCTGCCGCCGTTGCGGATGTACCACTGCCGGGTGGTGACGATCTCCAGCGGCTTGCTGCCCCGCTCGTAGAACTTGACCGGGCGGGTCACCGGCCATGGCTCGCTCTCCAGGTCGCCGGACTCGCGCAGGAGCTCGACCATCCGCTCCCGCGCGGCATGGACCGTCTTGCCCGCGAGCCCGGCGTAGGCCTCCCGAGCCCGCGCGGATTCCAGGCCTGGCGGCGGCGAGTCCAGGATGCGGCCATCCCAGTCGATGACGGCCCGGGTAGGGAGATCCAGCTCGCGCCACCAGGTCACGTCGTTGATGTCACCGAACGTGCAGATCATCGCGATGCCGGAGCCCTTGTCGGGCTCGGCGAGACGGTGGGCCAGGACCGGCACCTCGACGCCGAACAGCGGCGTCCGCACGGTCGTCCCGACCAGCTCCCGGTAGCGCTCGTCGTCGGGGTGGGCGACCAGCGCGACGCAGGCCGGGATCAGCTCCGGCCGGGTCGTCTCGATGTGCACCGGCCCGGCCGGCCCCTCGAAGACGATGCGGTGGAAGGCGCCCGGATGCTCCCGGTCCTCCAGCTCGGCCTGCGCCACGGCCGTACGGAAGGTGACGTCCCACAGCGTGGGGGCCTGCGAGACATAGGCCTCGCCCCGGGCCAGATTGCGCAGGAAGGCCCGCTGCGAGGTCGCGCGGGCGTGATCGCCGATGGTCGTGTAGAGCAGCCCCCAGTCGACCGACAGCCCGACCCGCCGCCAGACGTCCTCGAAGGCCTTCTCGTCGATGGCCGTGAGCCGCTGGCACAGCTCGACGAAGTTCTTGCGGCTGACCGGGATCTGCCGTTTGGGGTCAGGTCGGGCCGGCGGCTCGAACGACGGGTCGTAGGGGAGCGAGGGGTCACAGCGCACGCCGAAGTGGTTCTGTGCGCGCCGTTCCGTGGGAAGGCCGTTGTCGTCCCACCCCATCGGGTAGAAGACCGCCCGGCCGCGCATCCGCTGGAACCGCGCCACCGTGTCGGTCTGTGTGTAGGAGAACACGTGTCCCACGTGGAGCGATCCGCTCACGGTCGGCGGCGGGGTATCGATCGAATAGACCTCGGCGCGCGGCTTCGTGCGGTCGAAACGGTAGACCCCCGTGTCGTCCCAGACGCCTGCCCACTTCTCCTCCAGGCCGTCGAGTGAGGGCTTCTGGGGCACGGAGGGAGTACGCGGCTGCTCGGTCATGCATTAATGGTATTGACGGTGGCACCGCGCCGGGCTGATTCACCGCGCCGCGGGCCGCGGCGGCCCAGGGGCTCGGCGAGGGCCGGGTGCTTTCGATACGGTCGACTCGGAGCGCATGCCGTCCTCGACGGTGAGGGCGGCCGCGGAGACAGACTGGAGGACCACGATGGCGGACAAGGGCGACATCGGCTGGCGGGTCATGGCCGGCGCCGCGGCGTTCGGGAGTGGCTGGGTGGCGCGCAAGGCGATCAGCGCGGCCTGGAAGAAGACCACGGGCAAGGAGCCGCCGACCAACCCCGAGTCGCCCGAGGTGGCACTCGCCGAGGCGCTCGGCTGGGCTGTCGTCATGGGCATCGGCATGGAGGTCTCACGGCTGCTCGCCACACGGGCGGCGGCCAAGCGGTGGCATCGCGGCACCGGACAGCTCCCGGGCCCCTTCAGGACCGACGGCTGACACCCTGCCGCCGTGCACGCGGCCGGCCGCCGGGCGACGGCGCCGAGGCTACTCGGCCGGTTCGATCCGGGGATGGTCGGACGGCCGGCCGACGTGGCGGCGGAGGTCGGCCCGGATCTTCTCGGACAGGCGCTTGGTCAGCGCGCGGTTGAGCGCTCCCCCGGCCACCGCGCCGGTGAGAAAGGGGCCCAGGGTGGTGAGGTGCCGGCCGAGCATCCGCAGCAGACGCTTGCGGAGAGCCTGTTTGGCGGCCGTGCCGAGGGCGACGGTGAGAGTGCCGCCGGCCATGGGGTCGAGGCCGCGCTGCCCCGCCCAGGACATAACGAAGAGTCCGTCCCGCGCGGTGCCGGTGCCCGGCACCAGCACCCCGTAGACCTCGTGCAGCTCGGCGATGAGCTTGACCTCGATGGCCGCGACCACGAGGGTCTCGGCCACGAGCTGGGCCGGGACGGAGAGCAGCAGGGGGGGTGCCACGAACTGCACCGCCGCCAGCGCGCCACCGGCCGCTCCCACTGCCGTCGTGCCACGCACGGCGCCGCGGACGAGGTCGTCGGCCAGCAACTCGCCGAAGTGCCCATAGTGATGGTCCCGCAGGGTCCCCAGGTCACGGACCGGGATGCGCGGCGCCACATAGGCGAACACATCGCTGAGCCAGCGACCTCCCGCGAGCCCCTTGACCCCGGCACGGCGCGCGCTGTTGCTCAACAGCCGCGTCAGCCGCCCCAGCAGGCGCCCGCGGGTCTCGCGGTCCATCTCCTCATCGCTCGAAAGCCTGCCGATCAATTCACCGATCTCGGCGTCCAGCTCGGCCCCCTGACCGTCCTGGCGCTCCGCCTCACCTGACACCGGAACCCCCGGTCAGGCGGCGCATTCGCGGCAGATCGGCTGTCCCTTGCGTTCCTCGGCGAGCTGACTGCGGTGGTGTACCAGGAAGCAACGCGAGCACGTGAACTCGTCGGCCTGCCTCGGCACGACGCGGAAGGTGAGTTCCTCATTGGACAGGTCGGCACCGGGCAGCTCGGCGACCTCGCCGGCGTCCAGGTCCTCGTCGATGATGCTCGCCGCCTTGTCGGCGCGCCGGGCCTGAAGCTCCTGCAGGCTGTCCTCACTGAGATCGTCGTCCGTCTTGCGTGGGCTGTCGTAGTCGGTAGCCATCTTGTATCTCCATCCCCCTCGGTCGTTTATGCGCCCCGTCGCGCGGATCTAACGCTCGGGGTGCCCTTCTTGTGCCCGATCCGGGCGGGAATTTTTGTCACGGGTCGTGACGTCCAACACACGAGGTGCGACGCGCCCCATGGGTGCCGCCAGTCACCCAGAGCCATCCGCCCCGTGCGCCCGACATCACATACCCGAATCGATTACTGCGGAGTTGATCGTGCCTGTCCGCTTCGATCACCCTGTCCACGGGGTGCCGCAGCGGCGGGATCATACCCTGCCCAGAGCCGCCCCGCCCGCACGACGACCGGCTGGGAACAAGAATGGCCGGACGCTGAACCCGGCACGTCCACGAAACGTCCGAACTAACGCGATAATGTGCCCGCCGAACGGGTGGGGCACACATACTGCGGGTCGCTGGAGGGGTCATATGCCGGATGCCGCTCGCCTTGAGCCGGGCGATCCGACGTCGCTGGGGGATTTCGAGGTCGTAGGACGGCTTGGGGCGGGCGGGCAGGGCGCGGTCTACCTCGGCCGGGCGCCAGGGGGCGACTTCGTCGCCATCAAGCTATTGCACGCGCAGATGTCCTCCGACCCCTCGGCCCGGGCCCGGTTCATCCGGGAGGTCACCGCCGCTCAGAAGGTCGCGCCGTTCTGTACGGCCAAGGTGCTCGAATCGGACGTGCAAGGCGACCAGCCCTACATCGTCAGCGAGTTCATCGATGGCCCGTCACTGCACGACGTGGTCGTCCTGAAGGGCCCCTTCGGGCGCACGGACCTCGAGCGGCTCGCCATCGGGACCGTGACGGCACTCGCCGCCATCCATGAGGCCGGCATCGTGCACCGGGACTTCAAGCCCAACAACGTGCTGCTGGCCGCGGACGGTCCGCGCGTGGTCGACTTCGGCATCGCCCGTACGGTCAACTCGCAGGAGAGCTCGGTCACGGCCACGGGCATGGTGGTGGGCACGCCGGGCTACCTGGCGCCGGAGCAGCTCACCGGCGTGCCCCTCATGCCGTCGGTGGACATCTTCGCCTGGGCTGCCACGATGATGTTCGCGGCCACCGGCCAGTCGCCGTTCGAGGCCGACACCCTGCCGGTGATCATCAACCGCATCCTGAACCACGATCCGGACCTGTCGGCACTGCACGGACCGCTCCGCGAAGTGGTCCGGCGCTGCCTGTCCAAGGATCCCCGCCTCCGCCCGCCGGCGCACCAGCTGCTCCTGGAGTTGCTGGGACACGCCGGAGCCGCACCGGGCCCGGCCCCCGACCGCGAGGATCTGCTGGACCAGGGGACCCGGATCGCCGCGCAGATGCCGGCCCCGCCGCCGATCACGCCCAACCCTCCGCCGGCCATGCCCGGACCGTCCACGCCGCCGCCCATGCCGAGGTACCACGGCCCGGTCACGCCGTCTCCCATGCCGATGCACCACGGCTCGGTCACGCCGCCCCCCATGCGGATGCACCACGGCCCGATGACCCCGCCGCCGATGCACCGGCCCCCGGGACCGCCGCCGTACGGGCCGCCACCGCGCCGGTCGAGCGCGACGGGACCGGTCATCGCTGGAGTCGGGTGCCTCGTCGTGGCGCTGCTGGTCGTCCTGGCGGTGGCCGTGGCCGTCGCGGCCAACCGGCACGACTCCACACCGGCCTACACCTCCAGCCCGTACACCCCCTACAAGCCGTACAGGCCGTACACCCCGGCGCCGTCGTCCAGCTACACGCCCTTCGGCAGCCGTGCGCTGAACTCCAACTTCCACGGCACCTGGAAGGGCACCCGGAGCTCCACCGGCTCCGACAAGGGGTCCCGTGTCACGATCACGCTGACCGGGGGGTTGCTGACCGGCCGGGTCGAGTACGAGGGCTGCTCCGGGATCCTGGCGGTGGAGTCCACGAACTCCTACAAGACCGTGCTCCGCGAGACCGTCTTCAGCACCGGGAGCCGGACCTGCCCCATCACCGCGAGCGTGACGCTGACCTACCGGTCCAGCACCAGCCTGCGGTACGAGTGGCGGCGGTCTTCGACTGACCCGTCGCCGTCGCTCACCGGGACCCTGGCCAAGAGCTGACCCGCGGGGCCAACCCGCGCCCGCGGATCAGGGGGCCAGTGGCAGGCGCGCGGTGACGATCAGTCCACCACCGGACCTCGGAGTGGCATAGACGGTGCCCCGATGGGCGCGGACCACCGAGCGGACGATCGACAGCCCCAGCCCGGCTCCCTTGGCCGACTCGATGCGGTCGGTGTGCAGACGGCGGAAGGGCTCGAACAGGCGCTCGACCTCGTAGGCCGGCACGACCGGTCCGGTGTTCTCGACCTGGCAGGCGGCGAACCCGTCGAGCACGCCCGTCCGGACGAACACCTCGCCCTTGTCGGCGTTGTGCTTGATCGCGTTCTCGACCAGGTTGGAGACGAGGTGCTCCAGCAGCACCGGATCGCCCATGGCCCGGCCCGCGGTGAGCTCGGTGTGGATGGTGATCTCGGGCTCGGCATACCGCTTGCGTGCCGTCTCGAGCACCCGGACCGCCACCTCCGCGAGGTCGACGGGCGCGCGCGTGGTGAGTTCGCGCTCGCTGCGGGCCAGCAGCAGCAGTCCCTCGATGAGCCGCTCGTGGCGGGCGTTGGTCGCGAGCAGCGTCCTGCCCACCGCCTTGAGATCGTCGGAGGCCTCCGGGTCGCCAAGGGCGACCTCGAGCAGCGTTCGGTTGATGGCAAGGGGTGTACGGAGCTCGTGCGAGGCGTTGGCGACGAACCGGCGCTGGGAGTCGAAGGCCTGACCCAGCCGCTCCAGCATCGCGTCGAAGGTGTCGGCCAGCTCCTTGAGCTCGTCCTCCGGTCCCTCCAGGGCGATGCGCTCATGCAGGGTGCTCTCCGACAGCCGCCGGGCCGTCGTGGTCATCTTCTGCAGCGGAGAGAGTGCCCGGTCGGCGACGAAGTAACCGAGGACCAGTGCGATCAGGCCGACGCCGGCGAGCGCCAGGAGCGACCTGCCGATCAACTGCTGCATCGTCTGCTCGATGAACTGCTGGCGCAGGCGCTCGAGCTGGTCCTGCGGGTAGAAGCCGTACACCTGGATGTTGCCGAGGATGTCGGCGACCAGCAGATAGGTCACGATGAGCAGCAGGCCGCCGGCCAGGAAGAACAGCAGCCCGTACAGCAGCGTCAGGCGCAGCCGCACGCTCACCCGGCCGGGCAGCGCGCGCAGGTCGGCCAGCAGGGAGCCATAGGCCCGCCGCGGCTCGGACCGGGACCCCGCCCGGCCGGGTCGCGGGCCGGCGGGGCGGTCCGTGGCCGCGCTCGGCTCCTGCGCGCTCGGGGCTCCCCCCGCTCCGGGCCCGTCCGGGGGCGGCGCGTCGCTCGTCATGGATTGGCGCTTCACAGGCGGTACCCCACTCCGGACACGGTCTCGATCACCTGCGGCTCACCCAGCTTCTTGCGCAGCGTCATCATGGTGACGCGGACGACGTTCGTGAACGGGTCGATGTGCTCGTCCCACGCCTTCTCCAGAAGCTGCTCGGAGCTCACCACCGCGCCCTCGGCGCTCAGCAGCACCTCGAGCACGGCGAACTCCTTGCGAGTGAGCTCCACCGGCCGCTCCTGCCGGGTGACCTCGCGGCGTGCCGGGTCCAGGGTCACGCCGGACCGCTCCAGCACCGGCGGCAGTGGCGGCGCGGCCCGGCGGCCGAGGGCCCGCACCCGCGCGGTCAGTTCCGCGAACGCGAACGGCTTCGGGAGGTAGTCGTCGGCGCCGATGGACAGACCCTCGACCTTGTCGGTCAGCTCGCCCGCGGCCGTGAGCATCAGGATCCGGGCGGGATAGCGCTCGGCCACCAGCCGCCTGCATACCTCGTCGCCGTGCACCCTGGGCAGGTCGCGGTCCAAGACGATCACGTCATAGTCGTTGACGCTGGTCCGCTCCAGCGCGCCGCCGCCGTCGTAGGCGACATCCACGGCCAGTGCCTCCCGGCGCAGGCCGGTCGCGATCGCGTCGGCGAGCACACGTTCGTCCTCTACGACGAGAACTCGCACAGGATCTCCCCTCCCCCGGAAATGTACGGCGCCGGCACGCTGGACCGGCAACACCAGTTATGCCAGGCCACCCGTAAGAACCTTGTAAACGCGGCTCCCGGCGCGCCCCCCGGACGGGCGTGACCTTCGCGGGAAGCCCGATGCCAGATCCAGGTTTACCATCGCCGCCCGTATGGGTAGGGAGCGCTCATCCAGGAAGGAAGGCCATGGGCGAGCTCTCCCACATGATCGAACAGCGGTTGAACGACGCTTACGAGTCGCTCCACAGCGCGAACGCCGACGGTGACCTGTCCCTCGCCGACGCGCGGCAGGCCGAGATCGAGGATCTCTACCGCATCGCGGCCGACAACGACATCCAACCGCCCGTGCGCGGCTGACGGCGCCCCCGCGGTCTGGCCGCTACGTTGGGCTATGCGCCGAAGACCTGGGTGAGGTACGGGTTGGCGAACCTTCGGCCGGGGTCCAGCTCATCGCGCAGCGCCAGGAAGTCACCGAATCTCGGATAGACGCCGCGCAGATATGCGGCGTCGCGGGTGTGCAGCTTTCCCCAGTGCGGCCGCCCTCCCCGCGAGGTCATGAGGTCCTCGACCGCGCGGAAATACTCCTCGTGCGGGGCGAGGTGGTAGACGTGGATCGCTATGAAGGCGGTGGGCCGGTCGTAGGCCATGGACAGCCAGGCGTCCTCGGCGGGCAGCAGCCGCACCTCGATGGGGAAGCTGATGCGCCAGTCCTTACGGGCGAACAGCGCGCGTAGCTCCCGGAGCGCGGAGGCGAGCTCGGCGCGCGGGATGGCGTATTCCTGCTCCTTGAACCTGACCCGGCGCGGGCTGGTGAAGACCTTGTAGGACAGGTCGCTGTAGGTGCGAGCGCCCAGGGCCCTGGCCGAGACGCCGTTGACGGCCGGGATGACGCCTGGCATCCGCCGGCCGAGCCGGTTCGCGGCGCCGAAGACCGCGTTCGACAGGACCTCGTCGTCGACCCACCGACGCAGCCTGGGCAGCGCCCCGGCGGCGGCCGCCTCGGCCCGCCCGAGTCTGTTGTTGCGCTTGGTCAGGCATCCCTCGGTGTGCGGGAACCAGTAGAACTCGAAGTGCTCGTTGCCGCTCGCCAGCTCGTCGAGACGGGACAGGACCTCGTCCCACCGCATCGGCTCCTCTTGGGCGCGCAGCAGGAAGGCGGGGACCGTGCGCCAGGTGATCGCTGTCACGACGCCGAGCGCGCCCAGGCCCACCCGGGCCGCGTCGAAGAGCTCGGGCCGCTCGTCCCGTGAGCACGTCACGACGCTGCCGTCGGCCAGCACCAATTCAAGTCCGGCGATCTGGGAGACCAGGCCGGCCGTGTCGCGGCCGGTGCCGTGCGTGCCGGTCTGGGCCGCGCCGGCGACGGTCTGCTCCTGGATGTCGCCCATGTTGGCGAGCGCCAGGCGGTGCTGGGCCAGCGTCCGGTTGAGCTCGCGCAGCGGCAGGCCCGCCTCGACCGTCACCAGGCCGCTGGCGGTATCGACGGAGCGCACCGCCGTGAGGCCTCGGGGACACAGCCGCACACCCCGGGCCACCGCGGCTCCGGTGAAGGAATGGCCGGCGCCGGTCATCCGGACCGTGAGCCCGTCCTCGGCCGCCGATCTGACCGCGGCCGACACCTCGGCGGTCGATCGCGGCTCCACCACCCGCCGCGCCGTCGCCTGCTCATTGCGGGCCCAGTTGCGCCAGGTTAGGTCGGCTACGCGGGACATGCGACGACTGTACTTGTCATGATCATGATGCGGGCTCACGTTCGTGCAACCGTGACGCCCAGCCGACGACCGCGGCCAGCAACCCTGCCGTGAGCGGGAACAGGAACGCCGTTCCGGACCCGCGCGCGTCCACCAGGTGACCGGCGACCCACGCGCCCGCCGCGAGCCCGATGCCGATCGCCGTGGAGATCCAGGTCAGTCCCTCGGTGAGCTGGTCGCCGGGGACCAGCGACTCCACCAGCCCGTAGGCCGGAATGATCGTGGGCGAGATCGCCAGCCCGGAGAAGAAGATCAGCGCCATCATGACCCACAGATTGGTGATCAACGCGAGCGGCACCAGACCCGCCACCAGCAGCACCAGGCCGATCCGGAACCGGCGCTCCAGGGGGGCCTTCCACTGCCGGGCGCCGTACCAAAGCGCGGCGCTACCGCTCCCGAGCGCCAGCAGGCCGAGCAGCGGGCCGGCCAGGGCCTGGTGGCCCTTCTCAGCGGTGAAGCCGAGCGCGGAGACCTCGATGGATCCGAAGACCGCGCCGAGCAGGAGGAAGACGGCGGAGACCACTCGTACGCCCGGCACCGTGATCGCGTTGCCCTGTCCCGGTCTGCGCGGCCGCGGCGGCGGCTCCGTACGCCGCTGCAGGGCCAGCGCCAGGCACCCGGACAACGTCAGGAGTGAGGCGGCGGCGACGCCGGCGGCCGGATGGATGGCCGTGGCGAGCAGTGTGACGATCATGGGGCCCGCGACGAAGATCACCTCGTCGACCACCGACTCGAAGGAGAACGCCGCGTGCAGGCTGCCGGCCGCCGCGGCCTCGTCGCGCAGGAGGTGGGACCATCGGGCGCGGACCATCGCGCCGAGCGAGGGTGACGTCACGCCGCTCGCGGCGGCGGCCGCGAACACCGCCCAGGCCGGGGCGCGGAGAAGGGCACAGAGGATGAGCGCCGTCATGCTCAGGCAGTTGGCGAGGACGAGCGGCGCCAGCACCCGGCCCTGTCCGTGCCTGTCGGCGAGCCTGCCCATCACGGTCGAGCCCGCGGCATAGGCCAGGGCGAACGTCGCGGACACCGCTCCGGCGATACCGTACGATCCGGTGACCGCCGAGACGAGAAGGACGATGCCGATGCCGACCATGGACATCGACATACGGCCGACGAACGCGGCCGCTACGAAGAAGCGGGCTCCGGGAATGGCGAAGAGCTCGCGGTACGGATTTGCCACCTCTCCCCCTGCTGCCCCAGTGTGACGCGTTTCCCCCTTTGATCACGGTACCGGGACGGTGCCGGCCGATCCTCTCTGATCCGCGCCCGCCTGGTCGCCCACGTAACAGGAGTCCTTGGAGATGGTCCCCACCGATTCGACAGGCCCACCGGGTGAATCCCGGCTCCGGCGGCGGAGGGCACTGATCATCGTGGCCGTGGCGCTGACCGTCTGTGCGACCCTGGCCGGCGGTGTGGTGGCCGCGCTGACCACCGAGGGGGCCCACCCGCGGGGGGCGGCCGCTCACCGCGGGACGTCCCCAGGAGCCCAGGGCCCGGTGACGAACGTGTCCGGCGGTCAGGCCGGCGCCTTCAAACGCGCGGTGCCGCCCGACCTGCTCGCCGTGGCGGCCCGGCCCATCACCGCCACCGCGGCACGGAAGATCGCCAAGCTGCGCGGCGTGCGGGACGTGATCGTCGTTGGGGGCGGCGCCGTGCAACTGCAGGGCCGCAAGGTCAACGCCTTCGCCGTCGAGCCGTCGCGGTTCCGTTCGTGGACGCCTCCGGGCACCGCGAAGCAGGAGGAGCTGTGGTCGGCCCTCGTGGCGAACCGGTTCGTGGTCTCCAGCACGGCCGCGCAGACCCTGGGGATCCGGGCCGGCCTGGACTATCCCATCGTGGCCAGGACGATGCCACTGCTCACCATGGGTGGCGCCGGCTCACTGGGGCTGCCCGGGATCGACATGCTGGTGAGCCGTAAGACCGGCGTCGATCTCGGCCTCGTGCAGGACCTCGCGGTCATGATCAACGCGCCCGGCGCGAACCTGCGGACCCTCAGCGGGCAGATGCACAAGACCCTTGGCGCGGGCGCGCAGGTGCTCAACCTGCACGACCAGAGCAACCAGGTCGCCGGCGACGGCGGCGGGCGCGCGGCGAGCTACCTGGACCTCTACCGCCAGGCCGCGACAGCCTGCCCCGGCCTGTCCTGGACCGTCCTCGCCGCCATCGGCCAGATCGAGAGCGGCCACGGCCGCAACGCGGGGCGCTCGAGCGCGGGCGCGCTCGGGCCCATGCAGTTCATGCCGGCCACCTGGCGGGCGTACGGCGTGGACGGCGACGGCGACCACAAGGCCGACATCATGAATCCCTACGACGCCGTACCGGGCGCGGCCAGATACCTGTGCGCGAACGGCGCCGGGCGCGGCGGGAAATCGCTCTACGGCGCCGTATTCCGCTACAACCACGCCGACTGGTACGTCCGGAACGTGCTGAGCCTCGCGCGTGCCTACGCCAGGCAGTACTCCTAGCCGCCGGCGGTGCTGGTTGTATAGGAGCATGACCTCCTACGACGCGCTGCTTCTCGTGTCCTTCGGAGGGCCGGAGAGGCCCGAGGACGTGATCCCGTTCCTGGAGAACGTGACCCGAGGACGCGACATCCCGCGCCACCGCCTGGAGATGGTCGCCGAGCACTACCACCTGTTCGGCGGGGTGAGCCCGATCAACCGGCAGTGCCGTGAGCTCAAAGCCGCGATCGAGGCGGACTTCGCGGGCCACGGCCTGGACCTCCCGGTCTACTGGGGCAACCGGAACTGGGACCCCTACCTCAGCGACACGGTCCGCCGGATGACGGCGGACGGCGTGCGCAGGGCCGCCGCCTTCGTCACCTCCGCCTACAGCGGATACTCCTGCTCCGACCAGTACGTCGAGGACATAGAGCGGGCCCGTACGGAGGTCCCGGGCGCTCCCGAGATCGACAAGCTCCCGGTCTACTGCCTGCGGCCCGGATTCATCGAGCCGTTCGCCGAGAGCGCCCGTGCGGCGCTGGAGCGCGCTCCCGCCGGTTCGCACCTGGTCTTCACCGCGCACAGCGTCCCACTCGCGCAGCCGGGCCGCGCTTCCTACGTCGCCGAACTGCAGCAGGTCGCCGCGGCGGTGCGGGACCGGGTCGCGCCGGATCGCCCGTGGGCCCTCGTCTACCAGAGCCGCAGCGGCCCGCCGAGCCAGCCGTGGCTGGAGCCCGACGTGTGCGACCACCTGGAGAAGCTGCGGGGCGAGGGCGCTCCGGGGGCCGTCGTGGTTCCGATCGGCTTCGTCTCCGACCACATGGAGGTCAGGTTCGACCTGGACGTGGAGGCGGCCGACCGCGCGGCCGAACTGGGCCTGCCCTTCGAGCGGGCCGCGACGCCGGGGACCCACCCGCGCTTCGTCGCGCTGGCCCGCGAGCTGCTGTCGCCCAGGGTCCCGGGACCGAGGGATAGGCCACGACCTCCCCAATAGGGTGATGCGATGCGGCGGCGAAGCGGGGGAATCTCATGATCGATACTGGTGAGCTGCGCGAGCTCGCGGTGGCCACGGCCCGCGAGGCCGGGCGGATGCTGATCGACAAGAGGCCGGCCCACGGGCCGGACGTGGTGCAGACCAAGTCCAGCCCGACGGACATCGTCACGCAGATGGACCACGCGGCGGAGCGGCTGATCCTCGAGCGCATCCGCGCCGTACGGCCCCAGGACGGCTTCCTCGGTGAGGAGGGCGGCGAGCACGCGGGCACCACGGGGGTCCGCTGGGTGATCGACCCGATCGACGGCACGGTCAACTACCTGTACGACCTGCCGGACTGGGCCGTGAGCATCGCCGCCGAGATCGACGGGCGAACGGTCGCGGCGGCCGTGGACATTCCGCGCCGGGGCGAGACCTACACCGCCGTGCGAGGCGGAGGCGCCCTGGTCCACATCTCGCTCCCGGCGGGCGTCGCGGCCGCGAGCACCACGGAGAAGCCGCACGTGAACACCGGCGTGTCGCTGAGCCAGGCGCTCGTGGCGACCGGATTCGGCTATGCGGCCGAGCGGCGGGCACACCAGGCGGAGGTGCTGGCCGGGGTGCTCCCGAAGGTCCGCGACATCCGGCGCTCCGGATCGTGCTGCGTCGACCTGTGCTCACTCGCGGCCGGGCGGGTCGACGCCTACTACGAGCGGGGCGTGCAGGCCTGGGACATCGCGGCGGGGACCCTGATCATCGAAGAGGCCGGTGGCCGCGTCGGCGGACTTGACGGCGCCCCCGCCGGACCCGAGCTCACGATGGCCGCGGCGCCGGGGCTGTTCGAGGCCCTGCACGACCTCCTCGCCCCCCTGGAGCCCGCCCGGGACTGACGGCCCCGGCCGCCATCCGGACCGGCCGCGGGAGCACTGCCGGACCCCTGGGTGGGGCACGGTGGGGAAAAGGATCCACAAGAATCGGGCAGGCGCGCCCCACCAGCGCCTTTCGAACGGCAAGCTGTTCATGAAGTGGGCGCTCTCGGGAGCCAGGCGGGCTCCCGAGAGCGCCGATGTTCGGACATGCCGGGTACGGTGCTGGCAGCAGGCGTGTCCGAAAGAGACACTCGAGAACCCGGGGGAAGGGCACGCATGCGCCCTGGAGGAGGGTTGGCCGACCCAGCCCGTCGCGAACACCGCCGAGGCGGACGTCGCGACGGCGCGGGGACGTCTGGCGTCCTCTGGTGCCGTCGTAGGACAGGGCAGGAAGGACACGCATGCAGGAACTGCGCCTCGTCGCGGTCAGCGAGGACGGTTCGTACCTCGTGCTGGCCACTGCGGGTCGAGGCACCCGGTTCACCCTGCCCGTCGACGACCGGCTCCGTGCCGCGGTTCGTGGGCATTTCTCCCGCCTCGGCCAGTTCGAGATCGAAGTGGAGAGTCCCTTGCGTCCCAAGGAGATCCAGGCACGCATCCGTTCGGGTGAGACGGCGGAGGAGATCGCGGAGTCCGCGGGCATTCCGGTCGAACGCATCCGCTGGTTCGAGGGTCCGGTCCTGCAGGAGCGCGAATACATGGCGCAGCAGGCCCAGCGGGTGGCCGTCCGCCGCCCGGGCGACTCGACCCCGGCGCCGCCCCTCGGCGAGATGGTGGAGGAGCGGCTCGGCCGGCGGGGCATAGACCTCGAAGACGTCGAGTGGGACTCGTGGAAATGCGAGGACAGCACCTGGCGCGTGCGCCTGTCCTTCTTCGACGACGGACGCCCGTCGACGGCGGAGTGGGGGTTCGACCCGCGGCGGCGGCAGGTGGCGCCGCTCGACGACGAGGCGGCCCGGCTGTCCGCTCAGGTCTTGCAGGAGCCCGTGCCGGACACGGTGACCCCGCTGGTGCCGCGGCGACCCGCGATGAAGGTCGTCGGTGACCCGCGCGGCGCCGCGCCAGAGCCGCGCTCCGACCGCATGCGGCGGGACTACATCGTCGAGCGCGGCCGCATGGTGGTGCCGCCGGAGCCCGCAGCGCCACCGGCCGCGGACGACGAGCGGGAATACCTCCCCGAGCCGCGTCCGGCCGAGAGCCGTGAGCGGTACGTGAGACGTCCGGAGTTCCAGCCGGCCCCCGTCGAGGAGCCGGTGGCGCAGGCCACCGAGACCCCGGCCGAGCGTCCCTCGGAGCCGGAGCCTCCCACGGAGCAGACCGAGCAGACGGGGCAGGAGCCGGAGATCGCGCAAGCGCCGGAAGCCCGCGAACCGGCCGTGACCGAGCCCAAGACCCGCCTCCGCCCCCCGGTCCCACGCCTGGGGCCGATCCGGGAGGCCCCCGAGCCGGCGCAGGAGAGGACGGCCGCGGACGGCGCGGCGGCCCAGGCCGGCGTCACCGGTCCCGCGGCCGGGCCGGAGCCGTCGAAGGCCGAACCGGCCGGCGCCGGCCACGTGACCGAAGAGCCTCGCGAGGACGCACCGGCCGCAGCCGAGGAGCGTGCCGAGCCCGGTCAGGAACCGGACAGGCCACTGCGGCACGAGGTGGCCGAACCGGCGCCGGCGGAGCCCGCCGCCAAGGTCAAGGAGCCCGCGGCCGCCAATGGCACAGAGGTCCCTGCCGCGCCTCCCGCGAACCCGCCGGCCAGACCCCGGCGCAAGTCCGCCCGGGGCAAGCGCGCGTCCGTCCCTTCGTGGGACGAGATCATGTTCGGCACCCGCCGCCCGGAGTAGACCGGGCGGACGTGCCGACGGAGGTCATGGGACGTTCGTCTCCTTGTCGACGAAGGGGCCGACCCACTCGGGCGTGATCCGATGGGCGAACGCGACGGCGTCCGGCTCGGCCATGTCCACGGCCGGGCAACCGCCGTCGCCGGCACCCACGGCGGCGGTCAGTGTCGCCAGCCCGAGCCGGCGCTGGAACAGCGTCTGGCGAAGCTGCCAGCCGACCACGGCCCGATGCTCCACGACCGCCTGGCGGCGCCGGAGCGAACCCGAACGTACGGTCAGCCGCACGCCGTCCGTGGCGTGGCCCAGTTGCCGGTAGCGGTCCAGCCCCAGGGGGATGCCGAGCACCGCGACCGCCGCGCACCCGCACGCGATCCACGGCTGACCGGACAGCAGGGCCACGCCGGCCACCGAGAGGGGCACCGCCACCGCTCGTACGACCCGGCGGGTACGGGCGGCGCGCGGATGAGCGGCCAGGGGGGCTGGAATGTCGCCGAGCAGGCCAGCCGTGACCTCCTCGGCCACCGCTCGGGGTGAGGTCGGCAGCAGCCGGCCACGGTGGGCCGCGTCACCGAGCCCGGTGACCAGCGCACTCAGGCGGACGACTCCCGCGAGCCGTTCGAGCGGGTTGTCCCGCAGCTCCGCGCCCCGGATGCGGCGGCGTTCCAGCGACACGCTGCGCCGGGTGACGAGGCCGCGCTCCGCCACGATGGACCTGCCGTCCGCGCGGAGCGTGAAGTCCCAGTTGAACAGGGCGAAGACGACCACCGACATCGCCGGCATGGCGAGCAGGAGGACCACGGCGCCCACCACGCCCAGAACGAGGGGAAGGCCGAGCACCTCATCGCCGAGGCTCTCCAGGCGCTGCCTTGTGATGAGACCGAAGTCATCGCCGAGGTTGTACACCGTGCCGAGGACGCTGCCCGCGACGGCGAACGGCGTCAGCAGATAGGCACCGCTGAGCGGTGCGTAGAGATACCACCGTGGCCGCGCACGGGTGTAGACCAGCTCGGAAGACGCCTGCCATGGCCCGGCCCGCTCGGCGGCCCCGGGGCCGATGAGCGCGATACGGAGCCGTTCCGCCTCTCCCCGCGCGACGGCGTTGAGCATCCCCTCCTCTCCGCCGTCACCGCCGACGGCCGCGTCGATCCGTACGACCGCCAGCCTGAGCAGCCGGTGCGTGAGGGTCGCGCTGATGTCCACGCCCCGGACGCGCTCGAGCGGGATGTTCTTCACGGACCGGCCGAACAACGCACGGCGCAGCTCGATGCGGTCGTCGTAGAGGGTGTAGGTGAACGTCCACCACCGGACCACGTGATGGACCAGGCCGACGCTCAGGCCCACGCCGGCGAAATAAACCCCGGCGGTGAGCCCGCCCACCGCGAGGCCGGCCGCCCCCGCCACGAGCAGCGCCATGAGCTCGCGGAGCGCGCCGACCACGAAGGTCAGCGCGTGCAGACGCCGGCGCTGCGCCGTGGCCACAGCGATCATGTCGCGTCGTCGCGCAGGACGTGGGCCCGGCCCGCGAGTTCGCCGGCCAGTCGTACGGCCACGTCGGCCGGCAGCCCGGCCACCTTGGACGAGCCCTCATGGGAGGCCGTGCTGATCCTGATGGTGGCAAGGCCCAGCAGCCGTTCGAACCAGCCCTGGTCGGTGTCGACAGTCTGTATGCGGCTCACCGGGACCAGGAGCCAGTGCCGGCTGAACCAGCCCGTACGGGTGTAGACGACGTCCGAGCTCACCTCCCAGCGGTGTACGCGGTAGCGCCAGACCGGGGCCACGCACGAGGCGACGAGGCCGAACACGGCCACGGCCGGCGGGACCCACCAGATTCGCGCGCGGAGCACACTGGGGATGCCGGACCATCCTGCCGCGTCGACCCAGGCGGCCGCGCCGGCCGCCAAGCCGGACACCACCGCCCAGCCGAGGAGGTATTCAAGCCCCCACTGCGCCAACGCCCGTGGTGACACGCGGTTGTCCGGAGGCCGCAGCCTCATCGCCGACGTCACGCTCAGGAGTCTAAGTCGGGGAGGCGCGCGATGGACACCGGCCGTCCAAGCGTTCTGTCAGACCCGCGTGCGAAGGTGAGCCCGGCTCAGCGGCCTCCTGCAATCCCTGGAAAACCGATCGCGCATCGGGCGTCGACCATCCCGAGGAGAATCCGAAATGACCTACGCGATCCAGGCCGAGGGCCTGGTCAAGCGCTTCGGTGAGACGCGCGCGCTCGCCGGCGTGGATCTCGCCGCGCGCACCGGGACCGTGCTGGGCGTGCTCGGCCCGAACGGGGCCGGCAAGACGACAGCGGTCCGCGTGCTGGCCACCCTCATCCGCCCGGACGAGGGCACGGCGCTCGTAGGCGGCTACGACGTCGTGCGCGACGCCCACCGAGTGCGTCAGCTCATCGGGCTGACCGGCCAGTACGCCGGCGTCGACGAGATGCTCACCGGCACCGAGAACCTGGTCCTCATCGGGCGGCTCCTCGGCATGCCGCGTCGCGAGGCCAAGGCCCGGGCCGCCGAACTCCTCGACCGGTTCGAGCTGTGGGACGCCCGTGACCGGCCGGCCAAGACCTACTCCGGCGGAATGCGCCGCCGGCTGGACCTCGCGGCGAGCCTGGTCGGACGGCCGCAGATCCTCTATCTCGACGAGCCGACCACCGGCCTGGACCCGCGCAGCCGCAGCGGCCTCTGGGACATCGTCCGCGGGCTCGTCGACGACGGCGTCACCGTCCTCCTCACCACGCAATACCTGGCGGAGGCCGACCAGCTGGCCGACGACATCGTGGTAATCGACCACGGCAGGGTCATCGCCAAGGGAACGCCGGACGAGCTGAAGACACAGACCGGCGGCCAGGTGCTCGAGGTGCGGCCGGTCAATGCCGACGATCATGTCACCGTGGCGCGCGCCATCTCGGAGCTCGTCGGGAGCACTCCACAGGTCGTGGACGGCCTGGTGACCGCGCCGATCACGGATCCGGCCGTGATGCCCGCCGTCGTGCGCAGGCTCGACGACGACGGCGTGGCGATCGGCGAGCTCTCATTGCGCAAGTCCAGCCTCGATGAGGTCTTCTTCGTGCTGACCGGCCACCGCACCGACCACGCCGAGGACACCGGAGGGGCCACCGAGGAGCCGATCAAGGAAGGATCCTCAGCATGACCGCCGTATCCGAGCCGGCGCCCACGGCCGTCGGGCCGGTCCGGCGCGTCTCACCGCGTACCACGATCCGCAACACGCTCACACTGACGTGGCGAAGCCTGGTGCAGATCAAGCACAACCCGATGGAGCTGCTCGATCTCAGCATCCAGCCCATCATGTTCGTCCTGCTGTTCGCCTATGTCTTCGGACCCGCCATGAGCGGCAGCGTCGAGCGTTATCTGCCCATCCTGATCCCCGGCATCATCGTGCAGAACGCGATGTTCGCCACGATGAGCACCGGCTTCGGGCTCAACGTGGACATCACCAAGGGGGTCTTCGACCGGTTCCGCAGCCTCCCGATCGCCCGCACGGCCCCGCTGGCCGGGCGCATCCTGGCCGATGTCGCCAAACAGGCCTGGTCGATGGCGGTCGTGCTGACCGTGGGCATCATCATGGGCTTCCGGATCGGCACCTCGCCGCTCGCCGTCCTGCCGACCTTCGGGCTCCTGCTCGCCTTCGCGTTGCTGCTGTCGTGGGCCTCGGTGTTCATTGGGCTGACGGTCAGCGAACCCGAGAAGGTGCAGATCTTCGGATTTATGATCATCTTCCCGTTGAGCTTCCTCAGCAGCGCGTTCATCCCGCTGTCCGACAAATATCCCCATTGGCTCTACAACGTCATGTACTACAACCCGGTGTCGCAGATGGCCTCCGCCACCCGCGGCCTACTCGTGGGACATGACCTGGCCGGGCACGGGCAGCCCGTGGTGGGCCCGGCCGTCAACGCGCTGCTCTGGGGCCTGGGCATCGCGGCCGTGTTCATCCCGCTCTCGCTGCGTGCCTTCAGGAGACGCGTCTGACCTCTCGGCCTCTCGGCCGCATCCCGGCCGCGCAACCGGACGCGCGCCTCGCATCATCGCGAGGCGCGCGTTCCGCGTCCATGCCCGGAGGGCTGAACCGGAACGTTCCAAGCCGGCGTGGAACCGCTTTGGAACGTTCCGTCAGGCGGCCTTGCGAACGTCCTCGCGACTGGCGAGCTCGAACTCCGCCCGCGGCTGCTCGATGCTGCCGAGCGAGACCGTCTCACGGCGGAAGATCAACGCCAGCGTCCAGTCGGCGAGCACGCGAACCTTCCGGTTGAAGGTCGGGACGCGGGACAGGTGGTAGCTACGGTGCATCAACCACGCCGCGACGCCCTTGAGCTTGATGCCGTAGACGTGCGCCACACCCTTGTAGAGCCCCAGACCCGCGACCGAACCCACCGAGGAGTGCACATAGGGCTTGAGCGTCTTGCCGCGCAGCGAGCGCACCAGGTTGTCGGCGAGCACCTTGGCCTGCCGTACGGCGTGCTGGGCGTTCGGAGCGCAGAACTTCCCCTCCTCCACGGAGAGGTCGGGGATGGCGGCGTTGTCACCGGCGGTGAACGCCCGTACGGCACCGTCGACGGTCAGGTACTCGGTCCCCTTGACCCGGCCCCGCTCGTCCAGTGGGAGGTCGCTCGAGCGGACGACCGGAGCCGCCTTGACGCCGGCGGTCCACACGAGGGTGTCGGTGAGGAAGCTCGTCCCGTCGGAAAGCTCGACCTTGCCGTCCACGGCCGAGGTGAGGAAGGTCTTCATCCGGACGTCGATGCCGCGGCCGCGCAGCTGCTCGGCGGTCCAGCGCCCCATGTCCGGGCCGACCTCGGGCAGGATGCGGTCCGAAGCCTCGACCAGCAACCACCTCATGTCCTCGACGGACACATTCGGGTAATAGCGGCAGGCGTTCCTGGCCATGTCCTCGAGCTCCGCCAGCGCCTCGACGCCGGCGAACCCGCCGCCGACGAAGACGAAGGTCAGCGCGCGGCGGCGCAGCTCCTCATCCTCGGTGGTCGCGGCGACGTCGAGCTGCGCCAGCACGCGGTTGCGCAGGTGGATCGCCTCGCCGATGGTCTTGAAACCGATTCCGTTCTCGGCCAGACCCGGGATGGGCAGTGTGCGAGACACCGAACCGGCTGCCATGACCAGGTAGTCATAGGTGAGCCGCCTCGGCGGACCCACGATGGGCTGCACGGTCGCCCAGCGATCCGCGTGGTTCAGCTCGGTGACCCGCCCGTTCAGCACCGTCGCCTTGGGCAGCACCCGGCGCAGCGGGGCCACGACGTGGCGGGGCGAAAGATTTCCGGCGGCGGCCTCCGGAAGGAACGGCTGGTAGGTCATGTACGACTGCGGGTCAACGACGGTGATCTGCACCTCGCCGCGCCTCAGCTCGCCGCGCAACGTCTTGTGCAAGCGCAGTGCGGTGTACATGCCGACGTAACCGCCGCCGACGATCAATATGTGCGGGATGTCCTGGGGGTTTCTGGCCATGACGGCCTCCGATCCGACCGGCTTGTGAAGACATTCACAAGCTACCCGAGCCTGACCATATGTCCCAATCGAGAGGTCCGAAAGAACATCAAATATTTACATCAGCACAATAACGATCTTGAGTTCTCCTGTGAAGTAGAGCACTCATTGACGTATTCCACCTCTTTGAATGATTAACATCACATGAGCCCGCCGGACGGTCCGCCGCCGGCCGTCTGCCCCCTGCTAGCCGCAAAAGACGCCGGCGTCATCCGCCACCCGGCTAGGGTGTCCTGCGGGAGCATTAATCCATGATGACAAGACACTGGCGGCCGGCTGCGGTCGCCGCCGCTGGGATGGCCCTGCTGAGCAGCTGCGGCCTCACCGGACCGGCGACCACACAGAGCGCCGAACTCTCGGACTGGTTCACCGTGACCAGTGCGGCGTTTCGCGATGGCGGTCAGATCCCCGACCGCTTCGGCTGCCCGGCCTACGCGGGGGGGCGGGGTAAGACGCCGCCACTGCGCTGGTCAGGAGCGCCCGCCAGCACCAAGGCGTTCGCCATCGTGACCGACGCACCCGATGCTCCGGGTGGTGCGGCGGTTCTCTGGCTGATCGCCAACATCGACGGGACCACGAGCGAACTGGTGGAGGGCGCCCGTCCCGACAAGGCGGTCGAAGGACAGAACACCTCGGGGAAGACCGACTACAGCCCGCCGTGCCCGACGAAGCGGGAACGCCGGCGATACCGGTTTACGATCTATGCCCTGGGCGACAAAGTTCAGATGCCCCAGGGGGCGCCGTTGAAGGACTCGCTGAACGACATCGCCAAGCTGACAATCGGCAGGGGCAGGATCACAGGGAACTTCGGCGGCGCCTAGATCCGTTGGACCACGAGGTCCAGATCGAGCGGGTCGTAAGGGGGGACCGAAGTGGCCAAGCGACCTGTCTCGTGTGAAGGTAGATATCCGCGAAGGGTGTGACAACGGTCATAGCGGTCAGCCAGAATCGGTTGAGGTCCCAGGGGACCTGGTCGCCGGCGATCATCGGGATCATCCCGCGCATAACGCCGGCGCCAATCGCTGGGCCATGGCATTGGGTGGTGCAATGACTTACATCGTCGTCCTCGGTCTCATCGTGGTCGTCATACTTGTGGTGGTCCTCGTCGCGCTGGGCGTGCGGGCGAGC
>JAOPYH010000111.1 GCA_025964715.1 Streptosporangiaceae bacterium | reverse complement strand
CCCTGATGACGCCTGGCATGCCGAGCCGTACGATCGCCCAGTCGTGGCCGTGCTCACGGCGGCGGCGGGTCTCCCAGCCGTCGTAGACCTGTCCCTTGTGCCCGAACGTCCGCGGCGCGAACACCGGAGCGGCCGGATGGATCAGGTTCTCGCGCTCGGCGAAGGACTCGTCGTTGGCCGCCATCACCGAGCCGCCCGCCGTGCGGACCGCCAGATCCGGGAGCCGCTGAAAGGCTCGCGGATCGGTCACCTGGCTCATGCCGCTCCTCTCCTCAGCAGGCGCCCGGGCGGCTCTGCCGCCAGATCGATCGGCCGGCCGCGCAGCCAGGCGGAACGTACGGTTCCGGTGAGCGTCGCGCCGCCGTACGGGGTGATCGGGTTCTTGTGGTGCAGCGCCGCGGGGTCGACGACCTGGGCCGCGCCGGGCGCGAAGACGCAGAAGTCGGCGTCGTAGCCGGGTGCGATGCGTCCCTTGCGCCGGAGCCCGACGATCTCGGCCGGTCGCTCCGCCATCCAGCGGGCCACGTCGGCGAGTGTGAATCCGCGAGCGCCCGCCTGTGTCCACACGGCCGGGAGCCCCAGCTGCAGTGAGGAGATGCCGCCCCAGGCGGCCCCGAAGTCTCCGGCGTCGAGGCGCTTCAGCTCCGCCGTGCAGGGCGAATGGTCGGAGACCACGGCGTCGATCAGACCATCCGCGAGGCCCTGCCAAAGCCGCTCGCGGTTGGCGGCCGCCCGGATCGGCGGGCAGCACTTGTACTGCGTGGCGCCGTCCGGGACCTCCTCAGCCGTGAACGTGAGGTAGTGCGGGCACGTCTCGACCGTGATCCGCACTCCCTCCCCGCGGGCCCGGCCGATCACCTCCAGGGCCTCCGCGGAGGAGAGGTGCAGGATGTGCACGCGCGCGCCCGTGCTCCGGGCCAGCTCGACGACCCGCGCTATCGCGGTGTTCTCAGCGGCAGGCGGGCGGGATGCGAGGAACCCGGCATAGCTCCGGCCGTCCGGCGAGGACGCCCGGTCGATCACCCCCGGGTCCTCGGCGTGCACGATGGTGAGGCCGTCGACCGGCCGCAGCTCGATGAGCGCGTGCTCCAGCTCCGGCGCCGACAGGGGCGGGAACTCCTCCACGCCGGACGGCAGCAGGAAGCATTTGAAGCCGAAGACCCCGCCGTCATGCAGGCCGCGCAGCCGGGGAGCGTTGCCGGGGACCGCGCCGCCCCAGAATCCGACGTCCACGTGGCACCGTCCCTCGGCCGCCGCCCGCTTGATCGCCAGTGCGCCGGCGTCGATCGTCGGCGGGACCGAGTTGAGGGGCATGTCCACGATCGTGGTCACGCCGCCGGCGGCCGCCGCCCGGGTAGCGGACGCGAAGCCTTCCCAGTCCGTACGGCCCGGTTCGTTCACGTGGACGTGCGTGTCGACGAGGCCTGGGAGCAGCACCAGGTCATCGCTCAGCTCGACGGTGCGGGCCCCGGAGAGCGCCGCGTCGTAGGGCTCGAGCGCGGCGACACGGCCGTCCGCCACCCCGACGCATCGGGCCGACTCACCGCCCGCGGTGACGACGCGCCTGGCACGGATCACCACGTCGAGAACCGTCACGGTGACTCCTGTCGCCTCGCAGCTGCCCGACCCCGACCGTACCCGGCGAGCGCGACATTGATCACATCAGCCGGCGAGGACGTTCCGCACCTGTTCGGGTGAGACGAACACCTCCGCGGTCATGCCCGTCTCCCGGGCTGCCGCGACATTCCCCACCTTGTCGTCGAAGAAGATCACGTCGGCGGGCGCGACCCCGAGGCGCCGCGCGCAGATCTCGTACGCACGCGGGTCCGGCTTGGCGACTCCGATCCGGCACGAGTACGTCAGCACGGTGAAGTGCCGAAGCCAACGTCCGTGGATCCCCTCGAACACCGGCACCAGGTCCTCGATGATGTTCGACAGCAGCCCCAGAGTCCTGCCCTCTCCCGCCAGTTCCGTGACCAGCTCGACCATCCGCTCATCGGCATCGGTCCAGCTCGCGAGGTCCGCCTCGATCAGCGCGTCCACGGTCGGCCGGTCGAACCGGACGCCGAGACGGTCACCGGTCCCGGCCCAGTAGTCCCGGCTGGACTGGCCCGCGTCACAGGCCGGCCGGCCGTCCCAGTAGGCGTCCCAGAAGGTTTCGCCGCTGGCCCCGGCAAGCCCCTCGATGCGGAGCCTGGCCTCCTCCGTCTGGGTACGGGCGATCACTCCGAACAGGTCGAAAACGACTGTCTGCGGCATGCCGTCGACCCTAGTGGGCCGCGCCGCGGTCACCGTCCGAATCTGCTTCGGCACGCTGGAGCCGCACCGCACGCCGCGGGGCGGCGCCGCTCGCCGCGAAACGGGGCGCGATCCGTTCCCGGCGTGCGGCGTCCACGGTGCGCTCGTGGCGCACCGCGGACGAACCTAACCTGGCAGCGGCGCTCTTGACAAGCGCTTACTCGGCTAGGCGAGTTCGTACTGGATCGCGGCGCGCTGGTCACGGATCGGGGTGATGCACTCCTCGATCAGGGCGCGGTGGTCCGGGTGATCGCGGTAGACCAGATAGGACTCGAGGTCGGCGAAGTCCGCGATGATCGCGAAGTCGTAGCCTCCCTCGTTGATCCCGGCGTCCGAGCCATAGCTGTAGGCCTTGATCTCCGGGACCAGGCCGGGCAACCCGGCCAGCCGGCGCTGGAGTGTGTCCTTCTGCTCCTGGGTCGCCTCGGGTGTCCAGGTGAACAGCACGACGTGCCGCAAACCGCTCATATGCCCTCCTTGTTGCGCTGATCTCCGACGCTATCGGCCCACCGGCGGGCGGATCCTCCGCGGGGGCGGGCGGCGTCCGGTGCGCTCGGTTCAGGAGGAGACTGACAGGCATGAGGACGCAGGTGCGCAGCGGCGCACTCCCCTTGACGCGGAGCCGCGGGTCATGAAATTCGGTCTCAACATCCTGAACTTCGGCCCCTACACCGACCCGGAGTCGCTCCTCGGGTGGGCGCGGTTCGGCGAGGACAACGGGTTCGATTTCGCCCTGACCTCCGACCACGTCACCGTCACCCCTGACGTGGCCGAGCAGTATCCGGCGCCCTTCTACGAACCCTTCACGCTGCTGGGCTGGCTGGCGGGCATGACGTCGCGCATCCACCTCGGCACGACCGTCGCGATCCTCCCGTACCGTCATCCGCTGCAGACCGCACGCATGGCGGCCAACATCGACCGGTACAGCGGAGGACGGCTGATCTTCGGTGTGGGCGTGGGTTGGGCACAGCAGGAGTACGCGGCGCTGAAGGTGCCCTTCCACCGGCGCGGCGCGATCACGAACGAATACCTCGAGATCATCAAGCGGTCGTGGACCGAGGACGTCATCTCGTATCAGGGTGAGTTCGTCTCCTTCGAGGGGGTCGCGACCGCGCCCCGCCCGGCCCGTCAGCCGCACCCGCCGATCTGGGTCGGCGGCAACAGCCGGGCGGCCATCCGGCGCGCGGCCCGCTTCGCGGACGCCTGGCATCCCATCAACGCTCCACTGGACTGGCTGCGCGACCGGGGCCTGCCCGGCCTGCGGATCGCGGCGGAGAACGCCGGCCGGCGAATGCCGGACTTCGCGCCACGCACCAAACTCCTGTTGACCGACAAGCCGTTGCGGGAGCGCGTCCCCGGGCAGGGCACTCTCGAGCAGGTCCGCGGCGACATCGAGCGGTTCGCCGAACTCGGCGCGACCCATCTGCTGTTCGACACCTATGAGGGCACCCCGGAACGGCTCCGCCCGCCGGCCGAGGACCAGCAGATGCTCGCGGCGGTGGCCGAGCTCTTTCCCGGGCACTGACCGAGAGGGGACCTTCCCCGGGCGGACCCCGCGAAACGGCGTCTCCCCGTCGACTCCACCGCCTCATCCGAACATAATTCGGTTAACCCTTCATGGAGAGGACGGCGAATGAGCACTGTCCAAGGTCACTGTGATCCGGCGTTCGCGGCCGTACGCGAGGTCTTCGAGGAGAGCTTCGCGCGCGGGCGGGAGCTCGGCGCCGCCGTGTCGGTGTACGCCGGGGACCGCCTGGTCGTCGACCTGTGGGGAGGCGTGGCCGACTGGCGGACCGGGCGCGAGTGGCTGCCGGACACCCCGTGTGTGGCCTTCTCCTGCACCAAGGCGGTGACGGCGACGGCCGCCCTGCTGCTGGCCGAGCGTGGCGCCTATGACGTGGACGGCCCGGTCGCCGACTGGTGGCCGGAGTACGGGACGCACGGCAAGGAGGGGACCACCGCGGCGCACCTGCTGTCCCACCAGGCGGGGTTGCCCGCCTTCGCCCGGCCGGTCACGGCCGAAGAGGCCGCGGATCCCGCCGCCATGGCCGCCGAACTGGCCGGGCAGACACCGGAGTGGACGCCCGGCACGTCGCACGGCTATCACGCGGTGACCTATGGCTGGCTGGCCGGCGAGATCGTACGGCGGCTGTCCGGCCGGAGCGTCGGCGAGTTCGTACGGGAGGAGTTCGCCGGAGATCTCGACCTGTGGATCGGCGCACCAGGCGACGTCATCGAGCGTGCCGCGAAGCTCACGGCGGGCCGGCGTCTGGCGGGCGGCGCAGAACCGGACGTACGAGCCGGCGCCGATGACGTGGCCCGTGAGGCGGCGTCCTTCGCCGCGGGCGAAAGCCCCCTCAACCGGGCCCTCGAGAACCCGGCTACGGGCAAGGGCGGCTTCAACAACCCCGTCGTGCTGCGCGGCGGCTGGCCGGCCGCCGGCATGGTGACGACGCCGAAGGGGCTCGCGGGGCTCTACCGCGACCTGCTGGCCGGCCGGATCGTGACGCCCGGCACGCTCCGCGAGGCCATCGAGCCAAGGGTCAGCGGACCGGACAAGGTCATGATGATCGACACCGCCTTCGGGCTCGGCTACATGCGCCCGGCCACGGCCTTCTCCACACCTCCCCAGGCGGCGGAGTCCGCGTTCGGCCACACCGGCGCGGGCGGCTCCATCGGACTGGGCGACGTCGACCGCGGGGTCGGCATGGCCTACATCCCCAACCGCATGGGCGGGTACCTCTCCGGTGACCTGCGCGCCTACCACCTCGTGGAGGCCGTCTACGCCTCCCTCGGCTGACCCTTTCAACGACAATGGCCCCGTGGACGTACGGGATCTGCACGCGTGGCCGACCACGCCCGGGGAGGCGAAGGCGATCCAGGACCGGCTGCGGCCGATGCTCCGGCTCGACGAGCCGGGCCCGCAGGAGGTGGGGACGGTCGCCGGCCTGGACGTCGCCTACGCCCAGGGCAGTGACCGGCTGGCCGCAGCCGTCGTGGTGCTCGACGCGCGCACGGCCAGGTGGTCGGGCCACTACGCACGCAGGCAGGGGTCAAGCCGGTGTTCGTCTCCGTCGGCCATCGCATCGATCTCCACACCGCGTGCCGCCATGTCCTCGCACTCTGTCCTCGTTACCGGCTGCCGGAGACCACCCGGCAGGCCGACCAGCTGTGCCGCAAAGCGCTTCGTGCGGCCGCAGCCCACTGACCGAGACGGCTTCTACGGGCGCCGGCGAGTCAGCGTAAGCGGATGACCATCCTTTACCCGGCCCCGTAAGATTCTTCTCATGGCGTCAGGGGCGTACGTGTGGTCTGCCCATGCCGAGCCCTACGCCGCCATCCTGCGCGACCCGGTGTCCGGGCGTCGGGCGATCATCCGCCGTCCGGCGGCGGACCGGCTGCCCATCGACGACCTCGTCCGGCTGGAACGCCTCGCGCTCCGCTGGGCCGGCCTGCCAGGCCAGGCCGCCGCGCAGGCCGAGCTGTTCGGCGCGCTCGACACCGACCCCCTGCGCGTCCTCAATGGGATGAACTGGCTGCTCGCCTACTGGGCGGTGCTGTGGGACCTGCGCCGGGGGCATCCGGCCACCGACCTCATCCGGGCGCTCGACTACACCGGGCCCTGGCGCGAGACCGGAAAGGCCCCGGACGCTCCCGAGGGCGAGCACGTCTGGCAGGCCATCACCCAGCGGATCAGAGCCGGGGTGCTCGGCCAGCTGACGGGTGAACCGCGGATGCGGGAGGCCTACGACGCGGAGGTCACCAGGCTGGCCCCGGACATCTTCCTGCACATCACGCTGGCCACCGTGGACGGCCTGAGTCAGGACCTGATGACGCAGGGCCTGCACCTGCGGGGCATGGCCTCCGCACTGGCGGAGCACACCGGCCCGGGCGACGGCTCCCTGCCGCCCTTCGGCGTGACCCGCTGACTCCACGGGCCGGGGCGGCCGTCGTGACGATGTGATCACGGCCGGATGCGGGCGACCGCCCGTACGGGTGCGCCGTCCGCGGCGGCCAGCCGGATGGGGAACAGCGAGACCTCCACGGACCGCCCGGCGCGCTGTGCCGTCAGCAGCCGCCCGAGTCCGCTGAGGTTCTCGGCGATGACCGTGCCGGCCTGGCACAGCACGTAGTGGGCGGCGAGCGAGAACTCCTCCCCCGGCCCGGGCGTGCGGTCGACGCTGAGCGCGTCCACGCCGACCGTGCGGACCCCGGCGGCGACGATCGCCTGGGCCGTCTCGGGCTCCAGCCAGGGGTGCGCCGGATAGGCCGCGGTCCCCCAGTGCTGCGACCAGCCGGTCGCGATCAGCAGCACCACGCCCGGCCGCAGCAGACCCGCGATCGAATCGAGGTGTCCGGGGCCGAGGGCGGCGCGCGGGGCGAGACCGCGGGCGTCGAGCACGACGGCCGGCCCGGCGAACCGCTCCAGAGGCAGTTCGTCGAGCCGGGGCAGCGCGTCGTCCACGTGGAAGGGGGCGTCCACGTGGGTGCCGGACTGGGAACCCATGTGCACGCGGAGCACATTGACGCCCGAATCCGCCACGGTCAGCGCGGGCTCGACGGCCACCTCGGGGTCGCCGGGATAGACCGGCATCCCGGTCATGATCGGCACCGACAGATCGACGAGTTCTTCCTCCGCTGCATCCACGGTCCACCACGTTAGGCCGCCTGCCCGGCGGCGGGGGCCCCAGCGGCCGAACACGGGCCGTACGGGCCGGTCCGCTCACCCGGTAGCGTGATCCGCGTGCTTCCAGTCGTGACCGCCACCCGCTATGTGACGCCGCTCCGTGAGGGCGGGTCGCTGCCGGGGATCGTGGAGGCCGACGACCTCGGCACCTACGTGGTGAAGTTCACCGGCGCCGGACAGGGCCGCAAAGCCCTGGTAGCGGAGATCATCGCCGGAGAGCTGGCCCGCCGGCTCGGTTTCCGGATGCCGGAGCAGGTGATCGTCGATCTCGACCCGGTGATCGGCCGGCATGAGCCCGACCACGAGGTGCAGGGGCTGCTGAAGGCGAGCACGGGGTGGAATCTCGGCGTCGACTTCCTCCCGGGCTCGCTCGGCTACGACCCGCTGGGCTGGACGGCCGAGGAGGACTGGGCGAGCCGGGTCCTGTGGTTCGACGCGTTCATCGCCAACGTCGACCGGAGCTGGCGCAACCCCAACATGCTCGTCTGGCACGGCGACGTCTGGCTGATCGACCACGGCGCGAGCCTCTATTTCCACCACGCGTGGGCCAACGCCGCCAAGCTGATCACCCGGCCCTACGAGACCGATGATCACGTGCTCGCGCCCTCGGCCAAGCTGCTCTCCGAGGCGGACCGGGAACTGGCCCCCAAGGTCACCGAGGCCCTACTGCGCGAAGTCCTGGCTCTGGTCCCGGACCGCTGGCTGGACGGCGAGCCCGGGTTCCCGGACGCGCAGGCCGTACGCGAGGCCTACGTCGAGCACTTGCTCGCCCGGGCCGCGGCTCCGCGCGCCTGGCTCCCCGGCAAGGTGACGGCGGTCAGGTCCCCGGACCGCGACAACCGGCCCGGGTGGCTAGGGGGTGCCTCATGAGCGAACGGGGCAGTGCCAGGAAGAGCGTGTACGAGTACGCGCTGCTGCGGGTCGTGCCCAGCATCGAACGCGGCGAGATGGTGAACGTCGGGGTCATCGTCTATTGCCAGCTGAAGGACTTTCTGGCCTGCCGCACGGAGATGGCCGAGCGGCGGCTGCTCGCCCTCGACCCCGAGCTGGATCTGTGCGGGGTCCGCAGCTCCCTCGAGGCGGTGGACTCGATGTGCTGCGGCGGCGAGAAGGCCGGCCAGGCCGCCCAGGAGCCGCTCGGCAGCCGGTTCCGCTGGCTCACCGCTCCCCGGAGCACCATCGTGCAACCGGGCCCGGTGCACGCGGGGCTGACCCACGATCCCGCGGCCGAGCTCGACCGACTCGTGGATCTGCTCGTCCGCTGACCTGGCCGGCCTCCCGCGGGCCTGTGCGAGCAAGCGGTGACGGCTCAGAACAGCACGGACATGAAGGTGTCGATGTCGTTGAAGCCGACGTGGCGGTAGGCGGCGCGAGCCCTGGTGTTGTAGTCGTTGACGTACAGGGTCACGGTCGAGGCGACGGACTTGAGCGACTCGGTGACCACGGCGGCCATGCCCTGCACCGACAGCCCGCGGCCGCGGAGCTGCGGATCCACCCAGACGCCCTGAACCTGGCAGGCGTAGGGAGTCACCGCTCCGATCTCGGCCTTGAAGATCACTCGGCCCCCCTCGATGCGGGCGAAGGACCGGCCGGACCTGATCAGCTCGGCCACCCGTGCCCGGTAGAGCACGCCGCCGTCACCGGAGTGCGGCGAGACCCCGACCTCCTCGGTGAACATGGCGACGCAGGCCGGATAGACGGTGTCGAACTCCTCCATCCGGACTCGGCGCACGGCCGGATCGGGGGCCACCACTGGCGGCGTCGAGGTCGCCATCACCGGCTGGGCGGCGCGGATGGCGCGCGGCCGTCCCCAGTAGGGCGCCAGCAGCTCCCACAGCTCGCCCACCACTCCCGCCGGGCCGACGATCGAGGAGCACCGGCGGCCCTGGGTCCGGGCCCGTTCGGCGAAGGCGTGTACGGCATCGGAGGTGGCGGCGATGGGGATCAGGTTGGCGCCGGAGTAGCACAGCGAGGTCAGCCGTCCCTGGGGCGCGTATCCCCACATCTGCGCGCCCAGACGGCCAGGGTCCAGTCCGACCGCGTGCACCCGGGAGCCGACGAAGACATTGGAGACCGGGGCGGAGTCCAGGAGCGCCAGGACCTCGTCGCGGTGACGGTCGTCCAGGACCCGCACCGGCAACGCTCCCAGCATCCGCATGTTTCGCCTGTCCCTGGATGTCGTCGGTGCCACGGGTACCAGAGTAGGACCCGCGTGCCGAATCCCGTTCACTGGTATGGCAAAGGGGCCCCCGCCCGGATGAAGGGGGCCCCGTGAACCGCGCCGACCGGCTCGGGCTACGGGCGGCCGAGCACCACGTCCGCGCGCGGCGACGTGGCCATGGTGCTCGCAGCCGTGGGGTTCGGGTCCGGCAGCGCGGAGCAGGTGGCGTCCGGCCCGCTTCCGGGCCGGGCCGCCGGGAGCGCGCCGGTGTTCAGGTAGGCGTTGACCTTGTCGTCAAGGCAGGTGTTGCCGTTGAGCGTGTTGGCGTGCGTCTTACCGCCGATCTCGGCGATGAGGCGCGAGGGGAGCAGCTTGTGCATCTCGACGCCACCCGGGTACGGCGTGGCCGCGTCCAGGGTCGACTGGACCAGCAGCGCCGGGCTCATGCCTTTGCCGTTGATCTTCAGAGCCGGCCCGCCCTTGACCGGCCAGAAGGCCTCAGGGGCGTTGAACCAGACATTGCCCCAGGTCTCGAACTTGATGCCGGAGTCGTACAGCTTCACGGCGTCGCGGTGCCACGTGCTCCAGTCCCGGGGCCACCGCGCGTCGGCGCCCTGGACTCCGAGGTATACCGCGAAGCCGTTGTCGTCCGCCGAGGCGATGTAGTCGTCGTAGAGCGCGACCAGCTTGTCCGCCTTGCCGTTGTTGATCTCATCGGCGAGGGCTTCGGCCGGACGCTTGTACCAGCCCACGGAGTAGCCGGCGTTCAGCATCGTGTCGGTGAGCTCGGCCGGACCGACCTTGCCGGCGAGCGGGGCCTTCTTCACCTTGGCCAGGAGCTTGTAGTAGTTCTGCTCAACGGCCGAGCCGGACGTGCCCAGGTGGTAGACCGAGTCGTACTTGGCGATCCAGCCGAAGTAGAGCTTGATGTTCCGCTCGAATGCCTTGTCCTGCTCCAGGTTGGCGTCGTACCAGACGCCGCGCACGTCGACGTTCCCGTCCAGGACCATGCGGCCGACCCGCTTGGGGAACAGGGTGGAGTACGTCGCTCCGAGGTAGGTGCCATAGGAGAAGCCGTAGTAGCTCAGCTTGCTCTGGCCGAGGGCCGCGCGGATGCCGTCCAGGTCCCGGGCGACGTCGGTGGTCCGCAGGTGCGGGAGCAGCCGGCCGAACTTCCTGCCGCAGTCCTGCGCGTACTTGGCGGACTTGGCGACCCAGGCCGCCTCCTCCTTCACCGAGCCTGGCACGTAGTCGGGACGCACCGGGTCCGAGTAATGGGGGTCGCAGGTCAGCGCCGGCTTGCTGGCGCCGACACCGCGCGGGTCGAAGCCGATGATGTCGTACTTCGCGGCGATTTCCGGCGCCAGCCAGGCGGCCAGCCCTCCGGACAGGTAGAGACCGCTCCCGCCCGGCCCCCCCGGGTTGCCGAAGAGCACGCCCTTGTACTGCGAGGCGGGCGCGGTGTGCTTGACCCGGGAGATGGCCACCGAGATCTTCTTGCCGCCCGGCTGGCCGTAGTCGAGCGGGACCTGGACCTGGGCGCACTGGGCCTTGGCGAGGTAAGGGTTGCCGGGCGGGCACGCGGCCCAGGCCACGCTGTCCTTGCCGGCCGCCGCGGCGGTGACGCCTTGCGCCCCCGCTGGAACCGCGAGAGCGAGGCTGCCCAGCCCCAGGCTGACCGCGGCTGTGGTGAGTACGAGCCTCTTCACGAAACCCCCTTGTCGGCGCGGACACACCAATGAGCCCGCCTTCACGCCAAGGGAAAATTGTTCCGCTTGATAGGGAATTGACGGAAGATGTCCAGGAAAGGGATGCACAACCGTAATGACGGGTGGGAACCAATGCGGCCGGGTCCTGGTCGCGCGCGGGGCCCGGCCGCAGAGGTCAGCTCACCGTTCCCACGCCGGGTCCTGCGCGACCACGTCGAGCGCCGAGGTCACCGCCGCCGGGTCAGGAGCGGGGTTGGCGGCGCAAGAGGCGTCCGGGCCCGGCCGGGCCGCGGGCCGGCTGCCGTCACGCAGATAGGCCGACACCAGATCGTTGAGGCAGGCGTTCCGGTTGGCCGACAGCGAGGCACCGTGGTTGATTCCACCCGCCTCCACGATCAGCCGTGAGGACGGGAATCGCCGGTGCACCTCCAGGGCCCCCGCGTACGGGGTCGCGGCGTCGTTCTCGGGCTGTACGAGCAGGATCCGCGGACCGTTCTCGCCGGCACCGATCTTCACGGGCCGCCCACCCGCGACCGGCCAGGTGGCGCAGGGGGCGTTATACCAGGCGTTGTTCCAGGTCAGGAACTTGTAGCCCTTTTGGTACTGCCATGAGTGGTCGGCATGCCACCGGCTCCAGTCCCGCGGCCACGCGGTGTCCCGGCACTGGACGGCCAGGTACACCGCGTAGCTGTTCTGGTCCAGCCAGGCGGGCTCACCGAAGTTGTCGCGCAGCCCCTGCGGGTCGTCTCGCAGGACATAGTCCGCCAGCACGTGCGCGTGGTAGACCCAGTTGTAGTCCCGGTAGCCGTCCGGCACGAAGATGTCGTTGTACTCGGCGGGCCCGATCCTGCCGTCCACCGGGTTTTTCGCTATCTTCGCCATGCCCTTGTAGTAGCCGGCCTCGACCGCTCCGGCGCTGGTGCCGAGGTGGTAGACCGCGTCGTGCTGGGCGATCCAGGAGAAAAAGATCTCGGCACGCTTTTGAAATGCCTTGTTCTGGTCCAGGTTGTCCTCATACCACACCCCGCTCGGCCGGACGACGCTGTCCAGCACCATGCGCCGGACCCGATCCGGGAACATCGAGGCGTACACCGACCCGAGGTAGGTGCCGTAGGAGTAGCCGAAGTAGTTGATCTGCCGTGCTCCGAGCGCCGTACGGATCCGGTCCATGTCACGCGAGACGCTCTCGGTGTTGATGTACGGGAGCACCGAGCCGTACCTCGCGCCGCAGTCAGCCGTATAGGCCCGGGCCTTCGCCCGCCAGGCGTCCTCCTCGGCCTTGTCCGCGGGCACGTAGCCGGCGCGGGCCTTGCCCGGGTAGAGATAGCTCGGGTCACAGGCGATCGCCGGCTCGCTCCCGGCGACCCCCCGCGGGTCGAAGCCGATCCAGTCGTACTGCCCGCCGACCTGCGTGGGCAGCCCGAAGGTTCCCTTGGCGAACCTGGTGGGCAGGTCCCGGCCGAAGCCGCCGGGCCCGCCCCGGTTGAGCAGCACGATGCCCTGGTACTGGGCGTCAGGGGAGGTGTGCCTGGCCCGGGTCAGCGCCAGCTTGATCTGTCTTCCCCGCGGGTCGCGGTAGTCGAGCGGGACGCCGAGCGTGCCGCACTCGAGGCCCTGCAGCAGCCCGCCGAGGGTCGGGTCACCGACCGGGCATGGGCTCCATGCGACGGTCCTGGCCGGCGCCTTCGCAGGGGCGGCGGCCGCCGCCCACACGGGCGTGGCCGCCGCGGCGCCCAGGAGCCCCAGCGAGGCGGCCGTGACGGCTGCGAGTCTCTTCACGAAATTCCCTTCGCCGTGCGCTCACCGGCGAGCCCACGATCTCCTCAGACGGAGATTGTGAGCTTTGCGCGCTGGGCGAAGGGAGAACTGACCAGAAAAGGTCAAAACCGATCGGTGGGGCCGAGAGGTCAGGAGACGAGGACCTCGGCGCCAGGACCTGCGCCGTCCGCGTCGACCTCGATGCCCATCTCCTCGGCGATGGTCATCGCCTCTTCGATCAGGGTCTCCACGATCTGCGCTTCCGGGACGGTCTTGATGACCTTGCCCTTGACGAAGATCTGGCCCTTCCCGTTGCCGGAGGCCACCCCGAGGTCGGCCTCACGGGCCTCCCCCGGACCATTGACGACGCAGCCCATGACGGCGACCCGCAGCGGCACCGGGAAGCCCGACAGACCCGCGGTGACCTCCTCGGCCAGCTTGTACACGTCGACCTGGGCACGGCCGCACGACGGGCAGGACACGATCTCCAGGCCCCGCTCCCGCAGGCCCAGGGACTCCAGGATCGCGTTGCCGACCTTGACCTCCTCGACCGGAGGTGCGGACAGCGACACGCGGATGGTATCGCCGATCCCTTCGGCCAGCAGCGCACCGAAGGCCACGGCGGACTTGACGGTGCCCTGGAACGCCGGCCCGGCCTCGGTCACCCCGAGGTGCAGCGGGTAGTCGCACCGCGCCGCCAGTTGCCGGTAGGCCTCGATCATCACGACCGGGTCGTGGTGCTTCACCGAGATCTTGATGTCCCGGAAGTCATGCTCCTCGAAGAGCGAGCACTCCCACAGCGCCGACTCGACGAGCGCCTCCGGGGTGGCCTTGCCGTACTTCTCCATCAGCCGCGCGTACAGGGACCCCGCGTTGACACCGATCCGGATCGGCACGCCCGCATCCTTGGCGGCACGCGCGATCTCGCCCACCTTGTCGTCGAACTTCTTGATATTGCCCGGGTTGACGCGGACCGCGGCGCAGCCGGCGTCGATCGCGGCGAAGTAGTACTTCGGCTGGAAGTGGATGTCGGCGATGACCGGAATCTGAGACTTGCGAGCGATCTGCGGGAGCGCGTCGGCGTCGTCCTGGGACGGGACCGCGACGCGCACGATCTGGCAGCCGGAGGCCGTGAGCTCAGCGATCTGCTGCAACGTGGCATTGACGTCGGCGGTCAGCGTGGTCGTCATGGACTGCACCGAGACCGGCGCGTCCCCGCCGACCGGCACCGCGTTCTTCCCGTGCCCCACCATGATCTGACGGGACTTACGGCGCTGAGCAACCTGAACCTGCTGGGCTCTGACCTTGGGGATTCCGAGTTCGACGCTCAATTTTCCTCTTATTGCGGGAGTGTCAGCGGGTTGAAGACGTCCGCGAGGACGAGTAGCACCCCGAGTCCGATCAACAACACCACGGCGACGTAGGTCACCGGCAACAACTTCGTCAGGTCCACAGTACCGGGATCGGGCAGACCTCTGATTCGCGCGATCTTGGCTCTGATCCGCTCATAGCAGAGTACTGCGAGGTGACCGCCGTCCAACGGCAGAACCGGCAGCACGTTGATCGCGCCCAGAAATACGTTGACCGAGATGACCAGTGACAGGAACAGCGCGATCCGGTCCCGCCAGGAGTCGCCGGAGGAGAAGATCTGACCCGACACCTGTGTGGCACCGACAACACTGCCCACCTGGCCTCCGGGACTGTTCCCGCGCTCCGGCGAGAAGAGCCGCGGCATCGCCGCCGGGAGGTCGGCGACCGCGCTGCCGATCCCTTGGAGAATGCGCCCGATGCCCCCCGCGGCGAAGGCCACGGCGCCGGCCGGACCCTGCCGGTCATAGCCGCCGCCCACGACCCTGGCGGTGATCCCGAGGTAGGGACCGCCGCCGACCCTGGCCGGCTCGACCCGCAGCCGCAGGGTCCGCCCGTCCCGCTCGATCTCGATGGGTACGGGCGTGCCGGCCGGCTGAGCGCGGATCGCCTCGCGAAGGTCGGACCACGTGGTGACCCGGCGGCCGCCGAGAGCGATGACCTTGTCCCCTGGCCGCAGCCCCGCCCTGGCGGCCGGCGAAGCGGGCGCGCCCGGCCGGCAGCCGGACTGGAGGCTCGGCGGCACACAGGGGCTCACGGCGCCGACCGTAGTGGTGGCCGTGCCGCTGGTACGCACACCCACCCCCATGGCGAGCACCATGAGGAGCACGAACGCAAGCACGAAGTTGACCATCACACCGGCGGCTATGACGACCGCCCGCTGCCGGGCCGGCCGGCGGTAGAAGGCCCGCTCCTCGTCGCGCGGATCGATCTCCTCGAGCGGCGTGTAGCCGACGATCTTGACGAACCCGCCGAGCGGGATGGCCTTGATGCCGTACTCGGTCTCGCCGCGGCGCCGCGACCACAGCGTCGGCCCGAAGCCGACGAAGAAGTGCGTGGCCTTCATGCCGGCGCGCTTCGCGGTGACGAAATGACCGGCCTCGTGCAGCACCACGGAGACCAGGAGCGCGACGACGAAGGCGATCGCGCCGAAGAGGTAGGCCATCCGCCCCCCTGGGTCAGGTCAGATCAGCTCGCGCGCCCGGGTACGTGCCCATTCATCCGTGGCAAGAACCTCCTCGAGGGTCAGGTCGCCCGTGGCCGGGTCGTGCTCGTTCACTACCCGCGCGATCGTGTCGACTATCCCGGGGAACGTCAGCCGCCCCTCGCGGAAGGCGTCCACGCACTCCTCGTTGGCCGCGTTGTAAACGGCCGGCGCGGCGCCGCCAAGCGTCCCTACGTGCCGGGCGAGCGCCACGGCCGGGAACGCCTCGTCGTCCAGCGGCATGAACTCCCAGGTGTGCGACCGGGTCCAGTCGAGCCCGGGCGCGGCGTCCTCGACGCGGTCCGGCCAGGCGAGGCCGAGCGCGATCGGCAGCCGCATGTCCGGCGGGCTGGCCTGCGCCAGCGTCGATCCGTCGACGAACTCGACCATCGAGTGGATCATCGACTGCGGGTGCACCATCACCGCGATGCGGTCGAAGGGGATGTCGAAGAGCAGGTGCGCCTCGATGACCTCGAGTCCCTTGTTGACCAGCGTGGCCGAGTTGATCGTGATGACCGGCCCCATGTCCCAGGTGGGGTGGGCCATCGCCTGCTCCGGCGTGACCTCCGCCAGCTCGGCTCGGCTGCGGCCGCGAAAGGGCCCGCCGCTCGCCGTGAGCACGAGGCGGCGAACCTCCTTGGCGGCACCGCCGCGCAGGCACTGCGCGATGGCGGAGTGCTCGGAGTCGACCGGGACGATCTGACCCGGCTTGGCTCGCTCCTTGACCAGCGGGCCGCCGACGATGAGCGACTCCTTGTTGGCGAGCGCGAGAGTGCGACCGGCGTCCAGCGCGGCCAGCGTCGAGGCGAGGCCGAGCGCTCCGGTGATGCCGTTGAGGACGACGTCGCACGGGAGACCCGCCACCTCGGCTACGGCGTCCGGGCCTGCCAGGATCTTCGGGATGCGGTAGTCGCCCGAGGAGTAACCGCGCCGCTGCGCCTCCTGGTAGAACACCAGCTGGAGGTCTTGAGCGACCGAGGCCTTCGCCACGGCCACGACCTCCGGGCACAGGTCCAGGGCCTGGCGGGCGAGCAGTTCCACCCGTCCGCCGCCGGCCGCCAGCGCCACGACCCGGAACCGGTCGGGGTTTCGGCGGATGACGTCGAGGGCCTGGGTGCCGATCGAACCGGTGGAACCGAGCACGACGACATCGCGAGTCACAGTAGAGGCAGGCATCACCGCTCCATTGTCGCTCCTGCCGGGTCGTGAGCGTACGCCCCGGACGCGCTGGAAACGACCTCTAGGTGCGAAACGGCGGCTAGATGGGTGTTGATCCGGGACCCTCCCGGCCGGACGGCGGTCCTTTGGGATGACGCGGCGATAGGAGGGCCAGGTTTTGCGCGTGCTTGCATCCCAGCTCACGGAGACCACACATCACCCCCCCTATAAAGGAAGTCCGTGGAGTTGGCTCTAGCCGGGTTGGGGGGAACCATGAGCCATACGGACGAGCTGACATTCGATCCAGGCGTGCTGAGCGCCGAGCAGCTCTACGGCGACGCCTGCGTCGTCTGCCACAAGAAATGGCCGCGCCCGCGCGTACGCGTCGGTCGCCTGCCGGACGGCTCGAAGGTGCTGGCCTGCGCCGACTGCGCGCCCGCACTGCCGAGGCCGCGCGCCGCCGAGCCGGACGCACGCGCCCCCCGGCGCGACCGCGAACCGGAGCCGGCGACGCTCTAGACCGCTCCTGTGGAAGGAGGGCGCTCAGGGCCATCTGGGGGGACGGCCCTAGGCGCCCAGGGGGTGCGCGCTCGACGGGGGGCGGTCGAGCGCGCACCCGGGAGCGGCCCGGGACGAGCGCCCTGTCCCGGCGCCCTACTGCAAAGCCTTGTTCCAGGCCCGCGTCCAGTCCTCGTAGCCGGTGCAGTCTCGCCGGCCGCCGCCGCAGTCGCGGGAGGGTGTGTGGGCGAACACCACCTTGCCGATGTACGAGCGGTCGCCGACATGGTAGGTCGTACAGAACTCGGTCTTGAGCCGGTCGCGGGAACACGCCTCCGGATTCGCGGGCGCGACCCCGTCCCACTCGGCGACCTGCTGCTGGACGTCTGGTGAGGTAATCCAGTTCAGCCACTGGTACATGCAGCTGGGGTGCTCGGCACGGGCCCCGAGCATCCAGGCGTCCATCCAGCCGGTGACGCCCTCCGTGGGCGTCACGCCGGCGACGGAGCGTCCGGCGCGGCTCAGCACGTCGACGTGATAGGGCCAGACCTCGCCGATCACCGCGTCGCCGGAGGCGAACGAGTTGATCGCGTCGGAGGGGTGCAGCCAGTAGGACTTCACCTGGGGACGCTGCTGGGCGAGCACCTGCGCCGCGGCGTCGAGTTGCCGGCGGGTGAGCGAATAGGCGTCGGTGATATCCAGCGAGGGGTCACGGGACCTCAGGTAGAGGGCTGCGTCGGCGAGGGTCAGCGGGCTGTCTCGCATGATGACCCGTCCGCCGTAGTTCTTCACCGCGGCGGGGTCGAAGACCGCGCTCCAGCTGGTGGGGGCGGGCTGGACCACCTTGGGGTCGTACATCAGCTGGTTCGCGCCCCACACGAACGGAACGCCGTAGACCTTCTCACGCTTGGTGAGCTGGCCGCGCAGGTCGCGGTCGAGGTCCTTGTAGCCGTCCACCAGGTCCGGGTTGATCGGCGCCGCCTGACGCGCCGCGATGAGCTGGCCGGCCACCTCAGGAGGGGCCGAGATGCCGTCGTAGCGGCGGGTGGGGTTCGACATGAGGTCGAGCATCTCCTGCGCGGTCGCGGCGTACTTCACGCTGACCTTGCATTTGGTGCGGTCCTCGAAGGGCGTCACCCAATCCACCCGCGGGTCGCTCGTGCCGTTCTCGGCATAGCCCGGCCACGCCACGAGCGTGAGCGCTCCCTCTCCCTGCCCGATGGTGCGGGCCACCCGTACCGTTCCGACGCGCTTCTCGCCACCGGCGCTGCAGCCCATGAGAAGTGCCAGTGCGGCCACCAGCGCCGTGATAACCCTTGGTGTCCCGTGCGGACGCCTCATGCTGCTCCCCGATGAAGTTCCCGAGATCTTCCGCGGCGCAGCGCAGTCCGGCGGCGGATCATCGGGCGCGGCTACCGCACAGAGAGCGTACCGAGGTCTGCGGGCCGGCTACGCGCCGCTGCGGCCCGCCGGGGCACCGCCGCGCCGCACGCCCGTGATCACGCGATGGCTCCCCGGGGGCATGGGGGCCATCGCGTGATCACCTGAGGGCGGCCTCGGACTGCCGGTGAACCGCCCACCGGTGGCGGGACGTGTCCGGGGAGAGTCACCCTGCGGTGATTCCCGGCCACGCGGCCATCGGGACCCGGCGGAGTCGCGGGGGTACGGCGCCCTCGAGGTGGAGGAGGTGGGGTGGGCGTCGCCGGTTCTGCCGGGAGTCGTGGGGGTCGTAGGGCTCTTCATCACCGCGCACGGCGCATTCGATCACCTCGATGCGGGCAATGAGGTTCTCGCTCGTCGCGGCCTCGACAAAGTCCCCGACATCTCGATCCTGTGGGGGCAGCGCGAACCAATGGCCGGTGAACAGACCGAACCAAATGGTCCAGTGCGGATAACGCCTCCGAAGCCGGTTCATCTCGGCGGCGTGGTCGTCAGCAGGCATAATTCACTCCCCGCGACCAGGACCTTTATCGGTTTCGCCTCACATATTTGAGACAACAACACTGTGTCGCACGCCACATTCGAGGTCAAGACATGGCGAAATTATTTACATAGCGCGAAAGGCCGGAAAACTAGTGTCAAAGGGTGGATTTCGACCTGCGCTTTGTCACCTCTGGTCATACTCTGTTCACCGCGCGGTCACCCCCAACCCCTAACGTGGCGGATCGCCCATGATGATCCGAACGGCGACCCGGCGCACCCTCCGGGCAGGATGGACCGGAATTAGTGCTTTGCAGCGCCACTGGGTATTCGCCCTAGCTCTGATAGGCGGTGCGGCGCTACGCGTGGTGGCCATGCTCGGATATCCGGGTGTGCTGTGGTTCACCGGCGACTCCTACTTCTACCTGGGCTACGCCCTGCGGCCACGGCCCTCGCCGAGCAAGACGCTCGGCTACCCCTTCGCCCTCGGGCTCCTCGAGCCGTTCCACAACCTCGCCCTCATCGCCGGGCTCCAGCACCTCATGGGCCTGGCCACCGCGGTGCTGATCTACGCGCTCCTGCGCCGTGCCGGCCTCGCCGGCTGGCTGGCGACACTGATCAACCTTCCCGTGCTCTACGACGCCTTCCAGATCCAGCTCGAGCAGCTCCTCATGGCCGAGTCGCTCTTCACCTTCCTGATGGCCGTGGCCGTGACGCTCCTGCTCTGGAACCGCCGGCCGGTGTGGTGGATCGCGCTCGCGGCCGGCCTCCTGCTCGGTTACGCGGTGCTGGTCCGTACGGCCGGGGCCGCGATGATCCCGCTCGCCATCGGCTTCCTGCTGATCCGCCGGGCCGGTTGGCGGGCGTGCGCCGCCGCGGCGCTGGGTGGCGTCGTTCCCCTGGCCGCGTACGCCATGTGGTTCCACTCAGCCAGGGGAACCTACGGCCTGACCAGCAGTGATGGGGTCTATCTCTGGGGCCGTACGTCGACGTTCGCCGACTGCTCCAAGATGAACCCACCGGTGCAAGAGCGGTCGCTGTGCATGACCATCCCGCCGCGGGAGCGGCTCGCGCCGGGCACGCTCATCTGGCGCAGCCAGGCGCCGGTGCGGCACATGTCCGGCAGTGCTGTGAGCGCGGCGAACAACAAGTTGCTGCGCGACTTCTCCGTGCGCGCGATCACGGCACAGCCGGCCGACTACCTCTACACAATCGCCCGGGGCGTCGGCATGGCGGTCAGCCCACGGCGGTACCGCCATCCGAACCCCACCACCGAGGCGCTCTATCACTTCCGCGAACGGCCTCAGCTGTTCCCGGCCGGGGGCCGCTGGGCCGGCAACGGCACCGCCCTCGGGGACGCGTGGGCGTACGGCCGCAGCGTGCCCAGCAGGGTGGTCGAGCCCTACGCCGGAGCGATGCGCCACTACCAGCACCACGTCGCCCTGCCGGGTCCGGCCCTCGGCGCGATACTGGTGCTCGGCGCGGCCGGAGTGGCATTCGCCCGCGGCATGCGGACCGCTGTGCTGTCGGCCTGGTCGGCGGCGGTGGCACTGCTGGTGTTCCCGATCGCCACCGCCGACTTCGACTACCGCTACGTGCTGCCGGCCGTGCCCTTTGCCTGCCTGGCCGTGGGTTTCGCATTGGTGCCGTTGCAAGCCCTCATCACCCGTTGGTCGGGAAACCGAGGTTCACGCCCCCACGACTCGGATCCAGCCACCGCGCCGTGACGGCCTTGGTACGGGTGTAGAAGTGCACCCCCTCCATGCCATGCGCGTGGCTGTCCCCGAACAGGGAGGCTTTCCAGCCGCCGAATGAGTAGTAGGCCATCGGCACCGGGATGGGCACGTTGATGCCGACCATGCCTACCTCGACCTCGTTCTGGAATCGCCTGGCGGCACCGCCGTCGTTGGTGAAGACGGCTGTGCCGTTGCCGTACGGGTTCGCGGCGATGAGCTCCATCGCCGCCTCGTAGGAGGGGACTCTGGCCACCGAGAGCACCGGCCCGAAGATCTCGTCCCGATAGCAGTCCATGTCCGGCGTGACCCGGTCGAGGACCGACGGACCCAGCCAGAAGCCCTCGCCACGCTCGCCGAGGACCGGCGTGCCCCGGCCGTCGACGGCCAGGGTCGCGCCCTGGCGCACGCCGCTGTCCAGGTAGGACGCCACCCTGTCGCGGTGCTGCGCGGTGACCAGCGGCCCCATCTCGGAGCGCTCGTCGTCGCCGGGCCCGACCCGCAGCCTGGCCACGCGCTCGGCGATCTTGCTCATGAGGGCGTCACCCACAGGGTCGACGGCGACCACCACGGAGATGGCCATGCACCGCTCTCCGGCGGAGCCGAAACCGGCCGATACCGCGGCGTCGGCCGCGAGGTCCAGGTCGGCGTCCGGCAGCACGACCATGTGGTTCTTCGCGCCACCGAGTGCCTGGACCCGCTTGCCGCCGCGGGCCGCGGTCTCATAGATGTGGCGTGCGACGGGCGTGGAGCCCACGAAACTGACCGCTTTGACGCCAGGATGCTCCAGCAGGCCGTCCACGGCCGCCTTGTCGCCGTGGAGCACGTTGAACACCCCGGCCGGCAATCCGGCCTCGGCCCAGAGCTCCGCGATCCGGATGGAGGCCGAGGGGGCCTTCTCCGAGGGCTTGAGGACAAAGGTGTTGCCGCACGCGATCGCGACCGGGAACATCCACATCGGCACCATCGCCGGGAAGTTGAACGGCGTGATGCCGGCCACCACGCCGAGCGGCTGCAGGATCGAGTAGGCGTCCATCCGGGCGGACACGTTCTCGGAGAACCCGCCCTTGAGCAGGTGCGGGGTCCCGCAGGCGAACTCGACGACCTCGAGCCCGCGCGCGACCTCGCCGGCCGCGTCCGACTCGACCTTCCCGTGCTCGGAGCTGATGATCTTCGCCAGCTCGCCCTGATGGGCGGTCAGCAGCTCACGGAACCGGAACATGATCTGGGTCCGCCCGGATATCGACGTGTTCCGCCAGGCCGGGAAGGCGGCCGTGGCCGCCCCGACCGCCGCCTCCACGTCGGCCGCGGCGGCGAAGTCAACGGTGCCCGTCACCCGGCCGGTGGCGGGGTTGAAGATCTCCCCGCGCCGCTGGGCGGGCCGGTCGGCGGGTTTGCCGTTGATCCAGTGCGTGACCTGCTTGGCAACGCCGCTCCGCTGGACCTCTGCGGCGCCCGCTGCCGCACTCACCGGGTCACGCTCACGTCGCCGTTCGCGGCCTGCAGGGCCTCGAGCAGGATGCCCAGGCCCTCCTTGGCCTCCGCCTCCGTGATGGTGAGCGGCGGGGCCATGCGCAGCACGTTGCCGTAGAGCCCGCCCTTGCCGCAGAGCAGCCCGCGCTTCTTGGTCTCCTCCATCACGCGGCCGGCGATGGCCTGGCTCGGTTCTCCGGTGACCGGGTCGACCAGCGCGACCGCGAACATCAGGCCCTTCCCTCGGACTTCGCCCACGATGGGAAGACGCCCGGCCGCCTCGCGCAGGCCTTCGATGAGCAACGAGCCGGTCCGCGCGGCGTTCGCCTGGAGGTCGTGGTCGAGGACGTAGTCCAGCGTGGCGTTGGCCGCTGCCATGGCGATCGGGTTGCCGCCGAACGTGGACAGCCCGGCGGCGTGCAGGCCGTCGAGGAGTTCGCCGCGGGCCACCACACCGCCGACCGCGAACCCGTTGCCGAGCCCCTTGGCGAAGGTCATGGCGTCGGGGACCACCCCGTGGTTGTCGATGCCCCAGAAGCCCTGGCCGGTGCGGCCCCAGCCGGTCTGGACCTCGTCGGAGACGAAGAGGATCCCGTACTCGTCCAGCACGTCCTTGTAGGCCTGGAAGAGCCCGTCCGGCGCCATGGTGTAGCCGCCCACGCCCTGGATGGGCTCGGCGATCAAGCACGCCACGTCACCGGCGGTGGTCGTATCGATCACGTGACAGAGGTCCTCGACACAGACCTTGATGTAGTCGGAGTCCGACAGCCGCGCGAACTGCGGGAGGTGCCGGTCGGCCCCGTGCAGGAAGTGCACGTTCAACGGCGAGTACGAGTTGTTCTTCCAGCTCCGGTTACCGGTCACGCTGACCGCGCCGAAGGACCGGCCGTGGTAACTCTGCCGCATGGCCAGGACCTGGTCGGACTTGCGTGCGTACGTCGCCAGCAGCAGGGCGGTTTCGTTCGCCTCGGTCCCGGAGTTCGTGAAGAAGACCTTCGCGTCCTCGATCCCGGACAGCTTCGCGATCTTCTCGGCGAGCCGGACCTGGCCGCGCAGCAGATAGATGGTCGAGGTGTGCACGACACCCGTGGCGAGCTGGCGCTCGACCGCCTCGCGGACTTCGGCCACGTCGTAGCCGATCATGTTCGTGAGGATCCCGGCGAAGAAGTCCAGGTAGGTCCTTCCCTCCGCGTCCGTCACGCGGTTGCCCCTACCGCTCACGATCTCGATGGGCTCGTCGTAGTAGACCCCGACCCAGTTGGGGATGACCGCGCGGTGGCGGGTCAGGAGATCCCGCGTGGAGCCGTGGGCGGCCGTGGCCTCATCATCAACACAGTCCGGCATAGGCAGATTCTCACCCTCGTGACGCCCCGAGGCCACCGACACAGTGTCGGTGATCTGCGCTCGGGACTTACACGGTGTCGAGGCAGCGGGCCAGCCGGAAGTCGTAGGCCGTGAGGCCACCGGCCGCGTGCGTGGACAGGGTCAGGGTGACCTTGTTCCATTGGATCGTGATGTCCGGGTGATGGTTCTGGACCTCCGCGATCTCCGCCACCTCGTTCACGAAGATCATCGCCTGCTTGAAGTCGGTCAGCTTGACCGTCTTCACGATGGCGTCGCCGGCCCGCCTCCACTGGGGCAGCTCCGTCAGTTCGCGGGCGATCGCCTCATCGTCGAGCAGCTCCATACCTCGAGCCTCGCACACCAGCGGACGCCCGGTCCACCGCTCCTCGCGGCCGGCGAATCTGCCAGAGTGTAAGGCCGCGCCGGCCGAGGCGTCACAGGCTGACCAGCGCCGATGAACTAGGGTCGTGGTGGATGCTTCCCACTCTGGCCGACTTCCTCACGCTCGAACCGGTCCGGCGCGGCCAGCCCCGCGTGGTGGCCGGCGCGGACCGGCTCGACGCGCGGGTGCGCTGGGTGCACGTCGCCGAGGTCCCGGACGTCGCGCATCTGCTGCGCGGCGGGGAACTCGTGCTCACCACTGGCATCGCGCTCCCTGACGAACCTGCCAGCCTGCGGACCTACGTGGCGGAACTCGCCCGAGTCGGGGTCAGCGGGCTCGTCGTCGAACTCGGCCGCCGCTACGCGAGTGAGCTGCCGCAGGCCCTGGTGGCCGCGGCCGAGGCGCACGGCCTTCCGGTCATCGCGCTGGCCCGCGAGACGATCTTCGTGGACGTCACGGAGGCCGTGCACGCACGGATCATGGACGCACAGCTCATCGAGTTGCGCGCGTCGGAGCAGCTGCACGAGATTTTCACCCAGCTGTCCGTCGAGGGCGCCTCCACCGGCGAGGTCGTGCGGCAGGTCGCCTCCATCTGCGGGCGGCCCGTCGTGCTGGAGAACCTCTCGCACCAGGTGCTCGCGGCGGACTCCGCGGGCACGGACACGACGGACCTGCTGGCCACCTGGGAGACCCGCTCCCGGGCCGTGCGGCCGCAGGAGCGTACGGGCTTCGATGACGCGTCCCGCTGGCTCGTCACCTCCGTCGGGGCGCGCGGTGAGGACTGGGGCAGGCTGATCATCCTGTGCGCCGAGGCCCCCTCAACTCGCGACCTCGTGCTCATCGAGCGGGCGGCCACCACGCTCGCCCTCGGGCGCCTCCTCGACCAGCACGCCGCAGGCCTGGAGCGGCAGGCGCACGGCACGATCATCGCGGGCATCCTCGCGCACGCCTATTCCGATCCGCGGGAGGCGGCGGCCCGGGCCCGTGCGCTCGGAGTGCCGCTGTCGGGCCGGCGGCTGCTCGGTGTCGTGGTCCGTCCCCGCCTGATGCCGCCTGAGGACAGGGCCTCGTCACCGCCCGGGACCTCACCGCTGCCGGAACGAGTGGCCGAGCTGGCGGAGGCGACCGCGGCGGCGGGCCGGGAGGCCAACCTCGCGGCACTCGTCGGTGTCCTGGACGAGGGGACGCCGCAGGCGCGAGTCGGCGTGCTCGCGTCGCTACCAGCACGGGCCGAAGTGGAGCAGGTGATGTGCGAGGCGGCGGGACGGCTGCGCAAGCAGTTCGGCCAGGGCTATGTCATGGCCGCCGGCTCGGTGGTCGAGTCGATCCGGGACGTACGCCGCTCCTTCCTCGAGGCCGAGCAGGTCGCCGACGTCGCCGCTCGCGGGGCCGGCGACCGGCTGTTCTACAGGCTGCCCGACCTGCGGCTACGGGGCCTGCTGCACCTGCTGCGCGACGACACCCGGCTGCAGACGTTCGTCGAGCGCGAGCTCGGCCCCCTGCTGCAGTACGACGCCCAGCGCGGGAGCGACCTCACCCACATCCTCACGCTCTACCTCGACAGCGGCCGCAACAAGGCCGTCGCGGCCCAGCGCGCGCATCTGTCCCGCCCGGCGTTCTACGACCGCCTCCGCCGGATCGCTCGCGTTCTGGACGCCGACCTCGACGACGTCGAGTCCTGTGCGTCATTGCAGGTCGCCCTGCTCGCCCTCGGCTCCGTACGCGGGAGCCGGGCCTGAGCCGATCCGGCCCCTTCGGTTCTGGAACCGGCTGATCCGGCCTATAGACCGGCTGATCGCTTTGGAGTAGCTTTCGCGGGCATGAGGCTGCCTCGGATCCTCCTCGCCGCCGCCGTCGCCGCGTCCCTGGCCGGTCCGGGCGTGCTCGGGGGGCCGGCGGCGCAGGCCGCCTCCGCCGGTCCGGACCAGATCCGGCTGAGCTGGGAGGCCCGGCCGACCGGGAGCACCGCACGGCTGCGCGGGCTGGCCGCGGTCAGCCGCGACATCGCGTGGGCGACCGGCAGCGCGGGGGCCGTCCTGCGTACCGTGGACGGCGGCCGGAGCTGGCACAACGTCCCGCCACCCGGTACGGGAGGGCTGGAGTTCCGTGATGTCGAGGCCTTCGACGCCGACAACGCCGTGATCCTGTCGATCGGTGCCAACGACGCCTCTCGCGTCTACCGGACCCACAACGGCGGTAAGAGCTGGACCCTGGCGTTCCGCAACGACGATCCCAAGGCCTTCTACGACTGCATGGCGTTCTTCGATCACAAGCGGGGGATGGCGGTCAGCGATCCCGTGGAGGGCAGGTTCCGCATCCTGTCCACCGGTGACGGCGGGTACAGCTGGAGGGTCATGCCCTCCGCGGGCATGCCCGCGGCCCTTGACGGCGAGGCCGCCTTCGCCGCCAGCGGCCAGTGCCTGGTCACGCGCGACGACCAAGCCTGGCTGGCGAGTGGCGGCGGGGCCAGTTCACGGGTCTTCCGCTCCAGGGACGCTGGTCGGACCTGGAGCGTCTCCACCGCGCCGTTGCCCAGCGGCGCGACCCAGGGGATCTTCGGCCTGGCGTTCCGCGATGTCCGCCACGGCGTCGCGGTGGGCGGCGATTACCGTCCCGGGGTCCCGTCGCCGAACGCCGCCGTGACCACCGGTGACGCGGGCCGCCGCTGGACCGCGGCGGACCGGCCGCCGCCGGCCTATCGCTCCGGCGTCGCCTGGCTGTCCGGATACGCCGCCGTCGCGGTCGGGCCGACCGGCAGCGAGGTGACCTTCACCGGCGGACGCACCTGGCGGCCGTTCGACACCACAAGCTTCGACACGGTCGGCTGCACCGCCCACGGCGCCTGCTGGGCCTCCGGCGAGCAGGGCAAGGCGGCACGGCTCAGGCCGTAGCATCCGGGCAGGTCCGGGCCCGGGTCCGGAGAAAGTCGGCCCACACCATCAGGCCACCGGGTCCCTTTCGCGCGCCCCAGCGCTCGGCAAGGAACTCCACGAGGACCAGCCCCCGGCCCTGCTCGCCGCCCGGCTCCGGACACACACGTGGCAGTGATGTGCCTTCTCCGCCGTCCATGACCTCGATGCGGACGGTCCGGTCGTCAATCGAGAGCACCAGCTCGATGGGGTCCTGGCCGCCATAGCGCACGGCGTTCGTCACGAGCTCGCTGGCGGCGAGTTCCACGTCCTCCGGCCCGATGCCGGCTGCGGTCAACTGCTCCCGAACGTACCTGCGCGCTCCTGCCACCGCCCACGGCCTGCTGTCCAGAGTCGTCGTACCAAGGTGGACCATGCCCCTCATCTCGCTCCCGAGGCCCGATACCTCGCGGATCTATCACGCTACGTTCGGTCACGTGTCAGGTGTCAGGATGACCGGAAGCGTCCGAAGGCAGCCAGGATTTGGCCACAGCGGGCCACCACCCGGCTCCTCAGGCCGCTCCCACCAGCTCTGGAGTCGCGGCCGGCGCCGGCGGCTCCGGCAGCTCGGGAGCCCGTCTCCTTTGCCACGGCATGGCCGCCGCGAGGAGAGGGATGACGGCCACCGAGCACATCGCCCACCAGCGATGGTTGATCCACCACTGCGTTTCGTCGAACTGTGTGAGGTAGATGTAGCCGAGCCCGGCCCACAGGGCGGACGCGGCCATGGCGATCTGGCCGAACCGCGTCGGCCTCGCGACCAGGAACGGCACGAACCAGAGCAGGTACTGTGCGCCCATCCGGGGTGTCACGACCATGAAGACCAGGAGCATGGCCAGACCCATATCGACCTTGTCACCTCGGCGCCACAGCCACGCCACCAGCACAAGGGTGGAGTAAAGCACCAGCTGCCCGATCCTGGAATAGGCCGGATGCAGTTCCCAGTTGCCGCCGGTCAGCAACGCCGTCCAGCCCCACTCGCCCACGATCGGGCGGACGCCACCGAGATACTGCGCCACGTGCAGCATGTTCTGGAGCGTCGTGTCGATGAACAGGGGCTGGGTCGCCAGGAAGAGGAACGGGACCGCGCCGGCTGCCACTAGGCCACAGAGCCGCTGTCTCCAGGTGGGCAGCACCGCGAGGACCACGGGGAGCAGGATGATGGGCCAGCTCTTGGCCGACAGCGCCAGGCCGAACAGCGCCCCGGAGACCGCGGCCCGCGTGCCCCAACGCTGCCATGGCCGCGCTTCCCGTGCGGAGCGGGCCACGAGGTAGGCGCCGATGAGGAACACCAGGGCCACCGGTTCCACCTGGGAGTGGATCACCGAGACCATGAGGGCGATCGGGTTACACGCGTACTGGAACCGGCTCAGCGCCTCTCGCTTGCCGGCCAGGCGGCCGACGAGCACGATCAGCACGACGTCGGCCGCGACGGTGATGATCCGGCCGCTGATCTCCCATGGAATCCCGAGGGACATCGGCAAGGCATAGGCGTAGGGGATCATGGGCAGGAAGTGCCACGATCCCTCCGTCGTCAGGACCGGATCCTGACCCGCCAAGATGGCCTCAGCGGCCGGCTTGAAGCTCTGCACGAAGTCGACGGGCTGCCATGAGTCGGTCGCCGCGAAAACCAGCAGCACCAGACGGAGCCCGATTCCTACGGCCAGGGCGACCAGCAAGGACGGGCGCCAGCCGCGCCACTGCGCCAGCAGCGCGAGCGCGAGCGCTCCGGCCAGGACAAACGTCGTAATTAGTGGATGATCCATTTCAGCTCAAGGTTGCCATGAATGCCGTCCGAACGCATTGATCGAGACCGATTTCACAGGGAGTTCATAAGCTCGGCACAGGGTCCCGAACCATAGCAAGAGGTGCGGCATGCACTTTACAGACCGTGTCTTGATCCCTGGTGCGGAGGCGGCCCTTCACTCATCCTGCCCGTGCGGGTGGCCGGAGACCCGTGTTTCCGGCCACCCGCAGGGCCACGCGAAGACGGCTACGCGGCGGCCCTGGGCTGGAAGGGCAGGAAACCCTCGGCCGGGTGGGGCCGGGCCGCGATGCCGGTGGGCTCCACGGCCAGGAGCCGGTCGAACCGGAACGCCCGGATCCCGCCGCGGAGCCTGCACCAGGCCACGACGTACCAGTGGTCTCGGTGCACGAGACAGGTCACCGGCTCGACCTGACGCACGGACTGCCGCCCGCGCACGTCGCGGTAGTGCAGGCGCACGGCGCGCCGCTCGCTGATCCCGGCGGCCAGGACCTTCGCACGGCTCGCCGTGGCCGTCTCGAGTGGCGTGGTGAGTGTGGCCAGCGTGGCGGTGATGACGTCCCCGGCGGATGCGCCAGGGCGAGGGCCCTCGTCCTCGGCCAGGAGGCGGCGCAGGGCCTCGCGGGCCGCACCCGCCTGCGGGCCCACGCCGAGATGGGCCAGGGACAGCGCCAGGGCGGCCACTTCGGCGGCGGTCAGCGGAGCGACGCGGGACGCGGGGCGCCGGATGGTCGGGCCGTCGGGGATCGAGCTTCCAGGGATCACGACGTTTGCCATGAATCGATAGTATGTTCGAAGTCTGACATTTTTCAGTCAGAGCACCGGCCTCGGAGTGGTTTGTCCTCGGCAAACGGCGGCTGCTGGGCTACCGTTGCAGCGTCTGGATCTTGGAGCGCGAGGCGGACGACCACGTATGAACCTGAGTGACCTGATGGTGATCCGCGAGGTGGAACCGCGGATCGACAGGTATCTGATGTCCTATGAGAGCAAGCCTGTGGTCGTACGCCGTCACCCCGCGCTGCTGTTGAGGCCGCTGCTGGAGGTCACGGCGGCTCTCATCGTGGCCGGGGTGATCACCGCCGCCGTGGGCAGCGGCCCGGGGTTTCTGGTCTGGTGGCTGTGGCTGGCCGTGGTGCTGCGCCTCGCGTACAAGGTGTTCGAGTGGTCGGACGAGTTCTTCATCGTCACCGAGCATCGTGTCCTGCTGATCACCGGGGTGCTCACCCGCAAGGTGGCGATGATGCCGCTCGCGAAGGTCACCGACATCGCCCTGGAACGGCCTTTCATCGGGCGCCTGATCGGCTACGGCACCTTCGTGCTCGAGTCGGCCGGTCAGGACCAGGCGCTCCGGGAGGTGGAGTACATGCCCTACCCCGAGCAGCTCTACCTCGAGGTCTCTTCAGTGATCTTTCCGGCACAGGACTGACGCCCGGACGTCCCGGCCCTGGTCTCTGGACCGAGGGTTTCGACGGAAGACGGTTTCGGCCCCACAGATACGGGCGTCCTAAACCGGCATCGAGTGATGATCTCCGGCTGCGCGGGTATCGCATGCCTAACTTCGGTCTGCGAAGAGGAGGAGATCCGGCCATGACCGCATCGGCTTACCGGGACCTTTCCCTCCCCCCATCCGACGGGGTCGTCGGGTTCCGGCCGACCGCCGAGCAGGAGCTCGTGATCCGCAGGGCGGCCGAGTTGTCCGGCTGGTCGGTCACCGAATACGTGCTGTGCGCCGTCCTGGACCGGGCCGAACGGGAGGTCCACGAACACGCGGCGTCCGTGGAATGGGAGTACGAACCGTCGCCGGCCGCCATCGAGCCGCTCGACAGCGCGGTGCGCCTTTACGGCGAGCTCTGAAACCTCTGACCCGGTAGCGCTCGATCAGTCGAGCGCCGCACGGATCCGGGCCGCGAACTCGGCCGCCTCCGCGTCGGAGGTGTACTTGTGCCGTGGCCAGAAGAAGCCGCGCAGCCCGTCCCCGCGGTTGCGCGGGACCACGTGGACATGAAGGTGCGGCACACTCTGGCTGACCCGGTTGTTCATGGCCACGAACGATCCCGCGGCACCGAGCCCGGTCTCCATCGCCGCAGCGAGGCGCTGCGCCTCCCGGAAGAACGGGCCCACCCGGTCCGGCGGCAGATCGGGCAAGGTCTCCAGGTGCGTGCGCGGCACGAGCAGGGTGTGCCCCTTGATGAGCGGCCGCGCGTCGAGAAAGGCCACGGCCTCCTGGGTGTCGAGCACGAGGTCCGCCGGTCTCCGGCCTTCGATGATCTCGCAGAAGACGCAATCTGCCATGCCCGGCATTGTGCCGTCCCCCGCACGTTGACGGCCCGCTTATGGCGGTTCGGCCAGCATCCGCGATTGCGGCTGCTCGCGGGGATCCACCGCCGGCGGCGCGGACGTCTGACCGCCCGGCCGGGGCGCGTCGGTTACGCGCCCGAGCGGTTTGCGGTCCGGTGGCACCACGATCATCCTTAGTGATCACCAGCGCTGCCTGGGCGATCTGCCGAACGTGGACCGGCTCGAGGTCACCGGCCGAACCGTGGGCCCGCGCACGCGGGCCGCTGCCCGGCCCGCCGTGGCCGGACGGCCAGAGCGGTTGTCCGCCTGCTGGTCATCCTGGGATTCCTGGGCAGCTCCGCTGCGGCGAGCCGGGCCGCGACGCTGCGGCTGGTCGTGGGCGGGTACGGCGACACGGCCGCGCTGCTCTTTCCGGTCTGGGCGTGGGCGGCCAGGGGCATGCTTGGCGCTGAGCCGGATGACCGCGGCCGGCAGGCGAACGGCCGCGGCGGCCGCGCTCCTGGCGGCCTATGTCCTCAACCTCGGCCTCGGATCCCTGCCGATCGCCGTGCACCTGTTCTCTGGCGTCACCGCGGGCGTCGGAGCAGGTGCCCTGCTGGGGACGATCGCCTTGCACGCCGCGGCGGCGGTGCCGGCGACGCTGAGTCCTGCCCTACGCGCCCTCGAGCGCGGAGGCGAGCTGGCTGAGGAACGTGTCGACCTCCCGCTCGACGTAACCGGGGGCCAACCGCACCGTCCGGAAGACACTCTCGCGTACGTCCCGTGCCGTCACGGGCACGGCCACACCGCGAAGGCCGGCGACCACCCGGTCGAGGAAGGCGTCCACGTCCCGTACGTCATAGCCCGTACGGATGCGTACGGCCGTGAACTGGGCGCCCTGAACCCAGCCGATCAGCCAGCCCGGACGGACCTGAGGTCGTTTGGGCCGGGACCGCCGCGGGCCGGTGGCGGCCAGCCGCCGGATGTGCTCGCTCAGCGCGTCGTCGACCGTCCGGCGGTCATAGCCGCGCATCGCCAGATCGAAGCGGCTCTCCCGTACCTCACCAGCGGTTATCGCCGGGGCCGGCGCCGAGTCTCCCGCGGTCGCCGCGGCGATGCGGCCGACGAGCGCGTCCACCTGCGTGCGGTTGTATCCGCGCAGGGCCACCGGGAAGCGCGACATTGGGCTCCTCAGCTCTAGGTGGCGGCGGCGAGCTGCCCGCACGCGCCGTCGATCTCGCTGCCCCGGGTGTCCCGGACCGTCACGGGGACGCCGTGCGCCTCCAGCCGCGCGACGAACTCCTTCTCGTCCTGCGGGCGCGAGGCCGTCCACTTGGAGCCCGGCGTGGGGTTCAACGGGATGAGGTTGACATGGACGAGATGCCCGCGCAAGAGCTTGCCGAGCAGGTCCGCACGCCACGCCTGGTCGTTGATGTCCTTGATCATCGCGTACTCGATGGAGACGCGGCGACCGGTCGTGTCGGCATAGGACCACGCGGCGTCGAGGACCTCGCGGACCTTCCACCTGGTGTTGATGGGTACGAGCTCGTCACGGAGCTCGTCGTCGGGCGCGTGCAGCGAGACCGCCAGCCGTACGGAAAGTTCCTCGGCGGCGAGCTTCTGGATCGCCGGGACCAGTCCCACGGTGGACACGGTGACGGAGCGCTGTGAGATACCGAGCCCGCCGGGTGCCGGGTCCGTGATCCGCCGCACGGCGCCGAGCACGGCCTTGTAGTTGGCCAGCGGTTCTCCCATGCCCATGAAGACGACGTTGGAGACCCGGCCGGGCCCTCCGGCCACCTCGCCTCGAGCCAGCGCCCGCGCGCCGGCGGTGACCTGCTCGACGATCTCGCCGGTGGAGAGGTTGCGGGTGAGCCCCGCCTGCCCCGTCGCGCAGAACGGGCAGTTCATGCCGCACCCGGCCTGTGAGGAGACGCACATGGTGACACGGTCGGGATAGCGCATCAGCACGGACTCGATGAGCGTCCCGTCGAACGCCTTCCACAGCGCCTTGAGCGTCCTGCCGGAATCGGCGGTCTGCTCCCGCACCGGCGTGAGCAACGTCGGCAACAGCTCGCTGGTGAGCCGGTCCCGCACGGGCGCGGGCAGGTCCGTCATCTCCGCGGGGTCATTGGTCAGACGGGAGAAGTAGTGCCGGGAGAGCTGGTCGGCGCGGAACGGCTTCTCGCCGAGTTCGGCGACGGCGGCCCGGCGCCCGGCCGGATCGAGATCGGCGAGATGGCGGGGCGGCTTGGCGCGGCGGGGGGCGACGAAGGTCAGCTCGCCTGGGGTCGGTGACATCACCTGCCAGTGTCTCAAATGGACGGGCGTGCTCTGGCCAAACGCGTCGCCGGTCGTACGCGGGCTGCACTAAAGTCGTGATCTATGCCGGTATTGCGCAGGAGGCCCGCTTCGCCGAAGGCCTCCGCGACCAGGGTGATCGTCAGCGACACGAGCCCCTACCGGAGCCGTACTCTCACCGTTGAGACCGACGGCCAGACCACGGTCGCCTACCTGCGGGACCTCCGAGAGACCGTGCTCGGCGCCGTCTGGATCGCCAACCACCAGGCCGCCGCCCGGAGCGTGGATCTCGCCCGGCTCAGCGCAGGCCTGCCGCCGAACATGCCATCGGCCGGGACCAGTGACCCGGCCGGACGCCCCGAACTCGACGCCGCGGCACTCGAGGTCGTCTGGTTCGAGGAGGGCGACGGAGCGGCGGTGCTCGAGGACGGCGAGCCGATCTGCGTCATCCCGGTGTGGTCCGACATCCACCGCGGCATCCCCGGCTACAGCCGCGATGCGACGACGCAGAGCCCCTTCGCGTTTCCCCTGGCCGACGAGATGGCCGAGCTCGGCCCCCGTATCAAGCAGGCACGGGCCTTCTGGCACTGGCGGGCGGACGAGAGCGCCTGGGCGGGGTTCCAGCAGTCCGTCCTCGGCCACCTGCTGGACCGGCTCGGTCCGGGCGGGCACTACTGGCACGACGTGGGCCGGCAGTGGCGCGGCGGCGCGACCCCGTTGCCCATGGTCGGCGTATCCGAACGCCCGCCGCAGCCGGGCCGCGGCTACTCGGTGCTCAGCACCATCGGGATGGGCGCCCAGCGGATGCCTACGGTGGAGCTGTACGAGGACCAGGTGTCACCCTTCGCCCGCATCGAGCTGGCCGTGGCCACCACGCTGCCGAGCCAGCGGGCCGGAAGCGTCTTCCCCTGGCTGGCGCAGTACCCCTGGCGGGCGGTCACCTGGTTCGCGCCCGGGGACGTGGTGAAGTGGTATCACCAGGCCGAGACTTTCCCCCTGAACAGCCCTGCCCCCGCCGGTGACCCGGCCACCGCGGCCTCGTCCGGCCCGCCCGCATCCCGCTGGGAGGGCGTGCTGCTTCTGGAGGAGCCGAGCCGGCTCAGCGGACCCGTCGCACCAGGCCTGTCCGGATTCACGTTCGGCGGTGATCCGGTGAAATGGCTCTGGCTGGTGCCGATCACCGACGAGGAACGGCTGTACGCCAAGGCACAGGGCTCCGAGGCCCTCGTACGAAGACTCGCCCAGCAGGGCCGCAGCTGGGTCGTCGGCGGCTGAGCTCGCGTTCGCTGGTCACCGCGTGATCACGGCCACAGCCTAGCGGCGGCGATCATCGCCACCGGAGCACTCGGCGGGCTTCAGCCGCCGCAGCCCCGGTGGGCGCAGGGCCCGCCGGCCCACGGGGCCGAGCCGCAGCCGGGCGGCCACTGGGGACAGAGGTCCTTCCGCCGCGATGTCGCAGGGCGCGCCATGCGCGCGGCGGCGCGGCGGCCCGGGCGACACGCCTACGGGGCCGGGACGAAGGCCTCCAGGAGCAGCCAGACGATCGGGGCCGTGGCGAGCAGGGAGTCGAGCCGGTCCATCGCGCCCCCGTGCTCGGGGAGCAGGTTGCCCAGGTCCTTGATGCCGAGATCCCGCTTGATCATGGACTCGATGAGGTCGCCGAGGGTCGCGGAGCAGACGACGGCCGCGCCGATCACCGCCCCCTGCCAGATCTCGCGGTGCAGGAGCCACGGCAGGAGCCAGGCGCCGACGGCCATACAGGCCAGGGCCGAACCGGCAAGGCCCTCCCACGTCTTCTTGGGACTGATGGTGGGTGCCAGCTTGTGCCGCCCCAGAAACGTCCCGGCGAAGAAGCCGCCGATGTCGCTGGCCACCGTGACCGCGATGAAGGTTATGACCCGGTCGGCGCCGTCGGGCGGATCCAGCAGCAGCACGGCGAATCCGCCGAGGAACGGGACGTACGCGAGGGTGAAGACGCTCGCGGTGACGTCGCCTACGTAGCGTTCGGCTCCGTCCCTCATCCGCCAGACCAGCAGGACCAGCACGGTCAGGGCGAAGGAGGCGATCAGCCCTTCGGCACCGTGGAGGTAGGAGAACATGAGCATCGCCAGGCCGCCGACGGCCAGGGGGATGAACGGCACGCGGATGCCGCGGCTCGCGAACGCCCCGGTGAGCTCGTGAACGGCGATGCCCAGGAACACCACCAGGACCGCTAGGAAGATCTCCTTCTGGACGTAGAGAGAGGTCACCACGATGGCGCCGAGTCCGGCGCCGACGCCGACCGCAATAGGCAGGTTGCGGCCGGGGCCACGCTTCTTGCCCGGCGATCGTTCCTTGTCTACCGCCTCGGAGGACTCGTGCGGATCCTCCCCGGACGGCTCTGACTCCCGGGCCTGTTCCAAGGCCAACCCCTATACCTCGAGGAGTTCGGCCTTCTTGTGCTCGAGCAGCTCGTCGATCTTGGCGACGTACTTGTGCGTCGCGTCGTCGAGCTCCTTCTCAGCACGCCGGACATCGTCCTCGCCCGCCTCGCCGTCTTTGGAGAGCTTGTCCAGAGTGTCCTTGGCCCGGCGCCGGATGTTGCGGATCGACACCTTGCTGTCCTCGGCCTTGCCGCCGGCCACTTTGATGAACTCCCTGCGGCGCTCCTCCGAGAGCTCGGGGAACACGACCCGGATGACGTTGCCGTCATTGCTGGGGTTCACGCCCAGGTCACTGTCGCGGATGGCCTTCTCGACCGCACCGAGGGACGACCTGTCGAAGACCTGCACGATGACCATGCGGGGCTCGGGCGTGGTGAAGGACGCCAGCTGGTTGATCAGCGTCGGCGTACCGTAGTACTCCGCCGTGAGCTTGTTGAACATCGCGGGCGTGACTCGGCCGGTCCGGATGGTGCTGAAATCTTCCTTGGCGACCGTGACCGCCTTTTCCATCTTCTCCTCGGCCTCGAGGAGGATCTCGTCGATCACTTCGGCTCCCGTCCCGCGTCTTGTATTACTGCCCGGCCGTACCCGATCAGCCGTGGGTCGGGCCGACCAGGGTGCCGATCTTCTCACCTCGGACGGCCCGGCTGATATTGCCCTGTCCCATGAGATCGAACACCACGATGGGCAACCCGTTGTCCATGCACAGGCTGATGGCCGTGGCATCCATGACCTTCAGACTCCGCCGTAGGACCTCACCGTAATCCAACCGGTCGAACTTGACCGCGTCCGGATTCTTGCGAGGATCCGCGTCGTAGACGCCGTCGACCTGGGTGCCCTTGAGCACCGCCTCCGCGCCGATCTCCAGCGCGCGCTGGGCGGCGCAGGTGTCGGTGGAGAAGAAGGGCTGGCCGAGGCCCGCACCGAAGATCACGACTCGGCCCTTCTCGAGGTGCCGGATGGCCCGCCGCGGGATGTACGGCTCCGCGACCTGTCCCATCGTGATCGCGGTCTGCACCCGTGTGTCCAGTCCGAGCTTCTCACAGAAGTCCTGCAGCGCCAGGCAGTTGATGACGGTGCCGAGCATGCCCATGTAGTCGCCACGGGAGCGGTCCATGCCTCCCTCGGACAACTGCGCGCCACGGAACATGTTGCCGCCACCACACACCACCGCGACCTGCACGCCGTCACGCACCGCCTCGGCGATGGCCTTGGCCACGTGCTGTACGACGGCCGGGTCGATGCCCAGCGGGTCTCCGCCGGCGAACGCCTCACCGGAGAGCTTGAGAAGCACGCGCCGCCAGCCGTGCGGCGGCTGCGACGACGAAGAAGCCGCCGTCGTGTCAGTGGTTGTGGTCTCCTGCACGGCGGCGGCCTCCTCGTTGTGGTACTTCTCGCTCTGTGACGCCCTTGATCACCAAGCGCGTCTCTCTAGCCGAAGGCTTTCAAAGCTGTCCTACCTTGAATCGGGCGAACCGCTTCACGTTCACTCCGGCTTCGTCGAGGACCTTGGCGATCGTCTTCTTGTTGTCCTTCACGAAGGCCTGGTCGAGGAGCACGAAGTCACGGAAGTAGGCGTTGACGCGTCCCTCAACGATCTTGGGGATGGCCTTCTCGGGCTTGCCCTCGTCGCGGGTCATCTGCTCGGCGAGCGCCCGCTCCTTCTCGATCGTCTCGGCCGGGATCTCATCCCGGGTGAGGTACTTCGGCGACATCGCGGCGATCTGCTGCGCCACGTCCTTGGCCACCTCGGCGTCAGGCTTGTCCAGCTCGACGAGCACACCGGTGGTCGGCGGAAGCTGTGGGTCGGACTTGTGCAGGTAACTGGTCACGTAGGCGCCCTGGAAGCGGGCGAAGCGCCGCAGCTCGACCTTTTCGCCGATCTTGGCGCCGTTCTCCTCGAGCAGCTGCTGCACGGTCTTCCCGGGCTCGATCTCGGCGCCCAGCAGGGTCTGCGCGTCCCCGGCGTCGGACGAGGCCACGAACTCGGCGATCCGGTCCGCGAGCCCGATGAACTGCTCGTTCTTGGCCTCGAAGTCGGTCTCGCAGGTCAGCTCGAGCAGGACGCCTTCGGTGTCGCCGTTGAAGTGGGTCACGACCAGGCCGTTGCCGGCGGTGCGCTCGGCCCGCTTGCCGACGTCCTTGGCGCCCTTGAGACGCAGGAGCTCGACGGCCTTGTCGAAGTCGCCCTCCGCCTCCTCGAGAGCCTTCTTGCAGGCCATCATCCCGGAGCCGGTCAGCTCACGGAGCCGCTTGACGTCCGCGGCGGTGAAGTTCGCCATCGTTTCGCTGTCTCTCTCGTCGAATTGTGCGGTCCACGGCGGCCCCTGGGAGGGGGCCACCGTGGACCAAGGCTCAGGTTGAGCGCGGCTCAGGCCGCGCGAACCCGTTGCCTCAGGCGCGCTCGCCCTCGGCGACCGGCTCCTCGGCGGGAGCCTCAGCAGCGGCCTCAGCCGGAGCCTCAGCGGCCGGCTCGGCCGGAGCCTCAGCAGCGGCGTCGGCGGGAGCCTCGGCAGCGGCGTCGGCCGGCGCCTCAGCAGCGGCGTCGGCCGGCGCCTCAGCGGCGGTCTCAGCCGGGGCCTCAGCGTTCTCGTCGGGCTTGTCGCCCACCAGGAGCTCGCGCTCCCACTCGGCCAGCGGCTCAGTCACGGCACCCTCGGCGGGCTTCTCGTCCCCGCCCCCCGCTGCCCCGGCGCGCGCGATGAGGCCATCGGCCGCCGCGTCCGCCACGACGCGGGTCAGCACGCTGACGCTACGGATCGCGTCATCGTTACCCGGGATCGGAAAGTCGACCTCGTCGGGGTCACAGTTGGTGTCGAGGATCGCCACGACCGGGATGCCCAGCTTGCGGGCCTCCTTGACGGCGATGTGCTCCTTTTTGGTGTCAACGATCCAGATGGCGCTCGGAACCTTCGCCATGTCGCGGATACCACCGAGCGTACGCTCGAGCTTGTCCTTCTCGCGCTTGAGGCCGAGGAGCTCCTTCTTGGTCATCCCGGAGCCGGCCACGTCGTCGTAGTCGATCTCCTCGAGCTCCTTGAGGCGGGTCAGCCTCTTGTGCACGGTGGAGAAGTTCGTGAGCATGCCGCCCAGCCAACGCTGGTTCACGTAGGGCATGCCGACACGCAGCGCCTGCTCGGCGATCGCCTCCTGGCCCTGCTTCTTGGTTCCCACGAAGAGAATCGAGCCGCCGTGCGCCACGGTCGCCTTGATGAACTCGAAGGCGCGGTCGATGTGGGACAGCGACTGCTGCAGGTCGATGATGTAGATGCCGTTGCGCTCAGTGAGGATGAAGCGCTTCATCTTCGGGTTCCAGCGGCGAGTCTGGTGTCCGAAGTGCACGCCGCTCTCGAGCAGCTGCCTCATGGTGACGACGGGTGCCATGCCCGTGTGCTCCTGTCTGACCCATGCCAGGGCCATGTTCGGTTGTCTGTTGCACCCGGGCGCGCCCCACCGCGGCAAGGCCGCGGACCTGGAGGCGCGCCCCACCGAGGTCGGTGGCAGGCGGGCGCGTGAATTCGGCCGTCGGCGATATCCACCACGGCCGTCTGGCAAGTTTACGGGAGAAAGGGCCATCCCGCCGAATCGCGGATCCCATGCGCGGGTTTTCCACATGCCGCGGCGGGTCTGGCGCCGCATGGTCCGGTCCGGCCACGCTACCTGGCATGACCATGGTGACGCTGCTCCTCACGTGGGCCGGCCTGCACTCCGGCCCCTACCTGTGCCCCCCGATCGAGTGCGAAGGCCCATGGCAATGGCCGTTACGCCCGAGGCCGGAGGTGATCCGGGCGTTCGCACCGCCCGAGGATCCGTGGGCGCCCGGCCATCGCGGCGTCGACCTGGCGGCCCACCCCGGCCAGCCGGTCTACGCGGCCGGATCCGGCCGAATCTCCTATGCGGGCCCGCTGGCCGGACGGGGTGTGATCGCGATCTCACACGGCGCCCTGCGCACGACCTACCTTCCCGTACGGCCGTCGGTCCGTCCGGGACAGCCGGTGCGCGCGGGCGACCGGATCGGCACGGTCCAGAGCCTTCCGGGTCACTGCGGACCGCGGCCGTGCCTGCACTGGGGCGCGCGGCAGGGCCTTGTCTACGCGGACCCGCTCTCGCTGCTCGGCCGCGGGCAGATCCGCCTACTCCCCATCTGGAACATCCCCGCTCAGGTGCCGTACTCGCTGCGAGCGGCGGCCCCGGCCCCGCCACCCTGGCCCGGCGCCCGGGCCGCGGCGCAGGACCCGCCGGCCGTGACCGCGGGATCTCCGGCCTCCGCCGAGCTCCATGGGGCCGCGCACGGCACATCGCCGGCCGCCGCGGCCACCGCGGTCAGCGGCGCCGCGATCACCGTCCTCGCCCTGCTTCTCGCCCTGCGCCGGCGGGGGCGCACATCGAAGATAGGTCAGGCCCGGGGGTGGGCCTGGCGATAGGTCTGCTTGAGCCGCTCCGCGGACACATGCGTGTAGAGCTGCGTGCTCTGCAGCGAGGCGTGCCCGAGGATCTCCTGGACGCTGCGGAGATCGGCGCCGCCCTCGAGCAGGTGGGTGGCCGCACTGTGGCGCAGCCCGTGCGGGCCGAGATCGGGGACGCCCGCCGCGGCGACGCGGGCGTGCACTAGCCGCCTGGCGCTGGTCGGATGCAGCCGGCCGCCGCGGGCGCCGAGGAACAGCGCCGGGCCACTCCGCTCGCTCACGAGCGCCGGACGGCCACGCCGGAGCCAGTCCTCCGCAGCTCCCACGGCGGGGTCCCCCACCGGCACGGTCCGCTCCTTGTTCCCCTTGCCGAGGACCCGGACCGTACGACGCTCGCGGTCGAGGTCGTCCACGTCGAGCCCGCACAGCTCGCTCACCCGGATCCCGGTGGCGTAGAGCAGCTCCAAGACCGCTTGGTCGCGCAGGTCCTGTGGCTCGGCGCCGGTGTTCCCGTCGTCTCCGCCGGCTCCGTCGAGCAGGGCAGCGGCTTCGCTCTGCCGGAGCACCTTGGGCAGGTCGCGCAGTCGCTTGGGGGTGCCGAGGAGTGGTCCGGGATCACGCTCCAGCAGGCCGCGCCGGTAGGCGAAGGCGGTGAAGGTACGGACCGCTGCGGTGCGGCGCGCGAGCGTCGACCGGGCCTTGCCGCTCGCATGCTGGCGGGCGAGCCAGGCGCGCAGGACCTGAACGTCGAGGCCGCCAGGCCGGCTCACCCCCACATCCGCCGCGTGGCACAGGAGGTCCCCCACATCACCGAGGTAGGCCCGCACGGTATGGGCGGACAGGTCTCGCTCCATCCGCAGATGTCGTTCGAAGTCCGCCAGCACCTCGGTCAGGGCCACTGGCAGCGCGGAGGGTTCGCCCATGAGGCCAAGTTATCCACAGAACGCGGTTCACCCCACTACCTGCCGCTCGGACAAGGCACCGTCAGAGCCGGAGGTGAGGCACATGAACCCCCAAGGGAACCGCCCGTCGCGGGAGCCCGCGAGGCGGGCGGCGGGCCGCCGGAGCCGTCCCAAGGACGAGCTGGGCCGCCGTGGCGAACGGGCGGCGGCCCTATATCTCACCACCCGGCTCGGCTGGACGATCCTCGACCGCAATTGGCGCTGCGCCGAGGGCGAGCTGGACATCGTCGCCTTCGACGGCCGCCGGCACGTGGTGTGCGAGGTCAAGACACGGTCGAGCGCGCTCTACGGAGCGCCGGTGGAGGCGGTCACCGCGCTCAAGGCCGCGCGGCTGAGGCGGCTCGCCGGGCGGTGGGCGGAGCGGCACGGCGCTCAGGCCGCCGGGATCCGGATCGACGTCATCGGTCTGGTCTCGGACGGCTCGGACGGATTCACGATCGACCACGTCCGGGAGGTGTGCTGAGATGGCGCTCGCCAAGACCAGGTCCGTGGCGCTCGTGGGCGTGGACGGCTACGTCGTCGACGTGGAGGCGGCGATCACCAGCGGGGTGCCCGGCCTCCACCTCGTGGGTCTGCCCGACGCCGCCCTCAGCGAGGCCCGCGATCGCGTCCGGGCCGCCATCCTCAACAGCGGAGAGCAGTGGCCGCCCCGGCACATCACCGTGAGTCTCTCGCCGGCGAGCCTGCCCAAGCGTGGTTCCAGCTTTGATCTCGCCATCGCGGCGAGTGTGCTCGGCGCCGCGGACGCCGCCTCCCCCTCTGTGTGCGCGGGGCTGGTGATGATCGGCGAGCTGGGTCTCGACGGGCGCGTGCGTGCGGTTCCCGGAGTGCTGCCGGCGATCCTCGGCGCCGCCGACGCGGGCTTCACCCGCATTGTGGTCCCCAAGGCCAACGAGGCGGAGGCGACGCTCGTGCCCGGAGTCACGGTGATCCCGGTCGGGACGTTGCGGACCCTGATGGCCTATCTGCGGGACGAATCGCCGCCGGTCGAGGAGGATCACGAGGACCCACCGGCCGCCACACCCGCGGACGGGCTCGCCGGCAGGTCCCGATCTCGGCGCGGCGCTCTGGACCTCTCCGACATTCGTGGACAGGGCGACGCCCGGCGCGCCCTCGAGATCAGTGCTGCGGGCGGCCACCACCTGTGGCTGTCGGGGCCGCCAGGGTGCGGCAAGACCATGCTGGCCGAGCGCCTGCCCACCCTCCTGCCGCCGCTCGAGCGGGAGGCGGCTCTGGAGGTCACGACGATCCACTCCGTGGCGGGCACGCTCCCGACGGGCGGGCCGCTGATCACCCGGCCACCGTTCTACGCACCGCATCACACCGCCACCCGGGCGGCGATGGTGGGCGGGGGCAGCAACCGGCAGCTCAGACCGGGGGCCGCGTCGCTGGCCCACCACGGGGTTCTGTTCATCGACGAGGCGCCGGAGTTTGCCCTCGGGGTCCTCGACGCACTGCGCCAGCCGCTCGAGGAGGGCGAGGTCACGATCTCCCGCTCCGGGGCCACAGCGAGATTCCCAGCGCGCTTCACCCTCGTCCTCGCCGCCAATCCCTGTCCCTGTGCGGCCGCGAAGGCCGTGGAATGCGGATGCACGCCCGCGGTGCGCAGCCGATATCTCTCCCGCATCTCGGGCCCGCTCCTCGACCGTGTCGATCTCAAGCTGGAGCTCCAGGCCGCCACGCAGGCCGAACTCCGCTACGACCTCGAGGTCGTCGAGTCCACCGAAACCGTGGCGGAACGAGTGCTCCTCGCCCGTGAGCGTGCCGCCAAACGGCTCGCGGGGGCTCCGTGGCGGACCAACTCCGAGATCCCCGGCCCGGAGCTGCGCCGCACCTTCGGCCTCCCGAGCGAGGCGATGTGGCCAGTCGACCGGGCCCTCGAGGACGGAACCCTCAGCGCCCGCGGACTGGACCGGGTGCTCCGCGTGTCCTGGACGATCGCCGACCTCGGGGGCCGCGACATCCCGGCGGACTACGACGTCAGTGAAGCACTCGAGCTGTGGAGAGGAAAGAGATCATGACCGTGTCCGACGCGGAGCGGCTGGCCCGCGCCACCCTGTGCTACATCGCCGAGCCGTGCGACGGGTTCCTCGGCCCCATGATCCGGCGGCTCGGCGCGACCGGCGCGCTCGACGCCGTCCGCTCTGGGCACGCGCCGCACGCAGGGGCATCAGGAGAGAAGGAGCGCAGAAGACTGGCCGAGCACATGGAATGGTGGCGGGTCCGGCTTCCCTCCGCGGATCCGGAGGCCGACCTCACCGTGTGCGAAAAGCTCGGCGGGAGGATGGTCTGCCCGGGCGACCCGGAATGGCCGGGGCAGCTGGACGCCCTCGGGGACAAGGCACCCTACGGGTTGTGGCTGAGGGGTCCGGCCGATCTGCGCTATGGCTGCCTGCAGTCCGTCGCCATGGTCGGCGCGCGGGCCTCGACGTCCTACGGCACCCGCGTGGCCGCGGACATGGCCGCCGAGCTGGCCGGCCGCGGATACGCGGTCGTGAGCGGCGGGGCCCTGGGCATCGACGCCGCGGCGCACCGGGGAGCCCTGGCAGCCGGCGGCACGACCGTGGCGGTGCTCGCCAACGGGGTCGACTTCGTCTATCCGCCCCGCAACGACGGCCTCCTCACCGAGATCGCACAGACCGCCCTGCTCGTGAGCGAATGGCCGCCGGGGACCACGCCCACCAGGCTCCGGTTCCTCGTCCGTAACCGCGTCATCGCGGCGCTGACCAAGGGCACGGTCGTGGTGGAGGCCGACATCCGCAGTGGCGCCCTCAACACCGCCAAGTACGCACAGGACCTGAACCGTCCAGTCATGGCGGTGCCCGGACCAGTGAACTCGGTGGTCTCCCGCGGCTGTCACAAATGGCTGCGGGACGGCGTGGCGACCTGCGTGTCCAGCGCGGCCGAGGTGCTCGAGACCGTCGGCCGCATCGGCGATGATCTGGCTCCCGAGTCACGCGGGCCGGTCCTGCCTCGGGACCGGCTCGATCCGATGACCCTCCTCGTGCTGGAAGCCGTGCCGGCACGGGGCTCGGCCGGCGCGGCTGAGATAGCGGTGCGGGCCGGGGTCGACCTGGCCACAGCGCGCGGCCGGCTGGGTCTGCTGTCGGCCGCCGGGTTCATCGAGCACTACGGACAGGGGTGGCGCGTCCCCCGCAGGCGGCGGCCAAAGCGGTGATCACACCGGGCCGGAGGCGCTCATTCCCTGGGAAGCTCGAGGTCGCTCTTCGCGAGCTCTTCGACGTTGACGTCCTTGAACGTGACGACGCGGACGTTCTTCACAAAGCGCGCCGGACGGTACATGTCCCAGACCCACGCGTCCTGCATCGTCACCTCGAAGAAGACCTCACCGTCGGCGCTGCGCACCTGCAGATCAACGGAGTTGGTGAGATAGAACCGTCGCTCGGTCTCCACCACGTAGGTGAAGAGCCCGACGACGTCCCGGTATTCGCGGTAGAGCTGCAGCTCCATCTCGGTCTCGTACTTCTCGAGATCTTCCGCACTCATAGTCCCGCTCCCTCCCCGACCACCTGTGATTCATTGTTCCGCATCTCCGCTTCCCACGCGTGAGACGCGATGGCGCCGCCCCTGACCCGCGCCACGTTGACGAAGGAGAAACGGTGCTCGGCGCAGGGTCCATGGGCGGCCAGCGCGGAGGAGTGCTCGCGCGTGACATAGCCCTTGTGCAGGTTGAAACCGTAGGCCGGATGGCGCTCGTGCATCTCGACCATGAGCCGGTCCCTGGTCACCTTGGCCACCACGGATGCCGCCGCGACACATGCGGCCACCTGATCACCCTTGGGCACCGCAAGCGCGGGCACGTCCAGCCCCGGCACCGCGAACCCGTCGCTCAGCACGTAGGCCGGGCGCTCGTCGAGCGCCGCCACTGCCCGCCGCATCCCGGCGATGTTGCACCGGTGCAGCCCGATCCGGTCGATGTCGGCGCAGGAAATGATCACTACGCTCCACGCCTCGGCGCGCGCGACGATCTCCGCGTAGATCTCCTCACGGCGCCGCGGCGTGAGCAACTTGGAGTCGGCCAGGCCATCGATGCGTCCACGCCGACCGGCCGCCAGGATCACCGCGCCGACCACCAGCGGGCCCGCGCAGGCACCGCGACCCGCCTCGTCGACACCGGCCACAGGGCTGAACCCACCGTGCTCCAGCGCCCGTTCGTAGGCATAGAGCCCCGCGTCCCTGCGTGGTGTGAACTTCACAGGCCGGACGATGCGCCTGAAGTCCGTCATCCCCAACATCCAGCTCCATCACCGTCGAAACCCACCTACCGAGCGTACGACGTAGTGCCGACGGAGCAGACCCTAACCGGTCAGGCGGCCGAGCGGCGGCCACGCCGGAGCCGCAGCCGGCGGTTGAGCAACGTGAGAGGAACGGCGCCCACGAGGCCAGCGGCCAGCGGCACGGCGGGCAGCGCCGCAGCCGCGCCGACGAGGGCCGGCTGCTCGAAGGTCTTGGGGATCGGCAGGACTTCGGCCCTGCCGACCGGCCACACGATCACGAACGCACGCCCGATGACCCGGCTCTTCGGAATCGAGCCTCCACCGGCGTCACCGGTGTGCTGCCGGGAGTCGTAGGAGACCTCCCGGTGGTCGCCCATGACCCACAGGCGGCCCTCCGGCACGGTGAAGTCGAACTCCTTCTCCGAAGGCTTGTTCTGCTGGCCGGTGGCCGGATTGGTGTAGAGGTAGGACTTCTCCCGCAGCGGCGCGCCGTTGACGGTGACCTGCCCCTGGGCATCACAGCATTTCACCCGGTCGCCCGGCACTCCGATGACGCGCTTGATGTAGTCCTTTTCGCCGGGGACCACGCCGAAGGCACGGCCGATCGCGGCGAAGACCTTCGACACCGGGTTGGTCGGCTGGGCGACCTGGACCTCCGGGTCCCACGAGTCCAGCCCGTTGAAGACCACGATGTCGCCGCGCTGGATGTCTCGGGTGTGATAGACGATCTTGCTGACGAGGACCCGATCGCCGATCTGGAGCGTGTTCTCCATCGACGCGGACGGGATGTAGAACGCCTGCACCGCGAAGGCCTTGATGACCAGGGCCAGCACGAAGGCCACCCCGATGAGCAGAGGAAGCTCTTTCCAGAAGGAGCCCTGCTTCTTGCCCTCTCCGGCCGGCTTCCTTCGTCCGCGCCGCCTGCGCGTGGACGTGGAACCGTCGGGACTGGCGGCGTGATTCTCGTCGGGCACCGTGCCCTCGGCCTCGGGACGCACATCTCTCCGATCGTCCTGGGACGGCTGGGGTGCGGTATGGGCGCGCTTGAGCGCCGGCTCCTCCGCGCCCTGGTCGTCGTCAGTCATCAGAGCGAGCCTATAGGCGAGCGGCCGTCACAGCGGCCCGCAGGGGCGTGTCGCCGTCAACGGATCACAGCACCCGATGAGACCGGACCGGCGGGCTCACACGCCGCCCCGGCACACCATCTGGCGTGCCGGGGCGGCGGTGAAGAGCCGGTGCAGCGTGGCGGCTCAGCGCCTGTCGCGCTTCTCCTTGATGCGCGCGGCCTTGCCGCGCAGGTCGCGCAGGTAGTAGAGCTTGGCGCGGCGCACGTCACCACGGGTGACGATCTCGATCTTGTCGATCGACGGGCTGTTCAGCGGGAAGGTCCGCTCCACGCCCACGCTGTAGCTGATCTTACGGACGGTGAACGTCTCACGGGCGCCGCCGCCCTGGCGCCGGATGACCACGCCCTGGAAGACCTGGATCCGGCTACGGTTGCCCTCGGTGACGCGAACGTGCACCTTCAGCGTGTCGCCCGGACGAAAGTCCGGGACGTCGGCACGCGTCGCGGCCTTCTCGATCTCCTGGATCAGGGTGTGCATGACTGGGGTTCCTCTGCGGTTCCTCACGGCCAAACGCGCCAGGCTACAGACAGCGCAGACCGCGCGAGTGGGGTCATCTGGGAAGTCGTGACATAACGTGCCCAGCACGAAGCCGGGCGACGCCCTAGCGTACCGTAGGTTCGTCGTCCACCGGAAAACCGGCCGATTCGAGAACCTGGCGATCTTTCTTGTCGAGCTTATCGGCCTCGAGCCGTGCGGCCAGTTCCGGCCGGTTGGCGACGGTGCGGCGCAGTGCCTCGTCCCGCCGCCAGCGTGCGATGGCGCCGTGGTCGCCGGACAGCAGGATCTCGGGTACGGCACGGTCGCGCCACACCGGAGGCTTGGTATAGACGGGGCCCTCGAGCAGCGACTCCATCGCACCGGATGCGAACGAGTCGTCGGTGGCCGAGTCCGCGTTGCCCAGCACGCCGGGCAGCAACCGGCTCACCGCCTCGACCATGACCAGCACCGCCACCTCGCCACCGGCCAGGACATAGTCGCCGATGCCGACCTCGTCGACCGGCATCCTGCCGCGTGCCTCTTCGACGACCCGCGAGTCGATGCCCTCATACCGGCCGCAGGCGAACACCAGCCAGGGCTCCTCGGCGTAGGCGACGGCCTGAGCCTGGGTGAAGGGACGGCCGCTCGGCGTCGGCACCACGAGCCGGGGCACCGCCGCCTCCGTGGCCGGGGCGATGGCGTCGAGGGCCTCTCCCCACGGCTCGGGCTTCATGACCATGCCCGGCCCACCGCCGTACGGGGTGTCGTCGACCGTGCGATGCCGGTCGTGCGTCCATCCGCGCAGGTCATGCACCCGTACGTCCAGGACACCACGCCTGCGGGCCTTGCCGAGCAGGGAGACGTCCAGGGGGGCGAAGTACTCCGGAAAGATGGAAACGATGTCTATGCGCATGGCTCGTTCCGGTCCGTTGAGGCCCTACAGGTCCTCGAGCAGGCCGGCCGGCGGATCGATCACGACCCGCCCGGCCTTCACGTCGACCTCGGGGACGAGCGCTCTGACGAAGGGCACCAGTGCCTCGCCGCCTCCGGGGCGGCCGATGACGAGCAGATCCTGACCTATGTGCCGGACCTCGGTGATGGTGCCGACCTCGGCGCCCTGGACGGTGACGACGTCCAGGCCGAGGAGCTCCTGGTCGTGGAACTCGTCGGGATCGTCGCTCGGGGGGATATCGGCGTAGTCGACGACCAGCAGGATGCCCCGCAGGTCCTCCGCGGCGTCGCGGTCCTCGACGCCGGTGAAGCTCAGGATCAGGCGGCCTGAATGCCATCGCGCCTGCTCGATGGTGAGCGGGCCGGCCTGCTCGGGCTCCGTGGCGAGCACGGCCCCCGGTGTGAACCGGGAGCCGGGATCGTCGGTGCGAACCTCGACCGTGACCTCGCCACGGATCCCTTGCGGCCGACCTATGCGGCCCACGACCAGCGTATTCATCGGTCCAATGCCGGTCAGCGGACCTCGTTGACGTCGAGCAGATCCACGCGTACGTATCGGTCGCCCGACAGGGCGCCCATCACCGTACGGAGGGCCTTCGCGGTGCGACCGCTGCGGCCAATGACCTTGCCGAGGTCCTCGGGGTGCACCCGCACCTCGAGGACACGGCCACCTTTGATCCGGCGGGCTTGCACGCGGACGTCGTCCGGGTGCTCAACAATGCCGCGGACAAGGTGCTCGAGCGCTTCTTCGAGCACGTTAGGCCTCGCTCTTGGCTTCGGTCGTCTCCTCGGCCGTCGCCTCAGCCTCGCCCTGGGGCTTCTTGGGCTCGGCCTTCTTGGGCTCGGCCTTCTTCTTGGACCTCGGCGTCGTCGCGGCGCCGCCGTCGTCCTTCATGACCTCTTTGACGGCGGCGTCGAAGACGGCCTTCTTGTCGGCCTTGGGCTCGGCCATCTTCAGCCGGCCCTCGGCACCCGGCAGGCCCTTGAACTTCTGCCAGTCGCCGGTGACCTTGAGGATGCTGCGCACCGGCTCGGTCGGCTGCGCGCCGACACCCAGCCAGTACTGTGCCCGCTCGGAGTCGACCTCGATGAACGAGGGGTTCTCCTTCGGGTTGTATCGCCCGATCTCCTCGATGGCACGCCCGTCACGCTTGGTGCGGGCGTCGGCAACGATGATCCGGTACTGAGGATTCCGGATCTTCCCCAGACGCTTGAGCTTTATCTTGACTGCCACGAGTGTGGTGTTCTCCAGATTCGACACGGGTGAGCGGAAGCACGCCAGGTGGGGACCGGCGCGTGCCGCTCGGATGGACTCCGGGGCGACAGGGGTGAGAGGGCTCCTGACGCTCCGGGTTTCCAGCATGTCATTCTGCCAGACGATTCGCGCCGAGTAGTAATTCGGCGTGCCGATCATGCAGGAAACACAAGTTTCTTTACATGATCGCGCGCTTACTTCTTCTTACGGGACTGAAGATTGCCGAGATCGGGCATCTGGAACCCGGGCGGCAGCTGACCGGGGAGCCCGCCCGGGAGCCCTCCGCCGAGTCCTGGGGGCATGGCCTGCGGCGCCTCCGGATCTGAGGTCGCACCCTGCTGGGCCGCGGCGGCTCTCTTGCGCGGGTCCCCGCTGCGCGGCTGCTTCTTCTTGTTCTTCTTGCCCTTGCTGACGGCCTTGCGGCGCGTGCCCGGCATGCCGGGAAGACCCATGCCGCCGGCCATCTGGCGCATCATCTTCTGGGCGTCGAAGAACCGGGTCACCAGGCTGCTGACCTCACCGACACTGACTCCCGAGCCGCCCGCGATCCGCGCTCGCCGAGAGCCGTTGAGGATCTTTGGATTCTCCCGCTCGCCCGGCGTCATGGACCGGATGATGGCCGCGACCCGGTCGAGATCCTTGTCGTCGATCTGGTCGATCTGCTGGCGCATCTGGCCCATGACGGTGAGCATGCCCAGCTGGTTGGCGATCGGGCCCAGCGAGCGGATCATCATCATCTGCTCGATGAAGTCCTCGTGCGTGAAGCCCTCCCCCGACGCGAAC
>JAOPYH010000097.1 GCA_025964715.1 Streptosporangiaceae bacterium | reverse complement strand
CGCGGCACTTCATCACCGTCGTCCCGGAGCTGGACACGCCGGGGCACACGAACGCCGCGCTCGCCTCCTACGCGGAACTGAACTGCGACGGCAAGACGCCGCCGCTCTACACCGGCACCGACGTCGGCTTCAGCTCTCTGTGCGTGAACAAGGACATCACCTACACGTTCCTCGACGAAGTGATCGGTGAACTCGCGAAGCTCACCCCCGGCCCGTACGTCCACATCGGCGGCGACGAGGCGCACAGCACGCCGCTTGCCGACTACGTGAAGTTCATCGAACGCGTGCAGCCCATCGTCCACGCGCACGGCAAGAACATGATCGGCTGGAACGAGATCGCGCAGGCGAACGTGCGTCCGGGCCCCGCCACCCTGGCCCAGAACTGGAGCCTCGCCGACGGCACCAAACCGGTCGGCGACCGGCTGGCGACCGCGGCCGTGCAGAGGGGGGTCCAGCTGATCACCTCGCCCGCGAACCACGCCTACCTGGACATGCAGTACGACAAGAACACGCCGTACGGCCAGAACTGGGCCGGATACGTCAACGTCCGGAAGTCCTATGAGTGGGACCCCGCCACGCTCTTCACCGGCGTGGCCGAGCGCGACATCCGGGGCGTGGAGGCGCCGATCTGGACCGAGACCCTCACGAACATCCACGAGGTCGAGTACATGGCCTTTCCGCGGCTCGCCGGGATCGCCGAGATCGGCTGGTCCCCGCAACACAACCGATCCTGGGAGCAATACCGGACGCGCCTCGCCGCCCAGGGTCCTCGCTGGACGGTCATGAGCGTCAACTTCTACCGCTCGCCGGAGGTCACTTGGGAGCACCCGGCCGCTTAGGCCCTGCCCTACCGTCTCCTCAGTCAGCGGCCAACCCGACCCCCCGGGGCCGACGACCCGACCGGCGTCCGCATAGCGTGAAAGGTGTGTGATCTGCGCGAGCATCTGACCGCCACCGGGGCAACACCATGCACACCACCCTCGCGGTGATCGCCGGGCTCATCGGCGTGGCGGTCGTCGCGCTCACGACGGCGTCCGCAGTGCAGACGTTCGTGGTGCCCCGCGGTACGCCGATGCTCTTGACCCGCTGGGTGCTCCTGGCCGTCCGCGCGATCTTCATCATGTCCATGCGCCCCCTGCGGGACTACGGCGACCGCGACCGCGTCATGGCGATGTTCGCACCGACCGTTCTGATGACGCTGCCGGTCGCCTGGATAGCTCTCATCCTGACTGGTTTCGTGCCGCTCTACTGGGCCATGGGAGGCGGCTCCTGGGAGGACTCGATGCTGGCCAGTGGGTCGGGGTTGTTGACGCTCGGCTTCCATGCCCCTGCTAACTGGCAGACCGGTGTGCTGTCGATGATCGAAGCGGGTTTCGGGCTGGGCCTCCTCGCTCTGTTGATCAGTTTCCTGCCGTCGATCTACAACTGTTACTCGCGCCGGGAGCACCTCGTGACCGCGCTCGAGGTGGAGGCCGGTTCGCCGCCGTCGGCTCCGGACCTGCTGGTACGGCTGCTGGAGATCAGAGGCCTTCCGCTGCTCCACACGTACTGGTCGGTGTGGATGCACTGGTTCAACGACATCGAAGAGACCCACTCCACGACGCCCATCCTGGTCTACTTCCGCTCCCCCGCACCAGAACGGTCCTGGGTGACCGCGGCGGGCGCCGTCCTCGACTCGGCCGCGCTGGCCCTCGCGGCCCTCGACCTGGAGAAACCGCAGCCCGACGCCAAGCTCTGCATCCGCTCGGGCTATCTCGCGCTCCGCCGCATCGGCGACTACTTCCTCATGCCCTACGACCCCGACCCCGGCCCGGGCGCCGACACCCCCATCGCCGTCACGCGGGAAGAGTTCGAGGAGGCATGTCACCGCCTCGCCGACGCGGGCGCCAAGCTCAAGGCCGACCACGACCAGGCGTGGCGGGACTTCACCGGCTGGCGCGCGACCTACGAAGGGCCCCTGCTGCGGTTCGCCTCGCTTTGCATGGCGCCGCCGGCGCCGTGGTCATCCGACCGGCCCATCCACTTCAACCGCCTTCCGGTCACCCGGCGCCGCGCTCGCTCCCGGCTACGTCCCCATCCGCAGCCGGGCGCCCTCGGGCGTTCTCGCTTCTCCTCGCTCGTACGCCGCCGCAGCACAAGATCCATCCGCTGACGCCTGCGAACGTCAGGTTCGGTCACCGGGGCATTCGTCGAGGCCGTGGTTGTGGTGCCAGCACCCCCCGGACGGCGCGGTGTCAAAGCGGACCGCCCCGTTGGCGTTGCCCTCGAGGTCGTTGTCGTGGACCCACCCTGATTCGCAGGTCCCGCTGGGGCTGATGCACAGGCCGTGGGTCTGCGTCCTGCGGGGCTGGGTGTCCCACGCCCGGTTGTCGCGCATGGTCGGACTGTGGGTGGCGGCGGCCAGCGTCACACCTGCCCTGATGTCAGGGGCATCAGGGAGCCAGTACGGGGAGCCCGGGCGCGGAGTGCCTTCCGGCCACGCGGTCGTCGCGCCGGGGCGGACAGGGGCGAGGGTGAGTTCACTGGCGCTGTTGGCCGTGACGATGGCCTGTTGTGCGGCGGCCTTGACCCACTTGCCGGCATGTCCGTTCGGGAGCCAGTCTGCGGCGGAGTCGATCAGCGACAGGGAGGTGTAGGACACGGTTTCACCTCCACCGGAGCAGGCGGGTTCGGCTTGCCGGCCGTTGTTGCGCAGCCTGTTCCCGGCCACGGCGGGGTCGGTGAGGGCGGAGTCGATGAGGATCCCGTCGAGGGCGTTGTCCCAGATCTCGTTGTCCTCGATGATCATGTCGGCGGCGGCCTCCTGGTCTCCGCCGGCCAGGTTGTGCTGCCAGTAGCCGTAGCGGCCGTTGCGGCTGATGCGGTTGCCGTAGAACGTGTACGGGCCGGGGGTGTTGCCGATCGCGGCGCCGTCCCAGACGTTGTCCTCGATGACGCACCCGGTCACGATGCCGCCACGTCCGGCGACCGAAGATGTGCCGAGGGACGAGACGTCGTAGCCCGCCTGGTGGTTTGACATCATGGTGCAGGCCGAGACGACGAGCCCGTCGGCGCCCCAGTCGGAGATGCCGAACCGGTTGCCTTCGGAGTGGCAGCCGACGATCCGGATGCCACGGGTCGGGGTCCAGTAGCTCTTCTGCAGCTCGACGAAGATCCCGTTCGTGCCGTTACTGACGGCGGTGCAGGCGGTGACGGTGAACCGCTCGGTAGCCCCCCAGCCGCCGATCCCGATACCGATACCGGCACCACCCATCCACTCGCCGGTTTCCAGCCGCCCGCAATGTACGACCAGCACGTTGTCGACGAATGTGTCCTGCAGGAAGTCGCAGCCCAAGCCGGTGGCCGCGGTGTCATGGATGTACAGGTCATGGAAACGGCCCCGCAGAACATACTGCAGCCCCAGCCCTTTGGCCAGCACGTCGTAGGCGGGAAGGATGACGCCGGAACCGTCGATCTCGAAGCACGCGAACGTGCAGTCGGCTATGTGATTGTCCCGGCTGGCACCGTGCTCACGGATGGTGAAGAAGGCCAGCGGCGTCGGGCTGCTCGGATTGCCCGGGTTGGTCAGGAGGAACCGGGTGGCGGCTGGGCCCGCGCCGATCAGGGAGACGCCGCTTCGCCAGATGGTGCCTTCATCCTGGATGGAATACATCCCCGAGGGGCAGTAGATCGTGCGGGGCTGACCGTCGGCGGCGTAGGCCACGCCGAGTGCGTCGACGAGCGCCTGCAGAGCCGGCTGGTCGTTGGTGATCCCGTCCCCCGCGAGACCATGACCGCGGGCATTGCAGACGAAAGGGTCCGCGGAGAGGGCGCCGCGGCCGGCGGCCCCGGAGAGGGCGTCCGGACGCAGGCCTTCGGGCAGACGCATCTGGTCCTCCTATGGGCGGAGCCGGGTGGCGCCGGCGTAAGCGACCCCGTGCCGGCGCGTCCGGCGGCCCTGCCGGCGGCGGCATAACTTGGTTTCCCCGTTCCAGGGAAGAAAACGCAGATCAATGGCCTGGTATCAGTAAGCATGTCCGAGCCAGTTCAGCCCCCGCTGCCTTCACCATCAACACCTGGATCACCACCGCCTGGGGGCGCGGCCGTCCTCTTGCTCGCCTGGAAAGGCAGCAAGATGTCGGCCAGGAGGCCGTGTTCGCGTTCGCGGGATGCTGATCCCGGGCCGGCTGAGGATCCAGCGGATAAAGCCAGCACTTGTTAGTGGAACAACAGCCCGGGTGAGGCTAGCACCGGCCTGCGAAAAGGGGCCCCCGTTCCGAGGGCCCCTTCCGCTATGTGCAGGGTGTTACTTGACCAGGGCGTCGCTGCGCCGGCCCTGGCTCTTGGCGGAGGCCGCCGGCGGGGTCGGGTCACCGAGCTGCGAAACGTGCACGGTGTCCGTCTTGGGCAGGGTGCCGTTGAGGAAGTAGGCGTCGAAGTAGGAGTCGACGCCGCCCGTACGAAGGTCACCGCGGTGCACGATGCAGTGCGTGCGGTCTCCGTCCTGGACCACCAGGTGCGAGCCCTTGAGGATCTTGTGCAGCTCCAGCGCGCCGGCGTACGGCGTGGCCGCGTCGTCGGTCGACTGGAACATCAGGATGTTCTTGGGCAGGTCCTTGGTCTGGCCGACCTTGACCGGCGTGCCGGCCTTGGCGTGCCAGTAGAGGCAGGGGGCGTTGAACCACACGTTGCCCCACGTCTCAAAGGGCGCGTCCTTGTTGACGCGGACCGCGTCGTTGTGCCACTTGTGCCAGCTCATCGGCCACTGGACGTCGGTGCACTGGACGGCGTTGTAGACGGAGAACGAGTTGTCGTCGCCGCCACCGGTGGTCTGCGCCCCGAAGGTCCCGGCGAAGGTCTGGACGTCACCGGACTTGTAGGCCGACAGCGCGCTCGCGAAGAGGTTCCACGTGCCCCAGCTGCGCCGGTAGCCGGCGCTCTGGATGTTGTCGACGAGCTCGTCCGGGCCGACCGCGGTGACCGCGCCGGTCTTCGGGTCCTTGAAGGTGACCGGCTTCCCGGCCAGCTGGGCCTGGAGGTCGTAGTAGAACTTGCGGACCTTCGGCTGGGTGTCACCGAGGTGGTAGCGCGAGTCGTACTTGGCGATCCAGCCGAAGTAGTACTCGATGTTCTTGTCGAACGCGTAGTCCTGGGCCAGCTGGGCGTCGTACCAGACGGTCTTCGGGCCCACGTTGCCGTCGAGGACCATGCGGCCGACGCGCTTGGGGAAGACGGTGGCGTAGGTCTGGCCCAGGTAGGTGCCGTAGGAGGCGCCGTAGTAGTCCAGCTTCTCGTTGCCCAGCGCCCCCCGGATCGTGTTCATGTCACGAACCGAGTCGATGGTCTTGATGTGGTCCAGCAGGTCGAGCTTGGAGCCCGCACCGAACTTCTTGAAGCACGCGTCGGCGTAGTCCTTGGACTTCTTCAGCCAGACCGCGTCGGTCTTCGGGCTGCCGGTGCCGTACGCCGGGCGCGGCGCGTTGCTGTAGTTCACGTCGCAGCTCAGCTTGGGCGTGCTGAACCCGATGCCGCGCGGGTCGAACCCGATGACGTTGTAGGCCGCCTGCATCGGGGCCGAGTTCTGGGCGAAGACGCGCGGGCCGAAGAGGGCTCCCTCGCCGCCCGGGCCTCCCGGGTTGACCACGATGTCGCCCTTGGCCTTGCCCGTGCCCGTGTGCGGGGTACGGGTCAGCTCCAGGGTGATCTTCTGGCCCTGCGGGCGGGCGTAGTCCAGCGGAACCTGCAGCTCGGCGCACTGGATGATCTTGGAGACCTGGACCGGGCCGAGGCCGTCATAGGCCTTCGCTCCGGCCACGATGTCCGACTGGCAGGCGTGCCATGCGAGGCTCGCCGGATGGAAGGCATCGGACGGGTCCGTGGCCGCTGACGCGCCGGTGGCGCCGAGGAGACCGAGCCCGGAAAGGGCCAGGCCCGCTGTCGCGACGGCGACGACAAGCTTCTTCACAAAACCCCCTTACAGGTCGGACCCGTATTAGTCCGACAAGTTGTGAACAAGGGGTGATTGTCGTGGCGAACAACGCCGTACAGAAGATCAGTGGGCAAAAATTTGCCAAATCGTGACAAACTACGCTAGTCGTAACAAACTAGGACTGAGGGTCACGACGCGTGGGGGCGACAACGATCGGGGGTCACCGGCCGGCCGGTGACCCCGCTGCGCCGCACAGGCTCAGGACGCCCACGGCTCTCGCGTCACGCCCAAACCCGGTACCGGCCGCGGCCCGCAAAGATGACACGGGAGAATCGGACCGACGAAAGGGGGCGGGATGGGAGAGGCGGACTTCACCGGCCGGGTGGTGCTGCTCACCGGCGCGAGCGGCGGCATCGGCGCTGCGCTGGGCAGGCGCCTGATAGCAGAGGGCGCGCGAGCGGCGTTCACGTACGGCAGGCACGCCGAAGAGGCTGAGCGGCTGGTGGTCGAGGCGAAAGAGGCCGGGCTGGACGCGGTTGCGCTGGCCGGGGACCTGTCCGACCCGGAGGTGCCCGCGCGGCTGGTCGACGAGACAGTGGCCACGCTCGGCCCGATCGACGTGCTCGTCGCGAACGCGGGCTACTCGGTTCAGCAGGAGTACGCCGACGTCGACCTCGACAGCTGGGATCGCACCTTGGCGGTCAACCTGCGGGCGCCCTTCCTGCTGGCCCAGGCGGTGCTGCCGGGCATGACCGAGCGCGGCTGGGGACGGGTGCTGTTCATGTCATCGGTCGCGGCCTTCACCGGCGGGGTCGTCGGGCCGCACTACGCCGCCTCCAAGGCCGGGCTGAATGGCCTTGTCCATTTCCTGGCCTCCCGGGTGGCCCGCCAGGGGGTGACCGTGAACGCCGTGGCGCCGGCGCTGATCGAGGGCACCCGGATGCTGCCCGCCGGGCCCAAGGGTGGTCCCGCCCTCACGATCCCGGCCGGCCGGTACGGACGCCCGGAGGAGGTGGCGGACCTCACGATGGCGGTGCTCCGCAACGGATACCTCACGAACCAGGTGCTCGGCCTCGACGGGGGCATCCACCCGCGCTGACCTCGGCGCTAATGGGGAGGTTCAGCCGCCCAGTGCGTCCTCGAGCTGCTTTTTGGTCATCGAGGACCGGCCTTTGATGCCTTTCTTCTGGGCCTCGGCATAGAGCTGTTGCTTGGTCCGCCCGCGCGGACCCGGACGTCCGGACCGCTTACCGCCGCGCCGTTGCGGAGACATGTCCTCGGTAGAGGTCTTGCTGGCCTGCTCGGCCTCTCCCGACTGCGCGCGATTCTTGTTGACCGTCCGTGCGGCGATCTCCTTGGCGCGGCCCTCGCCGGCACCACGCTCCTGCTCCGACTCCTTGATGTGCTCGTATTGGCGTTCGCGTTTGTCACTCCACGCCTTCTGTGGCATGTCCGCCTCCTCCTCGCAACGCGGCTTCGTGCCCACGTTCTCGTTCGGGGGTTTTCGCAATACGCGTTCCCTTTTCACCGCGGCGATAACCTGCTAGAGGAGCCGCCGTCGCCCACTCCCCCGACCCGGTGCTAGCCCGCGTCCGGCAAGCAGATCCGCAGGATGCCATTGTGCACCTCGGTCTCGAAGACCGGCTGCGGAGCGGTGGCGGGACCTCGTGCGACCTCGCCGTCCCGTAGCCGGAAGACGCTGCCGTGCCAAGGGCACGTGACGCATCCGTCTTCGATCTCGCCGTCCGAAAGCGGACCGGAGAGATGACTGCATCGGTCTGCGAGCACGTGGATGTCGGCGCCTTGCCGCACTACGAGCACCGGCACCTCGCCGAGCAGCTTGCGCACAGGCCGGCTCTCTTGAAGGTCGCGGACCGCCATCAGCTCGTGCCAGCCGGGATCGACCAGGTGCGGGACCGACTCCGCGTGGTTGGCACCTCCGGCCTGCCGGAACGAGATGTGTCCGCCCAGGAGGCCGCCGACACCGGCAGTGACGAGTCCGGCGTAGCGCAGCGCCTTGCCGAGGCCGCGCCTCCTGGTCAACAGAGACGTCGTATAAAGGCCCACCGCCGTGGCATTGGCCATCGCGTGCACGACACCCACGCGCATCTGCTGCTCATGCTGTTCCGACCAGTCGGCCGCGCCCGCCAATGCGGCAGGGGCCGACGCGACGAGCCCGAAAGCCACCAGCCGACGGGCCGCACGCTCCCCATCGGGCCAGAGCTCCAGCACACCCGCTGACAACCATGAGCCCAATGGGGCCTGCACGAGCATGGGGTGGACCGGATGCCCGAGCCACACCCCGTGAAGAGCGTCCCGCACCCGGCCGGGCCCCAGCCGCCGTGCCACTTTCTGCGCCGGCGTGACGACTCGATCCAGAGCGGCAGCTCTCTCCAGCTTGGTCAATATGCGCATGCGGACGCCTCTTTCCCCGTTCCGGCGGATGAAACATCCTGTCCCATGCATGGAATGCGTCTGAGGGGTAAGGACCCAGCTCCCGACGAAAGAAGGAAAGACATGGCCGACAACAGCTTCAGCATAGACGTGGCCACCATCCGCCAGCGTGCCCGCGAGAAGATGGACCGGGGACCGGTGACCGAGTCCTACGGCAGTGACCCTGAACAAGTCATCTCCATTCTCAATGACGTCCTCGCCACGGAGATCGTGTGCTGGATGCGGTACAGCCGGCATGCGATCTCGGCATCGGGCATCGATCGGGCCCAGGTCTCGGGCGAGTTCACCGAACACGCTGAAGAGGAACGCGGCCATGCCATGCGGGTGGCGGAACGAATCAGTCAACTCGGCGGAAAGCCGGATTTCGATCCAGAAACTCTTACTAAGCGTGCGCACACGTCATACGAGACATTCGAGGATGACGACCTGAGAGGGATGCTCCGCGACAATCTGGTGGCCGAACGGATCGTCATCGAGTCCTATCAGGAGATCATCCGCTGGCTCGGCGCCGGCGACGTGACGACCCGGCGGCTCATGGAGGACATCCTGGCCGAAGAGGAAGAGCACGCCGACGACATCCTCGACCTCCTCGGCGAGTAGCCGTACCCGCGGTCTGGGTCGAGATGAGCCTGTGCCAGGCGGATGACTCCGCCTGTGGCGTTGGGCGGGTTCGCGCGCTGCGCCTCCTGCGGCAGACCGGCGACACGCCCGCGGGCGTGTCATCGGTGGTGCACGGCCTCGCGAAGGCCGATGTGGCCTACCGGAAGGCCACGCTTGCGCGGCGCACCCTCGCGCCTGGGCGATCCGAGGCTGGAGTAACGACTGCCTGAGGCGCTGCTGCCGGTTGCTGCTGGACACGTGCACCCCGCACAGGCGCGCTAGCCCAAATGTGGGCACTCAGGTCATGGCTGGCAGGCCGCGCACTGTGTCACACTCCGCTGCACAACGGATGCGCACCGCCAGGACAGCGCAATGGCGCAGCGCG
>JAOPYH010000185.1 GCA_025964715.1 Streptosporangiaceae bacterium | reverse complement strand
TTCTTCCGCGGGAGTGCCGTACACCTCGATGGTCAGTCCCGCGGCGTCGGCCAGCGGGGCGAGCGCCCGCGCCGCACCGACCGTGATCGCGGCGATGAGGTTGTGTCCGCAGGCGTGGCCGAGCCCGGGCAGAGCGTCGTACTCCGCGCAGAGCCCCAGGCGGAAGGGGCCCTTGCCGTAGGTCGCCAGGAAGGCCGTGTCGAGCCCCAGGTAGGCCGGTGTGACGGTGAACCCGGCCTCGTCCAGCGCCTCGGCGACCCAGCGAGACGAACGGTGCTCCTGCCACGCAGTCTCCGGGTGCGCGTGCAGCTGCTCGGACAGCCCGATCAGCCGCTCGGCATCCGTGGACATCGTCCGTGCCACCTGCTCCTTGGCGTCCATCGGTCAGTCGTCCCCGGGGACGCCGTACGACGGTGCGGCGGTGGGGTCCAGGCCCCGCGTGACGTAGTCGTCGCGCTGCGGCAGCCACACATCCAGCAGCTCGCGCAGGTCGGCTATCGGCTGGTCGCTCCAGTCGACCCGCAGGTCGGTCTCCCGCCACGGCACCTCCCGGACCACGGCCAGCCCTGCCGAGTGCAGGGGCCCCGCCTCTCCCCCGCCGTCCAGGCCGGCGAGGAGCGCGGTCAGCAGCCGCGCCTCTAGCTCGCCGGTGGAGCTCTCGAAAGCCTCGACGACCGCGTCGATCACCTCAGTGCCCGCCAACAGATTGCCGGCGGCCACGACGCCGGAGCCGACCCGGTCGGCGTGCACCCCCAGCGTCTTGGCGCCGGAGAACGTCGCGCCCCCGCCGTGCAGGTCGAGGACGGTGAGCTGCCGGTACTCGATCAGCGCCCGGCTCTGCACGACCCCGTCCAGAGCCTCCCGAGCCCCGATGCCGGTCGCCAGCGCGTCGAGGAGGTCCGTGCCCAGGCGCGGGTCGGTGACATTCTGCGACGCCGCACCGCCTACGCCGGCTCGCAGGTGAAGACAGCGGGCGGCCACGGCTGGACTGGACGACGTGACGGCCATGCCGACCCCGCCGGCGCCATCGGTGGCCAGGATCGAGAAGGTCACCGCTCGCCGTCCGGAATCACGGCGATGGCGTCGACCTCGACCAGCCACTCGGGCCGCGCGAGCCCCGAGACCACGAGGCCGGTGGAGATTGGGTGCACGCCCCGCGTCCAGCGTCCGATCGTGCGGTACACGGTTTCGCGGAAGCGCGGATCGACGATGTAGATGGTCAGCTTGACCAGATGCTCCATCCGCGCGCCGGCCTCCTTCAGGAGCATGTCGATGTTCGTCATCGCCTGCTCCGTCTGGGCCTCGACGTCCCCGATGCCGACCGATTCGCTGGTGTCGAGGTCCTGCCCGATCTGCCCGCGCACATAGACGGTATTGCCGGCGACCACGGCCTGGCAGAGGTCGTTGTCCAGCTGCTGTTCGGGGTAGGTGTCGCGGGTGTTGAAGGGGCGGATCCGGGTGTGGCCCCCTGCGACGATCGGGGGGTTCACTGGGCGGCCGCCAGTGCGATCGTCGACTGGCCGGTGGCGGCGGCGTCCTGACCGCCTCCTGTGCCGCCGTCCGTCCCGTAAGCGAGGTAGCTGCGCTGGGTCCGGATGTGGTCCGCGAGGTACCTGGCGTCGTGCCAGACGCCCCAGATGAAGCTGGACCCGCGACGGGACAGCCATGGCAGCCCGAGGAAGTAGACACCCGGCTCCGGCGACACGCCGCGGCGGTGCTTCGGCCTGCCGCGTTCGTCGAAGGCGTCGACCTGGAGCCAGCTGTAGTCGGTGGCGTAACCGGTCGCCCAGATGATGGAGGTGACGCCGGCGTCGGCGAGACCGAGCTCCAGCAGGGGGTCGGTCACGCACTCCGGGTCCGGCCCGAAGTCACGGGCGCCCGGCTCCTGGGGAAGGTCGAGACCGTTGCTCGCGATGTAGTCGTCCGCCTCGTCGAGCAGGGCCAGGTAGCTGGCGTCGCCGCTAGCGATGGTGTCGCGCAAGCCGGGCGAGAATCGCAGCTTCCCGTCCTGGTACGACCCGGTGACGCCCACGAGGTGGATGCCGCTGGCAGCCAACGCCCGGAAGTCGATGGTGTGGCCGCCACGGGCGCCACTGACCGCGATGGTGACGTGCTCGGCGCCCTGCGGCGGGGTGTCGGCGTCCCACTTGCCGAGGACGCCGAGCCACCAGCAGAAGTCGCGCTGACGGTAGCTCCGCGGCGGACGCTCATGGGGGCCGACCGAGAGGTACACGCGCCGGCCGGACTGCCGCAGCTCGTCGGCGATCTGGACACCCGAGGAGCCGGCACCGACCACGAGGACCGCGCCCTCGGGCAGCTGCCCAGGGTTGCGGTAGGCGTTGGAATGCATCTGCAGCGGCACCGCGCCGTCGGGGACGATCGGCGGGATGACCGGCTGTTGGAACGGCCCGGTCGCGGCGACGACGAAGCGCGCGTTGACAGTCCCGTCCGAGGTCTCCACGCGGAAACCCGGCTGGCCGACGTGCCGGGTCACCGACGTCACCTCGACGCCGCACCGGATCGGCGCCCCGATCTTTTCGGCGTAAGCGACGAAGTAGTCGGCGACCTGGTCCTTGGAAGCGAAGCCGTCGGGGGCGACGTCGAAAAACTCCAACCCGGGGAAGCGGTCGTGCCACGCGGGACCGTTCGCCACCAGGGAGTCCCACCGCTCGGAGCGCCAGCGCTCGGCGATGCGGCGCCGCTCCAGGACCATGTGCGGCACGCCGCTGTCGGCCAGGTGCTCGCTCATCGCCAGGCCAGCCTGACCCCCACCAACAACAAGGACTTCGACTTCTTGACTCGACATCCCGACCTCCGCTCAGGCCGCAGTCCGTCATGAGGTGACCTCGACTGCGCTGCCTCTGACCCTCGCCCGTCGGCAGACACTCTGTCCAAGAGATGTTGTTGCTGCTCTGCATCGACTTTGCCGATAGTGGGCGCGCGTTGCTGCCCGGCAAGCCCGCCGAACAGACCAACGCCTCCTCTGCTCACGCCCACTTGGGTGGCATGACAGCACCGACGGTTTCGCCTGCGATGACCGCATCATCCCGGCGTCGGATCACCAGGGTCAGCGTCTCAAGCTCTCGGTGCTGCGTCCCTCATCCCCCATCCTCCGTCGGGCCATTGGCCGACGGTTGCCGTCTGCAGCGCCCTGGTCCGCTGCTCGGAGGTCGGGTGGCTTGACAGCAGTCGCGACCATCCGCGAGGCGCACGGTTGCCGTCGTTCAGTACGCGCAGTGCGGCGGTCAACTCGATCGCGAGGCCGTGGTCGGCGGCGAACCGGTCGGCGGCGTACTCGGACCGCCGGCTGAT
>JAOPYH010000061.1 GCA_025964715.1 Streptosporangiaceae bacterium | reverse complement strand
ACTCGTACTTCCGCCGGTTCTCGTCGGAGACCCGCAGCAGCGCCATCCCCGGCCGTTCGTCGGCCTCGGGGATCTCGCAGCTCGCAGCCCGGTTGTCGCTCATCTCATCCCTCTCGTCAGTCGGCGCGGTCGAGGCCGGACCGTGCCGCCGGAGACAGTGAGCGCATTCATCAGCGCACCAAGTGCGAGACGGGGCACCTGGTTTCCTACTTGGGCCCACGCACCTGTCCCGCTGTTTACGCAGGTGAGCGCGGTGCTTCCTGGGGGGCGTGTCATCGGAGATGGAGTCGCATGCCGTTGTCTGCATCGCCCCTTCTGCGGCGGTGCCTCAGAGCAGGGACACAGGGACACCTCCAACCCCTTCTCCTCTGTTGAGCCAGAAGACCAGACAGGGGAGGGACTGGAGATGACCGGTACGCAGGTGTCCCGGTGGCCCTGGGGTGCGACGCGACCCGGCTCGGAGTGGCGCTGACCTGCGGAAATGGCCCGCACAGTCTGTTCTGTGGCAGTAGGGGCTTCATCGACGGGCGACCCTCACGTGTGTTCGCGGCGCGGCCCTGCTCCCACGAAGCGACCCTGGCGAGGCAGGTGTCTTCGCCGTCGGCGACCCTGCCGCCGCCCCTGCGGCGAGCTCCGGCGGCGGTCGAGGAGCCGCATGTGGCCGTCGGCCGGCTGGACGACGGGACGCCGGTGTTCGCGCCGGTCGGTCGGATGACCGCCGTGGACGGTCACCGGCGCGTCCTCTGCCATGCCTGCGGAGAGCCGCTCGCGCACCTCGCCGCCGCACATCTGGCCCGCCACGGGTTCACCACGACTGGCTACCGGCAGCGCTTTGGTCTTCGGCCCGGGGCCTCGCTGACCGCGCCCGGTACGGCGTCCATCAAGACCATCGAGGGGGCATTCGCGATACGCCGGCAACACCGGCGTGCACGGCGGACTGGCTGCCGGGCGTGCCCGCACCGCGGCCGTGGCGGAGGCCGCCCGCAGGACGCGGGTCGCGCAGCTCAGGTACCCCGACGACCTGGCCGGGTTCCTCCGGGACCGCTACGTCGCGCGGCGGCAGGGAGTCGTCACCATCGCGCGCGAGCTGAACACCTCCCACCGGACGATGCGTCGGCTCCTCGACGAGGCCGCTGTCCCACGTTGCCGCCCGGGGTGGCCGCATCCGTAAGCAGTGCGGCGGCAACAGCGAGGGTGCTGCGTACTTCCACCGAACGACCGAGCTGACCGCTCAAAATCGGAAACAGCGGGAAGGGCGGGCGGCGCAGGGCGTCGATCGGCCCTCCGTCGACCTGTGTACGAGATTTCTCCCACATCGCGTCACCTCCGGGATACGGTGCGTCGCCGAATGGGGGAGGTCGCATGAACGCGGGCAGTTTTGTGGTGGCAATCGTCGACGGAATCGACGGTGTTCCGGTCGTCTGGTGGGTGGACCTCGGACCACGCACCGCCGGCATGTCGCGGCTGTGCGGCGCGTGGGTGCTCGACGGTGACGACGTGCCGAAGGCGCTGTTCGCGCTGACCGCGACCCGCACCATCGTGTCCACCGCCGACGGGCAGTCGGTACTGGGTGAGCACCAGGTCCCGATCGAGCGGGTCCTCGACTCCGAGGCGACCCTCGCCGCGATCGTCGCCGTCCGGGACGAACTGCAGGCCGTGTACGCGGAGGCCGCCACCACCAAGAAGGGCCTCACCGCGCCCCGGTGGCCGAACCTCCCCGAGACGCTGAGCGTCGAGACCGCCGCGGCGCCCGGTGGCGACAGCCGGACCTCGCGTGCCCTGGGCATCGCCCGCTGGCTCAACGAGCTGTGCCGGGCCTGGGACGCCATCGAGGACGAACGCCTAAAGCGCTCCTACATGCGCGCACTCGGCGGCACGGCTGACCGAGCACTGCCGACCGTCATCCTGGCCGCGCAGCCGAGTGTCGCGGCGTGACCGCGCTCCTGCCGGAGCCCCGGACACCGCTGGAGGACAGTCGAGCTCTCATCGCTGACGGGCTGGACTTCGTCGCGATCGACGTCGAGACCGCCAACGCCCGCCGCGGGTCGATCTGCGCGATCGGTGCGGCCGTCGTTCGCGGCGGCGTCGTGGTCTCCACGCACTCCTGGCTCACGCGGCCGCCTGCGGGTCTGGACCACTTCGACACCATCAACGTCAGCCTGCACGGCATCACCCCGGAGATGGTTGCCGACCAGCCGCACTTCGCTGAGCGGCTGGACCAGCTGCTCGACCTCGCCGACGGACTGCCCCTGGTGGCGCACAACGCCACCTTCGACATCGGGGCCCTGCGGGAGGCCTGCATCGCGGTCGACCGGGACTGGCCGGCGACGGACTACGCCTGTTCGCTGATCATGGCCCGCCGCGCCCTGGACCTGATCTCCTACCGCTTGCCGGTGGTCGCCCTCGAGTGCGGCGTGGACCTGCCCAGGCACCACGAGGCGGGCGCGGACGCACTGGCCTGCGCCCACATCGTCGTAGAACTCTCACGACGTCAGAACGCCGACAGCCTCAGCGACCTGCTCGGCCGCCTGCAGGTTCTCACCGGGCGCCTGGAGACGGCCGCCTGGCGCGGCTGCCGCGCCGCGCTGACCGCGGCGTCCCGGCCTCCCGAGGCGGCGGCCGACGCCGATCCCGAGCACCCGTTGTTCGGGCAGGTCATGGTGTTCACCGGCGCCCTGAGCATCCGACGTCAGGACGTCTGGGACGCCGTGGCCGGCTGCGGCGCGGTCGTGGAGCCCGGCGTCAACAAGCGCACCACGCTGCTGGTCGTCGGAGACGGCTTCACCGGCCACGACCCAGCCGACTTCTGGACCGGCAAGGCGGCGAAGGCCACGAAGTGGCGGGCGAAGGGCCACCGGATCGAGGTCCTGACCGAGGCGGATCTCGTGGACCTGCTCGCCGAGACCCGAACGTCCGGCATCCGCGGCGCGGTCCTCGCCTGACGCGCGGATCCCGCGGGGGCTTGCGATCGCGGCGTACTGCGGTCGCGGTCGGAGCTGCGGGTGGGGCGGTTAGAGCGCCGTATCCCGCCGGCCGGTGGTGTCTCCCCTCTCGAGTGCCCGTGGTGAGTCGCCCGACGATGCTTGTCGCGGCCTTCAGGAAGTCCGGCGCTGCGCCTGACTCTGGCGGTACTCCAGGGCCTCGGCGAAGTCCTCGAACTGCAGCAGGTCACCGGCGAGCTCGGCCAGCAGCGCCTTCACCTCGGCGGGCGTGGCGTGGAAGAACTCCCGCCGGGGGTTGACCAGGTTGACCCGCTTGTCGGCCAGACGCTGATGCAGGG